>JBJMKM010000029.1:0-20582 GCA_045805825.1 Solirubrobacterales bacterium
CGGCGCCGAAGCGCCACCGGATGCCGCGCGAGCGCGAGTCGATCACCCACAAGTTCTCGATCGGCATGCACGAGGGCTACATCACCGCCGGCAAGTACGAGGACGGCTCGGTCGGCGAGATCTTCCTCACCGACATCGGCAAGGAGGGCTCGACGATCAAGGGCATGATGAATGCCTTCGCGACGGCGATCTCGATGGGCCTCCAGTACGGCGTCCCGCTCGAGGACTACGTGAAGAAGTTCAGCTACATGCGCTTCGAGCCGGAGGGGATCACCCGCAACCCGGAGATCCCGTTCGCCAAGTCGATGCCCGACTACATCATGCGCTGGCTCGCGAGCCGCTTCATCGAGGACATCGACGAGCTCGAGGACCTCGGGATCCTGACCCAGGAGGTGCGCGCCCGCAAGGAGGCCCAGCAGTCGCTGTTCGAGGAGCAAAACGGCGGCGGCAACGGCCACGGGAACGGCAACGGCCACGCGGCCGAGGCGCCCGCGAACGGCGGCTCGGTGCCGGCGACAGCTGCGCTCACCGACACCCCGCCGGTGATCCCGGCGAGGATGTCGGGCTCCGACCTGGGCCCGGCGTGCGAGCAGTGCGGCGGCATGATGCAGCGGACGGGCTCGTGCTACACGTGCTCGAGCTGCGGCAACAACACCGGCTGCGGCTAGTTAGTCGTAGTACCGGCGGCGGGGCAACCGGCCCTCGCCTGAGCTGAATGCCGCTCAGCGCTTGAGCTTCGCGGCGAGCTTCGTTCGCGCGTTGAAAGCGGTCTTGACCGCCTTGTCGGCGCTTGAGCCGTCGGCGGGCATCATGCCGATCTGCCGGGCGTACTGCATCTGATCGAAGATCACGAAGTTGGAGATCACCTGGCCATCGCGGACAACGAAGTGGTCCATGCCGTCGATCGCCAGCGGCTTGTGAGTCGGCTCGATGCCAAGCAGCGGTCCATCGTGGACGCCGGTCAGCCGCCAATGAACGAATACGTCCTCACCCTGTTCGGCGATGGCACGTACCTCCATGTGGAAGTCCGCGATCGCGGCGAACGCGTCCTCGAAGTAGCGGGCGATCTCATCGGCCCCGCGGCAGGTGCGATCCGGAAACCGCTCGACGGTGTCGTCGCTCCAGAAGCGCCTGAGCGGCGAGACGTCATGCTGATTCAGCATCTCGAACGCCCAGCGGACCAACTCCGCATTCGAGGCGTTGGCTGGGGGGCTGGCGACGGTCATTGAGGCATCTGCGGTTCGACCATCACGTCGCGGCGTCGTCGATGGCATCGTGAAACAACCGGTGGAGCTCGTCTGAGACACGTTCGAGTGGAGCGTTCGAGCCCTCGGCCCGGGAGAGGATGACTGCGCCCTCAACCGCGGAGATCGCGATCGAACCCAGCGATCGCGCCCGGTCCTCGGGCACGCCGGCGCGCTGCAGCATCTCGGCGTACAGCTCCTCCCAGCGCTCGAACACCTCCTTGGCCGCAGCGCGCGCGGCAGGCGAGTGATCGCCCTCGAGCGTGGCGGCGATCACTGGGCACCCTGCCGCGAAGTCGCTGTCGTACATGACGGTGCGCCAGAACTCCACGATGGTGTCGACGGCCGCGACGGGATCGTCGGCCTTCTTGACCGCGTCGGCGAGCAACATCGCGACCGCGTCCCCCGCGTAGCGCGTTGCCTCCTCGACGAGTTGCGCCTTGCCGCCGGGAAAGTGGTGGTAGATCGAGCCGCGCGGGGCGCCCGAGTGCTCGATCACCTGCGAGAACGAGGTCGCCTCGATGCCACGCTCGCCCATCAGGATCAGGGCGCTCTGGACCATTCGCTCGCGCGGTCCGGGCCCGTCGGTTGTCGGTTGCACTCTGACGCTCGTCATAGTAGGGTCGCCGCTCCTATGACCCGCATCATAATCACATTCAGCTCGTTCGCCGCCTCCCTTGCCCTCATCGCCGCCCTCGCCTGTGGTCCGGCCATGGCCGCATGGCCGATCTACGGCCACGACATCGCGAATTCCCGCAGCGCCGATTCAGCGGGGCCGGCGAGGAGCCAGGTTCAGTCCCTCCAGCGGGCGTGGACGTTCGACTCCTCCAACGGCGATTTCACCGGCACACCCGTGGTGGCCGGCGGGATGCTTGTGGCGGGCACCAATCTCGGCTCGATCTACGCCCTCGATCCGGCGACCGGGAAGACGCGCTGGTCGCGCGACGTCGGACAGCCGATCAACGGGACGGCCGCGATCGACCCCGATGCCCCCGGTGGCCCGACGGTGTTCGTGCCGGTCGCGCACCCAGGGGCTCCGCGGCTCCTCGCTCTGTCGCTGCGCACCGGCGCCGTTCGTTGGAATCGGGTATTGACACGACAGCCCGGCTCCGACGTCTTCGGCAGTCCCACCTACTGGCGAGGCACCGTGTACATCGGCACCTCCGGACCCGGCAACGACGAGAGCACCGCGCGCGGCAGCGTGGTCGCGCTCCGCGAGGCGACCGGCAAACGCCGCTGGCAGACGTTTACGGTTCCGCCCGGCCACGACGGCGGCGCCGTGTGGAGCACGCCGGCGATCGACAGCTCGACCGGGCGCCTCTATGTCGGCACGGGAAACGCCTATCACCGCCCGGCGGCCGGCACGACGGACGCGATGCTCGTCCTGAGCGCGTCGAGCGGCCGAATCCTCGGCCACTTCCAGAGCATCCCGGGAGACGTCTGGGAGGCTGACGACCCCACGGGCGGGCCCGACTACGACTTCGGGGCCTCGCCGAACCTGATCCGCGGCCGTGATGGCCGGCGGCTTGTGGGCGAAGGGCAGAAGAGCGGCACCTACTGGGCGCTCGACCGCGCCACGATGCGACCGGTCTGGCACAAGGCGGTCGGCCCCGGCTCGCAGTTCGACGGCGGGATCAACTCGACCGCCTACGACGGCGCGAGGATCTACGGCAGCGACGCCATCGACGGCCAGGTGTTCGCCCTCGGGCGTGGTGGCTCAATTCAGTGGAACTCCTTCGACACCGGCACTCTCCACTTCAGCCCGGTGGCGTTGGGCAACGGCGTCGCCTACAGCGCCGACTCCGACGGGTTCCTCACCGCGCGCGACGCCGCCACGGGCAAGGTCCTGTCCAAGATCCCACTCGGCCATCCCACCTTTGGTGGCATCTCGGTGGCGGGACGCGCCGTCTACGTCGCGATTGGCATCGGCCCACCATCGCCGGCGCAACCCATCCCCGGGATAGACACCTCCCAGATGGACGGATCGGGATCGATCGTCGCCTTCCGCGATACCTCTCCCTCCGATCGGGAGTCACTGCGCACGAGCAATCCCACTTTCAGCGGGAGCTGCCAACTCTCCGGGCACGTGCGTTTCAAGCCTCCGCTCACGAACTCGCCCCAGAATGGGCGGGTTCGCGGCAGGCTGCGAGGCAGATGCTCCGGGACGCTGACCGGCGCCCATGGCCGTGAGCAGTCCATCCGTGGCCGGGTGGTCAAGGCCAGAGTCCGAAGCCACGGGCTCGAATCCTGCGGTGCCGGCCGCGGAAAGGGTGCGGGCTATCTGGCCTTCGGCCGCCGGCGCATCCGCTTCACCTACAGCGAGGTCCGCGCTGGACCCGCGCTGACGCTCAAGGCCGACGGCGCCACGGGCGGCTCCGCGGTTGTCGAGGGAAACGTCAGCCCGAGCGCCGATCCGGCCGCGATCGCCCAGGCGTGCGGCGGCCCAGGGTTACGCCGGGCGCCGGTCGATGTCAGGCTGACGACGGCGCCGGCGATATCCGGCTGACGGGCGCCGGAAGGTGAGGCCCGGGAGCGTGGCGCGGATGCCTGGAGCGCGCTTCCACGATCGCGTGTGAGCACCCTCGCGGTTCCAGAGCTCCGCGCGTCCGACGAGCCGGCTGCGTCCGGGTCGCGGATGCCCGACGAGCGCGCCTACGCTCATCGCGAGCACTGGTCGCCCCGGGGCACCTGGGACCGCGATCGCATCATCGCGGCTCTCCGGGACTGGAGCGCCTATACCAGCTCACCCCCGCGCTCCTACGAGTGGGCGCCGGGGAGCGTTGCCGGACGAGGTATGACCACGGCCAGAGTCCGCCTGTGGAAGCACCGATATCCCCGCTGGCCCAGCACCGCAACCGTATGTAGCCACTTCGGTCGCTGGTCCACAGCACTGAGCGCCGCGGGCCTGAAACCCCACCGTCAGATCGCGCCGGGGGAAGGGCGAACCGCCCGCGTATTCGCGGCGCAGCGACTGTCCCGGGACGGCATGGCGACCCGGCACATCGCCGACATCCTCGAGGTCTCACCCCGAACAGCGCGGGCGTACCTCACGGCCGGGGAGTGTGAGGATTGCGGAACCCCGGTCATCACGGCCGTCCGGTGTCCCAGATGCGCGGCCCGGCATGCGGCAAAGCCCCGCTTCACCCGCGCCCAGATCCTGCACGCGATCCGCGCCTGGACCGAGGAGACGGGCAGGAGCCCGCGGGCGGAGGAGTGGTCGCCGAGCAGTGATCCACGAAGGAAGTGGGCGCGCGAATACCCACGCTGGCCGAGCGGCGTGACGGTCCGAACCCACTTCGGCAGCTGGACGGCGGCGCTCGAAGCGGCAGGCCAATCCGCCAACCGCCTCGGCTGGGACCGTCCGTCAATCGTTCAGGCGTTCAAGCGCCTTGGCATCGAGGCCGGAAGACCGCCGATGACCGAGGATCTGAAGCGTCCTGACATGCCGGCACCAGGCACCGTCCGCCACCACTTCGGCTCTCTCGCCGCCGCCTTGACCGCGGCAGGATACGGACCCCGCCGCCGCCGATGGCAGGCCGAGGAGATCCTCGAGGCCGTAGCTTCCTTCGAGGATCGCCACGCACGGCTTCCAGAGGAACGCGACTGGAACCGCGCGACGACCGAGCACCCCCACGCCAGCACCGTGCGGCAGCGGTTCGGCTCTTGGCGCGAGCTGATCGACGCCCACCGCTCCGGCCGAGCCGGTGAGGCCGCGAACCGCGCGGGCCTTCGCTCGTGAGCGCCTGCGGGGGAGTCGCAGGAACCTGCCTGATGACGCGCGTCCTACCGCATGTAGCGGGGAAGCGATCCGTCGGGCGCGAACTGGTACTTGCACCGGCGGCACCGAGGGGCCGTCAGCGGGACGCGGTGGCCGCACTTGGGGCACTCGCGGCTCGGGCGCGGCAGGAGCGCTGCGATCAGCGCGAACAACACGAGAACCGCCATGAAGCCGATAACGACCGCCATGCTCATCGGGCGCAGCCAATCTGCCGACGGCGCCGCCTCGGTGTCATCCGACGACCGCCATCGACCGGGGCCTGTGGTGCTCGTAGATCCACCGGGTCCACGCGAGGGCGCCGCGATCGTCGAGCATCCGGCGCAGGTCCGCCAGGCGAGGATGGTCTCGCTGCGGCTGCGGATAGGGGAATTCCCGTGGTGCGACCACCGGTGAGAGGAGAGCGGCCACGGTTAAGTCCGCGACCGTGAAACGCTCACCCACGAGGTATCCGCTCGGCCCAAGCTCAGCGGCGAAGCGCTCGCAGGCGCGATGGCACTTCTGCCACGCCCGCTCCACGCCGGCACTGTCGATTCCGAAGTCGCGGGCAATCCCACGTCGAATCAGCGGGTAGATCGCGCGGGCGGTCAAACGACGCGGGATGCTCAGGTCGGGCGTGAACGCACCGAGGAGTAATGCTGGAGCCGGCAGCATGTGCTGGAGCACCAACAGGCGCAGGTACGGACCGAGCTCCTCGTCGAAGAAGTCCTCGATCGCAAGTGCCCGGCGCTGCTCCGCGGCGTCATCCGGGTACAGCGGCGGCTCCGGGTAGCGGCCCTCGAGTTCCTGGATGATCAGCGTCGAATCGCCGATGACCTCCCCGTCCAGCTCGAGCACGGGAAACGTCGTTCCCGCGCCAAGGCCTCTCGCGACCTTCGCGTGCCTGCCCGGGATCGCCGCGCGACGGATATGCGGGATCCGCTTGAAGTCGAGTGCCCAGCGCGCCTTTTCGTTGTAGTGCGAGACCTTGAGATGCCAAAGGACCGGCGTCCGCGCACTCCCTTCGGTCGCCTGCGGATCCCCTATGAGCTCGTTGCGTTCGAGCAGATGATTAACCATAAGGTTAACTGTAGATCATCTATCGAGCCAGGGCGCCGGTTACGACTCGCCGCCCCGAGCTGCGTCAGACGACGCCGGCCAGCTGCTCGAGCGTGGTCTCCCAGCCCCAGCGATGAAAGCCGCGGAGCTCCGCGGTCTCCAGCCGCTCGTGCGTGATGCTGATCTCGGTCGATTCCCCGCGATCGCGAAACTGCACGGTGACGCGGCTATCGAGGGTCTCGAGCGCCTCGATACCCGCCATCGGCGGGGGGTCCTCCCAACCGAACGTGAACACGAGCCGCTCCGGCGGGTCGACCTCGAGATAGCGGCCCACGATGTAGCTCGTGCCTGGCACGAGCTGAGTCCGCTCGAGCTTGATCCGGTAGTCACCGCCCGGGCGCACGTCCAACTCGGCGGTAACCGAGGAGTTGCCGGGCGGCGTGAACCAGCGCGCGAACAGGTCGGGTTGCGTCCAGGCGCGAAAGACATCGTTGCGCGGAGCCGCCAGTTCCCGCGTCACGTGAACTGCGGCGGACGGCGCCGCGGCGGCGTCCCCCTGGGAGTCGGCCCACGGCTGCTCGGGCGTGCTCACGACCCGCGCCCACCCTTCGACTCGGCGAGGAAACGCTCCAGGGAATCGAGCTGCCCCTCCCAGAACCGCCCATAGCTCGCGATCCACTCGAGGGCGTCCCGCATGGGCCCCTCGTGAAGGCGGCAGCGGCGGGTGCGGCCCTCCTTGGTGCGCTCGACGAGCCCTGCCCGCTCGAGCACGGTCAGGTGCTTGGAGATAGCCGGCAGCGACATATCGAAGGGTTCGGCGAGCTCCCCTACCGAGACTTCCCCCTTTGTCAGCCGCTCGACGATCGCGCGTCGCGTCGGGTCCGAGAGGGCGCCGAAGGTGGCGTCGAGCGAATCATCCTTAACCATCTCGTTAAGAATTGTAACCACGCGTGGTGAGCACCGGTCACGAGGCTGACGGTGATCGCTGCTAGAGGCCGCGCGAACCGGGTAACGCGGCGTCTTAAGGTGTCCTTGACCCGCGTCGGCGATACTTCCAGGCCCCCGGTTCAGCACGGTGTCCGCGTGGTTGCTTGATTGAGCAACCATTGCTATACTTTTTGAAGCGGAGTAACGCCAGGTGGAGTCTGGCGTAAGTATCGCGGCGGTCCCGGGCAGGGATTTCACCGAGAAGGAGACGAATGCCTAGATCCAGAGGCGCTGAGACCCAGCGCAACGACAACCACCGACGACGCGGCGAGCATGCACCACGCACGCCGATCGCCGAGCACCCCGAGCGGCGCGGCGCAGATCACGCTGCCGCCACCGAGACCACCGACAGCTTCCAGCTCTTCCTGAATCAGGCGAGCCGATACCCACTGCTCACTCGTGAGGAGGAGGTCGAGCTCGCGCAGCGCATCGAGAAGGGCGACCTCGCCGCCAAGGAGCGGCTCATCAACTCCAACCTTCGCCTGGTCATCAAGTTCGCCCGGCGCTACCAGGGCCACGGTCTCTCCATGCAGGACCTGGTCCAGGAGGCGATGCTCGGGCTGATTCGCGCAGCCGAGAAGTTCGACTATCGGCGCGGCTACAAGTTCTCCACCTACGCGGTCCTGTGGATCAAGCAGGCGATCCAGCGCGGCCTGGACAACACGGGCCGCCCGGTTCGCATTCCCGCTCACATCGCGCAGCGCGAGCGCACGGTCAACCGCATCGAGTCAGAGCTCAGCGCGACGCTCAACCGCGAGCCGACCGAGGAGGAGATCGCCCAGCGAGGCAAGCTTCCGCTCGACGAGGTGAAGGCCGTTCGCGACCTCACCCGCGTCACCACCAGCCTCGACGCGCCGGTGGGCGAGGACGGCGACACGACCCTGGGCGAGTTCCGAGCCGAAGCCTCCGAGAGCGTTGAGGCCGAGGTCGACGAGCGTGAGCAGGATCAGGCGGTGAAGGCCGCACTGGCGACGCTCCCCGAGGACGAGCGGCGCGTGATCGAGCTTCGCTTCGGCACCGGCGGCACCCCCGAGGCCTCGCTGCGCGAGGTCGCGCGGGAGGTCGGTGTCTCGCAGGAGCGAGCCCGTCAGCTCGAGGCGCGTGGTCTGAAGCGGCTCGCCCGCGACGGGACGCTCGCCGCGTGGCGCGCCGCCTAGGCACGCACACCTCCGCCTGAGCACCCACTCAGCTTCACGGCCGGCGGCCGGGCTCCTGCCCGCCACCGGCGTATTGGCCGTGCCCGGATGCGGGTGCTTTCGACCAAGTGGCGAAAACGCGGGTCCCGAGATTGGCCCTGTGTCGATAGCCGAACCTCATCCGATCCGAGAACCTGACCCGCGACATCGGCCAGCCGCGTAGCGGCCGGCCGTTTACGTGGTTGTTCGAGCCAGAAGGAAGCTCTGGCTGACCTGGTGATCGGAAAGGAAGAGTCTCTGAAATGCACTGGTTGAGTGCAGGCGATAACGCTTGGCAGCTCACCGCCGCGACGCTGGTGGGCCTCATGAGCGTGCCGGGCCTGGTCGTGCTCTACGGCGGCGTCATGCAGAAGCGCTGGTCCGTCAACTCGATGATGATGGCGTTCGTCGCGTTCGCCGTCGTGCTGGTGATGTGGGTGCTGTGGGGCTACAAGATGGGGTTCGGGTCGCCGATGCACATCTTCGGCGCCGACAGCGGATTCTTCGCGAACATGTGGGGACACCCGGGCCCGATCCTCGACAGCTCTTCGCTACTGCACCAGGGGAACATCCCGCTGGTCGGGAAGGTGGCGTTCCCGCAGTCGACGCTGGCGTACTTCCAGCTCGTCTTCGCGGGGATCACACCGATCCTGATGCTCGGCTCGGTGCTCGGCCGAATCAACTTCAAGGCCTGGGTGCCGTTCGTGCTCCTCTGGTCGAGCCTGATCTACACGGTCAACGCGTTCCTGATCTGGGGTGGTGGTTTCTTCGCCCAGCACGGCGCGCTCGACTACTCGGGCGGCTACGTCATCCATCTCGCCGCCGGCGTGTCGGGGTTCGTCGCGGCAGCGGTCATCGGGCCGCGTCTCCAGCGCGACCGTGAGGTCGACGCACCGAACAACCTGGCGATGGTGGCGGTCGGCGCCGGCCTGCTGTGGATGGGCTGGAATGGCTTCAACGGGGGCGACATGTACGCGGCGAACGACGTCGCCGCGGCCTCGGTCCTCAACACGAACCTGTGCACCGCCGTGGCGTTCCTGGTGTGGGTGGGGTGGGACTACCTCACCGGGCAGAAGCCGAGCCTCATCTCGAGCGTCAACGGGATGATCACCGGGCTCGTGGCGATCACGCCCGCGGCCGGTTACGTCAACGGCTGGGGGGCGATCGTCATCGGCGTCACCGCCGCGACCATCGTGTACTTCGCGCTCAACTACCTGAGCCGCACGGCCCCGTTCCGCAACGTGGACGACACCCTTGGCGTCGTCTATACGCACGGGTTCGCGGGCGTCGCGGGCGGCCTGCTGACGGGCATCCTCGCCAACGAGGCCATGGGAGCCGCCCCCGGGCTCATTTCCGGCGACGGTGGGCACCTGCTCGGCTGGCAGGCGCTGACCGCCCTGTGGGTGATCGGCTTCTCGGCGATCGGCACATTCATCCTCCTGCAGCTCGTGAAGCTGTTCGTCCCGCTCCGAATGGACGAGAAGGACATGGAGGAGGGCGACCTCGCGGTCCACGGTCACGAGGTCTACCCGTCCGACGTACCGTCGCTGGCCTTCCCCTCCGGCATTCCAGCGACGCCGCGGGAACGACCCGCCGAAGCGCCGGGCTGATCCCGCCCGCGCACCGGCACCGTGCAAACGCCCCCGCCATCCGGCGGGGGCGTTTCGCTATTCGGAGCGGAGCCTGTCCAGCGCCTCGACCAAGGCCGGCGCCAGCTCAGGACCCGCCGCGACGCTCACGAGGTCGTCGAGCTCTGGGGGCGCCGCAGCATCGCCCAATCGCGCCACAACGGCCCGGCGCGAAAGGGCACCGACGGCGGCTCCGGCCTCGAACAGCCAGGTCCGCGGTGGATCGGAAGTCTCGATCGCCAGCACGAGCGCCGCCGGCGGTTCGGGTGAAGGCCAGTCCACCGCGCGGACCCCCTGCTTGCGCAGTGCCGCAACGACCGCATCGCGCGCCGATTCCGTCTCGCCGAGGACTGCGATCGTGATTGCCTCGCGCGCCGCGTCCGCGACCAGCTCCGCCGTGACCGTCGTCCCCGTGCGCTCGGCGCGGCCCCACCCGCGACCGAACGCGAGAGCGGGCCCGTCGAGCTCCGGACCCTGCAGGATCGTCAGGCGGCACTCGGCCGGATTCCAGTCGCGGTCGCCCAGGTTGATCGGGGCGCCGGCGGTCCATGGCTGAAGGATCTCTCGCCGCAGGCGGTCCTCGCCCAGGTTGAACTCGCGCGCCCACCGGCGGCCGCGGCGAATCTCGACGTGAAAGGCCACCGAGGGCGGCGTGGCGTTAGAGAAGACCCGCCTGGCGGCAGCTCTCGCGGATCGCGGCCGCGCCCGGATCGCCCTCCTGGGTGCGCGTGTCACAGATATGGCGCGCCCTGGCGCCGCAGGCGTCGACGGGCTCCGCGCCCGTGAAGCCGGCGACGATCGCGTAGATGCAGCCGGGAGCGGGCGCCGCGCGCGAGTGCGGAAGCGTGACGATCACGACGGCGACTATCGCCGCCAGCGTCACTCCGACCGCGGCGATGACGACGTTTCGCTCTCGCGTGCTCAACCGCCGAAGCGGAGTGTTGATCCGTCGCCAGTGGCCCTCGAGTGGCATGGGCGGATCAGGTTAACGGTCGCCGTGAGGCTAGATCTTCCCCCGGCCATAGCGCCGCGAGACCTCGGCCAGGACCTCGAGCATCCGGGCCGCGGCCGGCGACGTCCTCGCTCGCTGGGCGGTCGCCGCGAGCACTGTCCGAACCGGTGCGCGGGGATGCAGGGCGCGAATCGCGATGTCGTCGCGCACCGTGGATAGCGCGAGTTGGGGGATGAGCGCCACCCCGACGCCGGCGGCCACTAGGCCCTGAACGGTTTGGTAGTCGTCGGTCTCGAAGGAGACCGTCGGCTCGAATCCCGCGGCGTGGCACGAGCGCACGACGTGCCGCGCGCACGGACTGGCCGCCGTCGTCTGGACCCACGACTGATCGCTCAGGTCCTGCAGGCGGATCCGGGGTGCGTCGGCGAGGGGATGCTCGTCGGGGAGCGCGAGGTACATCGGATCCTCCAGCAGCTCCATCCGGCGCAGCCCGGTGCCGAGCCCCTCGCTGCCGCCCTCGAACTCGAACAGGAGCGCGAGATCGAACTCGCCGGCCCGCAGCCGCGGCGCGATCTCCTCCGGCTCGCCCTCCGCGAGGGTCAGGGCGACACCGGGGTGCGCATCCCTGAACGTCGCCACCGCAAGGGGGACGATCGTCGCCCCGGCCGTGGGGAACGAAGCCATTGTGAGCCGGCCTCCGCGCACGCCGGCGATCGCTGCGACCTCGGCCTCTGCGGCGTCCAAGCTCGCGAGGATGCCGTCCGAGTGCGCGACGAGCGCCGCGCCGGCGTTCGTCGGACGCGCGCCGCGCCGATTCCGCTCGAGCAGCGCGATCCCGAGCTCCGCCTCGAGCGCGGCGACGGCCTGGGAGACCGCGGACTGGGTGTAGGAGAGCTTCTCAGCAGCTGCCGAGAATGACCCTTGGCTGGCCACCTCACGGAAGATCTTCAACCGCTGTGGGTTGAGCATAAGTGAACCTTATTGAGGGGATCAGAAGAATTACTTGCACTGCTTGCAGGACTGGGCGACCATTCCGGCGAACTCGATCGGCGCAAGCGACTGAAGGTGAGGACCATGAGCCCCAGAATCATCGTTTCCTACGACGACACCGACAACGACCGCGACGCGCTCGCCCTGGGGCAGCTCCTCGCGACCGGCGGCGCCGAGCTGTCGCTCGCGTACGTCCGTCACGCCCAGCAGTCCGACAGCGCCC
The DNA here is from genome assembly GCA_045805825.1 of Solirubrobacterales bacterium. Lineage (GTDB taxonomy): Bacteria > Actinomycetota > Thermoleophilia > Solirubrobacterales > 70-9 > AC-56. The sequence continues at coordinate 12,013 of JBJMKM010000029.1, forward strand.
GCGAGGCGCTCGAGGAGCGCGAGGCCGAGTCGCTGCTCGAGCATGGCGCCCAGCTGCTGGGCAATCCCGACGTCCCGCGCCACGTGATCGTCCACGCCTCGACAGGAGACGGGTTGCGGGAGCTGGCGCTCCGGGAGCAGGCCGACCTCGTCGTGTTCGGCTCCGACTACCGCACGGCGCCGGGGGCCGTCGCTCCAGGTGTCTCCGCCCAGCGCCTGCTGAACGGCGGCCCGGCCGCGGTCGCGGTCGCGCCGGCGGATTTCCGCTCGCAGCTTCCCCATCGCGTCGCGCGCATCAACATCCTCGAGGATGGGGATCCCGCCGCGACAGAGACCGCCCGCTCGCTCGCCGCGAGCCTCGGCGCCGAGACCACCACCGACGAGGACGACCACGGCGACGTGCTCGTGCTGGGCTCGACCGCGGGCGGCCTGCCCGGGCGCGTCACGCTGAGTGCCTCGGTCGGCTACGAGCTCGAGACGGCAACCGTGCCGGTCCTGGCTGTCCCCGTGGGGAAGCCGGTGCGATTCGGCGCGCGGACTTACGTCGACGCCTGATCCCAGGCGACGACCGGTAACTCGGCGCCTACTGCGCCGCCGAGAGGGCCCGCTCCAGGGTTTCCACGGTCTGCGGGCCCTGGAGCGTCTCGACGATGTCGCCGTCGGAGTCGAGCACGAAGGTCGTGGGCAGGCCGTTCAGCCCATACTCCGTTCCGACCTTCTGGCTCGGATCGCGAAGGATCGGGTAGGTCCAACCTGACTTCTCGATGAACTCGCGTGCGTTGTCCTCGGCATCGCCCCAGTCCACGCCGACCAGCGTGGCCCGGTCGCCCAGGCTCTCCGAGAAGCGCTTGAGCTCGGGAGCCTCGTCCTTGCACGGCCCGCACCAGCTCGCCCAGAAGTTCACGACGGCTGGTTTGCCGCGCAGCGACGCCAGGTCCACGCGCTTTCCCGAAAGCACCTGGCTCGGCAGTTCGGGCGCTGGGCGGGCGGAGGAGCCGCTGCCGGCCGTCAACACCTCGGCCGCGACCACGCCGCCGATGAGGAGAACCACCAGCGCCAGGCCGATTGCCAGTCCGCGGGTCATCGAGCGTGATTACGAGCCGGCGAGCTTTGGCACGTCCTGGACGATCTGCTGCGGCTTGAAGTTCGCCGGGTAGAGAGTCGTGATCTTGCCGCTCCCCGAGATTCCGTAGACCAGCGCGGAGTGCTCGACGGCGTCGGGGTCCTTGCGGCTCGGGTCGTCCTTGGAGACGATGTTCCAATTGCTCCAGACCTTTTCGAGCTCCTTCCTGGAGCCGATGAGGTACTCCATCCGGCCGGTCATCTGGTGCTCGTCGAGGAACTGCTTGACCGTCTTGGGCGTATCGCCCTCGGGGTCGACGGAGACCGCGATCACCTGCATGTCCTTGGCCTGCGGCCCAAGCTCGTTCTGCGCGGCGTGCAGATTGGAGACGATCAGCGGGCAGATGTCAGGGCAGTGGTCGTAGATGAACGTGACCACGACCGCCTTGCCCCGGTAGTCGTCGATGTTCACCGGCTTGCCGAGTGAGTCCTGGAGCTGAAGCGGGGGAGCCGGCTTGGGTGGGTTCGCGATCGCGCCGGCGTAGTCGGCGGACGTGGAGGTCTGCCCGGTCGAGGCCGGATCGGAGCTCGATCCGCCGCAGGCCGCAACGCCCACGCTCGCCGCAAGGAGAACCAACGCCAGTGCGACTCGTCGCATGGCCGCTAAGGATGGCACCTGCCACTTCGTAGTAATTAAGGCTTGTCTAAGTTCACGCCTCGGCTGTCCGGCCGCTCCCGGGCTCTATCGTGCTTCGCTGAACCCCGATGACGGTGCCGTCAGCTCACTTCGAGCCCGAATTCGCCCCGTTCGAGCTCCTTCCTCTCCTGATCCCCGCGGTCCTCTACTGGTGGCGGGCCGCTCATCTCGCGGAGCGCGGCCGGCCGGTTTCCGTGTGGCGGCAGGCGTCGTTTGGGTCGGGCCTCCTGCTGATCGCGGGATCGCTGGTCGGGCTCGGCGAGCTTGCCGACGAGCTGTTCTGGCCGCACATGCTGGAGCACCTCCTGATCGGCGATCTCGCGGCGATTCTGCTGGTGCTCGGGCTCACCGGTCCGCTCCTGCAGCCGATCCTCGCGATCAAGCCGTTCGACCGACTGCGGGTCCTGGCGCACCCCGCAGTCGCGCTTCCCCTGTGGGCCATCGACCTGTACGTGTGGCACATACCGACCCTGTACGAGGCCACCCTCACGAGCGCCCCCATTCACGGCCTCGAGCATGCGATGTTCATCTTCTTCGGCTGCGTGATGTGGATGCCCGTCCTCGGACCCTTGCCCACGCCCGCCTGGTTCAACGCGGGCTGGAAGGTCATCTACGTCATCGGGGTCCGCTTCGTCGGGACCGCGCTCGGCAACGCCCTCATCTGGTCGGGCACTGTCTTCTATCCCACCTACGAGGCCGGCGACGCCGCCCACGGCATCGCTCCGATCACCGACCAGGGGATCGCGGGCGCGATCATGATGGGCGAGGGCATGATCGTGAGCCTCGCGGTTCTGACCTGGGCGTTTCTCAAATGGGCCGCCGATACCACGGAGCGCCAGCGTCTCCTCGACCTCGCCGAGGAGAGAGGCATCGAGCTCGACGAGGCCAGGGCGGCCAGGGCGGTCGCCGCCGGCCAGGCGAAGCACCTCGAGGAGCGGCTGCGTGCCGGGAACCCGAGGTATCCGGTCCCGCGCGGCCCGGTTGACCCCTAGCTGACGTCCGACAGGGGCGCGAAGCTTTTCGCGATGCCTGAGCCACCCCGCTTGAGGCGCACCTCCATCGCGGTCATCGTGCTGGCGAGCGTCATCGCCTTCTTCGCGGTCTTCGCGGTCTGGGCGAAGCGCCAGCTACTGGAGACCGAGACCTGGACTCGCACCAGTACAGAGCTCCTGGCTGACCACGACGTCCAGCAAGCCCTGAACGGGTTCCTCATCGATCAGCTCTTCGCCAAGGTGGACGTCGAGAAAAAGCTCGAGAAGGCCCTTCCGGACGAAGTCAAGGGCCTCGCGGGCCCCGCGAGCGGGGGAATTCACCAGCTGGCGACTCGGGCCGGGCTCGACGCGCTTCAAAACCCCAACGTCCAGGCACTGTGGGCGGACGCCAACCGCCGCGCCCACAGGCTCTTCCTGTCGCTGATCCACGGCGGGACCGACACGTTGTCCACGACCAACGGCGTTGTGACCCTCGATCTCGGGAATCTCGTCACCGAGATCGGGCAGAACGCCGGGATCGACGTCTCGGACAAGCTCCCGCCCGGCTCTGCTCAGATCGAGCTCCTGAGGTCCAACCAACTGACCTTCGTCCAGAACATGGTCAACCTCCTGGAGGACCTGGCCCTGGCACTCCCGGCCCTGGCGCTGGCCCTCTACGCCCTGGCGATCTACCTGGCTCGAGGGTGGCGGCGCGAGGCCGTTCGCGCCTGCGGGATCAGCTTCATCGCGGTCGGGATCCTCGTGCTCGTGGCGCGCTCCATCGCCGGAGGTGCCGTGGTCGACACTCTTGCCAAGACTGACGCCGTGCAGCCGGCGGTCGGCTCCGTGTGGACGATCGGGACCTCCCTGCTGCGAGGGGAGGGCCTGGCCATGATCGGCTACGGGATCGTCATTCTCATCTGGGCATGGCTGGCGGGCAACACCGCGCCCGCGCGAGAGCTTCGGCGCGAGATCACGCCGGTCCTCGGCGAGCGACGGTGGGGCTACGCCATCCTCGCCGTAATCGTGCTCATCATCTTCTGGTGGAACCCAACCGAAGGAACCGGGCGCCTGCTGCCCTCGCTGGTGCTCGTTGCGCTGTTGATCGCCGCCTATGAGGCGCTGCGGCATCGCGCGCTTGGTGACTTTCCCGGCGAGACGTGGGACGTGGCGGTGGAGCGCTGGAAGGGCCGGCACGCCCGCATTCGTGGGAGCATCCGGCGGCGCCGGGAAGCTCCCGAGAAGGCTCAGGAAGCTATTGCCTCCGACGCTCGCCTCGAAGCACTGGAGCGACTCGGCCGCCTCCGCGAGTCCGGGGTGCTCGAAGCCGACGAGTTCCGCCGCGAGAAGGACCGGATCCTCGCCACATAGTCTTAGCCCTATCGCCGGGCATCGGAAGCAGTCGGGAAAGGGTATGGGAGTTGAATCGCTGGGCTGACCTGATCGGTCCCGTGGTCATCCCGCGCAGCCGCCGGCGCAAGGCCGTCGTTCTGGCGATCGCCGGGGTCCTGTTCGCCGCGATCCTGATCGCGCGCCTGCAGAACTCCGACGAGGGCAACGCGATCCTCGGGCTTCAGGTAGTCCCGATCACGCTCGTGGCCATCCAGCTCGGTCTTCTGCCCGCCTTGTGGTTTGCGGTGGCCGCGATGGGCAGCACCGTCCTCTGGGCTGTCACTAAGGACGTCCACATCAGCGCCTTGGAGTATCTGTTCCGCGCTGCCGTCTTCTTCCCAACCGCGATCATGGTTGGCTGGAGCGCCGGCCGCCTCCACCTCGCCTACCAGACGGTCGACATCCGCGAACAGCGGTTGCGAACGGTTGTCGACAGCTCTACCGATGCACTGGTCACGATGGACGCAGACGGGCGGATCCTCGCCTGGAACCCCGTGGCGGAGCGGATGTTCGGCTGGCGCGCCGAGGAGACAATGGGCAAAGACCTGGCCGAACTCACGATGCCGCCACAAATACGGGAGCTGTATCGGGAGGGCAAGCGCCGGTTTCTGGAGGACGACGACTGGAGCATGATCGGCCGTCGCTTCGAGAGCCGAGCGTTGGCCCGAGAGGGTCGCGAATTCCCGATCGAGATCGCGATCTCGGCGGTGAGGGAGTCAGGGGAGTGGATCTTTCATGTCTTCGGCCACGACATCACCGAGCGCAAGACCCAGGAGGAGGAGCGCAACCGCCTGGTCAGCATCATCGAGTCGACGGGTGACGCCATAGTCAGCTTCACGCTCGACGGCCAGATCACGAGCTGGAACCCAGGGGCAGAGCAGGTGTACGGCTACTCGGCTCGGGAGGCCCTTCGGATGTCCATGTTCGACTTCGTCCCACCCGATAAGCCGGACGACGTCGGACCACTCCTGGCGCGGCTGCGAGAGGGCAAGCGGTTCGAGAACGCGGAGTTCGATCGGGTCGGCAAGGGCGGGCGACTCGTCGAGGTCGCGGTGACGGTTACGCCGATCACGAATGCCTCGGGCAGGATCGTCGCCGGCGCCGCGATCCATCGCGACATCTCCGAGCGCAGGCGGCGGGAGCGCTACCTGACCGCCCAGCACGGGGCGACCCGCCTGCTCTCTCACGTGCCGGACCTCGAGGAGGTCGGGCCGGCGATCCTGCCGGTTATCGGCAGCGCCGGATCCTGGCTCTGCGCGGCGTACTGGGAGGCCTTCGAGGGAGGCCTGCAATGCACGAGCACCTGGACGACGCCCACCACGAGGCTTCCGGTCAGTCCGGCCGAGGAGGGAACCGAGATGAAACAGAGGGAAGGCCAGCTCGAGGTCATCTGGGCGGTCGACGGCGGCGTGTCCGATGACGTGCCGAGCGGTCAGCGAGCCGCGCTCGGCGGACTTCGCACACAGCTATGGGTTCCGACCGTCGTCTCGGGCGAGCTGTTCGGCGCATTTCAGTTCTTCGACCGCCGGCGCGTCGAGCGGGACGAGGAGCTGATCGGAACGCTGAAGGCCATCACCGACCAGATTGGGAATTACGTACGGCGGCGCCGGGCGGAGGAGGCGGTGGAGCGGGCCAAGGATGAGTTCTTTGGGCTCGTCTCGCACGAGCTGCGGACGCCGCTGACGTCGATCATCGGATACGGCGAGCTTCTCGCGGAGAGCGAGGCCGACCGGTTGACGGAGCAGGGCCGCAAGCACCTGAGCGTGATCAGGCGCAACGCCCAGCGCGAGATGAGGCTTGTGGGCGACCTGCTTCTCCTCGTCCGGATCCAGGAGGGAAGCTTCAGGATGGAGCTGGAGGAGGTCGACCTGAGGCGGATCGTCGAGCAGGCGGTGGAGGCGGCTCGGCCCGCCGCCGGCAAGCGCAGCATCGAGCTGCGCGCGCAGGCGGGCTCCTCACCCGAGTGCTCCGGCGATCCGCAACGGCTCGGCCAGGTCGTGGACAACCTGCTGTCGAATGCGATCAAGTTCACGCCGAAGGGCGGACACGTAGCGGTAAATCTGACCTCTAACGACGACACCGCCGCGATCGAGGTGAAGGATTCCGGGATGGGAATCCCGGAGGAGGAGCAGAAGCACCTGTTCGATCGGCTCTACCGGTCTCCGAGCGCGACGGCGTCGGCCATCCCGGGAGTCGGTCTGGGGCTCACGATCGTGAAGGCGATCGTGGATGCCCACGAAGGACGGATCCTGGTCGAGAGCGAGCCGGGAGCCGGCGCCACGTTCCGGGTCGAGCTTCCCGTCCAGCAGGCGCACGACGACGTCGAGGAGGTACCCGCATGACGGACCGGGCGAATGTGATTCTGGTCGCTGACGACGACGACGACATCCTGGACCTCGTCTGCCTGACGCTCGAGCAGGCGGGGCACGAGACGATCCGCGCCAGCGACGGTGAGGAGGCGCTGCGCCTCGCGTTGCGCCACCGTCCCGACGCATGCGTGCTGGACGTCGTGATGCCCGAGCGCACCGGGCTCGAGATCATCGAGGTCCTCCGCGACACGGAGGAGACGACCGACATCCCGATCCTGCTCCTCACCGCGACCGTGCGCGAGCAGGATCTGCCGCCCGGCCTCGAGAAGACCGGCAAGGGCTATCTGAGGAAACCGTTCAGTCCTCGGGAGCTTCAGGAACGCGTGGCGCTGCTGCTTCGCGATCGCTGATCGACTGCCGCAGCACGTCGCAGATCTTCGAGATCTGATCAGACGTCTCGCGCATGGCATCCAGCCGGCGCTCGATCGTGGAGATCCACTCCAGGTGGCGCGTCGGGGGCATGCCGTTCGCGTCCTGCGCGATCAGCTCCAGGTAGCCCACCACCGGCGTGACCGTGCTGCGCATCCGCTCGGCGAGGTCGGCCAATTCCGGCGCGACGTCGGGCTTGGAGCCGTTAGCGCGCGACGGTCCCATCTCATCAGTGAGCTGTGCCATGGGATTCAGTCTCCGCCGGGCGGGGATGAACCGCTACAGAGGATGGTATGAATTGCGTATGAAGGACAGGGTTTTGATCGTCGAGGACGACGACGACCTTCGTGACCTTGTCCGAACGGTGGTCGAGCGCGAGGGGATGGAGACGATCGAGGCCGCCGACGGACGGGAGGGGCTGCGCCAGTTCTACGATCACCGGCCGCGCCTGGTGATCCTCGACATCGGGCTGCCGAAGATGAACGGATGGCAGGTATTGGAGCGCGTGCGCGAGCTTGGCGACGTGCCGGTCCTGATCCTGACTGCCAACTCAGACGAGCTCGACAAGGTCAGGGGACTGCGGGAGGGCGCCGACGATTACGTGACCAAGCCGTTCGGCCGTCAGGAGCTCATCGCGCGGATCGAGGCGCTCCTCCGCCGGACGGGTGACAGCCAGATTCAGGACGAGGTCCACTCCGACGGCCTCGTCGAGATCGACTTCACGCAGCGTCGGGCGACCATCGGCGAGCAGGAGCTCGATCTGACGCCCACCGAGTTCAGGCTGCTCGCCGCGCTGTGCCGTCACCCGAATCAGGTGCTGAGCCACGACCAGCTACTCGAGATGGCGTGGGGAGACGCGGTCAACCGCTCACGCCAACAGGTCAAGCTTTACATCGGCTACCTGCGGCGCAAGCTCACCGACGCCGGCGAGGCCGATCCGATCGAGACGGTGCGCGGCTTCGGTTACCGGTACCGGCCCGAATCCTAAACCCTGCATAAGGCCTGCTCATACGGGCCTCATACCTGTTTCGGTCCGCTCCCTGACCTGGACATCAGACCCTGTGGGCGTTCGCCGGTGGCGACGTCACCGGGAAGTCAGCTCCCACAAGGAGAAGCGAATGTCTCGCATCGATGTACTACTCGCACACCCCAAGCGGACGCTTGGCGTGCTCGCTCTGGTGCTGGTCGCAGTCGGAGTCGCAGTCGGCTCCGGCGCGAACTTCTCAGCCTCGACCGCGAACCCCAGCAATACGTTCACCGCTGGGACCCTGACCATGGACAACTCGAAGGACGCCGCGGCGGTCCTCACGACCAGCAACTGGAAGCCGGGAGATACCCAGACGGGCACCGTCGACATCCAGAACACGGGCTCGCTGGCGGGGACGTTCTCGCTCAGCCGTTCCGCACTGACCGACTCCGACAACGCCAACCCGATGTCGGCAAAGATCGACCTGGTCGTCAAGGACTGCGGCGATTTCTCGGGCGGCACCCCGACGTGCGACGCCGGCGACCCGGCCAAGTACACGGGCACGCTGGCCGCAATGTCGTCCAGCTCAGCGCTCGGCACGTTCGCCGCGAACGAGAAGCACCGGTATCAGTTCGCAGCCACGTTCAACTCGAGCGCCGGCAATGCCTATCAGGGCGACAGCTCCTCGGCCACGTTCGACTGGACGGCGGTCCAGTAGGAACTGTCCGGAGCTAAGGCACCACC
>JBJMKM010000030.1:0-19312 GCA_045805825.1 Solirubrobacterales bacterium
TGCCGGTTCGCCTTGAGTACGTGCAGCTCTGGACCATGCGCGGGGACGTCGTCGTGCGACTCGACAACTACGCCAGCGAGGCCGAAGCACTCGAAGCCGCCGGGCTCGGCGAGTAGACGATGTCGCGGGAGAACGTGGAGGTCGTGGGTTCGGTGTGGGATGCCTGGAACCGGGGTGACCTCGAAGGGATACTCGATGGCATCTCGCCCGAGTCTGAGTTCCACCCCTCGGGTCGCTTCATGGACACGCAGCGGGTCTATCGCGGTCGAGAGGAATACGTGGATTTCTGGCGCGAGTTCCGCGCTGCGTGGGAGGAGATCACGATCGGCATCGAGCGGATCGAGGATCTCGACAATCGAGTCCTCACCTTGGGGACCTTCCACGGAACGGGAGTCGAGAGTGGCGTCGAGGTCAACGCCGAAGCCGCTTGGCTTCACACCATCAAGGACGGGCTCATCGTGCACACTCAATCGTTCGCAACCTGGAAGGAAGCGCTCGAAGCCGCCGGGCTGCGGGAGTAGCGGCTTCATCGACTTGACTCGCCCGCCCCCGCGTGAGAGGTTCGTCCCACATCGGCTGAATCCCCGAACCTGCCGACTCGCCCTGACGGATCTGCCGAGGCGTATCGCCGAGAAACATCTCAGTCTCCTATCAGAAAGGCGCCATGGCACTGACGCGCGAACAGATGGACAAGGTCGTCAACGAGCACTTCATCTACGAAGCGACCGATGACATCGACGGGGTCATCGCGACCTTCACCGAGAACGAGGACATCTTCCACGAGGCCGTCCCGTCGCCGATGGGCCCTCTCCACAGCCTGGACGAAGCCAAGGCCTACTACGAGATGCTGTTTCCCTCCGTCAGTGGCGAAAGCGTCACGCCGATCATGCGCCTCTACGGCGATGACCTCGTCGTCGACGAGACGCTCTGGACGGGTGAGGTCATCGACGGCCACTGGTGCCTTTGCGACGGCAAGAGCGGTCCCGTGAGCGTCCGGCTGCTCCACGTGTTCCAGTTCGCAGCCGACGGAAAGTTCAAGAGCGAGCGGGTCTGGTTCGACCACGCGGCGATCCAGCAACAACTCGGCTCGGCTGAGCGTCCCGAGGTCGTCGCCGCTCATCGATAAGCGGACCTCGACTTACAACTGAGGAAGCAAAGGCCTCTCGAAGCCGGCGGGATGCGGGAGTAGCCCGGACTTCTGCTTTGCGCGAAAAGCAGAAGTGGCGCTTTCACGCGAAAGCAGAAGCGCCTTCTCACGCCCCAGACATGCTCGGCCCGGACCGGCGCTGCCCGCCCCGGGTAGCGCGCGACCCCGCCACCCGCTGGACGCGCTCCTCACGTCAAGCGGGAATCGGCACCCGAAACCACACCCGGGCCGAGCCGCGTTGCCGCTCAACTCCCCACGCTTCGGCGAGCACCTTGATCAGGTGCATTCCCCACCCGGGCTCGCCGAGGTCGGAGGGACGCGAATCGAGCTGGAAGGCGGCGGCGCCCGCGAGCATCGATACATGGATGTATCCGCCACGAAGCTCGGCGTTCAGTGTCATCGGCGGCAGTTCGGAATCGGACTCGCGCACGAGGACGTCGGCAAAGAGCTCGCTGACGAGGAGTTGCGCATCGCTGAGCGCTGCGTCCTCCAGCTGAGGACAAAAGCGCCGCAAGCCATCGCGAGCGCGCTTAGCACTCTCCGGGCGCATCGGCAACTCAACTGACAGCTCGTTCTCAGACATAGGCCACGCCCGTCCTCAACCGCGGATGATAGGTGCGGCTCCGGGCACGTCCGACCGCCTCGAGGGTTCTCCCGCACGGCGACTCATCCCGGCTTCGACGTTGTCTTCGAAGTCGAAGGGCCGGATCGCATTGACGACTCGGCGACGGAGGAGATCGGAGGGAGCCTGACCGCGCCAGAGGCCACTCGGCGCCGAGCTTCCGGCAGGCGGCACGATCGTGCTTGCAGTGCCCATCGCCGTCGAGGTCTTCCGCCGCCGCGCCCAAGGGTGAGACGTGGGGATCGCTTGCCGGGGAGAGGACGCCGCCCGCGCTAGATTGAGGGCCGTGATCAACCCGGAGGCGAAGAACCTCGAGGCCATCTCGCGGGCGATCGACCAGCACAACGCGAACTGCCCGTTTCCGGCGTCCGAGGTCCGCATGAACCCCTTCGAGATCGAGCGGCTTGGCTGGGAGGAGATCCGCGGCCTGCCGATCGTTGGCGATGACTCGCTGGGCACCGGCCGCTTCCGGATCGTCTGCTCACGCGAGGGGGCCGACGAGGAGCTGGAAGAGACCGAGGCGATCGGCACCCCGATCGAAGTCGGTGCCCCGGACCCGAGCGCGAACTAGCTCACGCGATCAGAGGTTGAGGCCGAGGTCGCTGGTGAGGTTGTTCGCCTGCTGGCTGAGCTGCGTGAACTCTCCGGTGACGATCAGGATCCCCATCGCGATGAGGATTGCACCCCCGCCTGCCATCACGACCGCGTAGTGGCGCTTGATCACGGCAAAGGCGGTCGTCATGCGTGAGAAGGCGAGGCTCGTGGCGAGGAACGGGATCGCCAGGCCTGCGGAATAGACGGCCAGCAGCAGCGCGGCGTGGGCCGCGGAGCTGGTGAAGGCAGCGGCTGTGAGGATTGCACCCAAGGTGGGACCGAGGCAGGGCGTCCAGGCGATGGCGAAAGCGGCACCGGCCACGACCGGCCCCCCCTTTCCAGCGCGGTTGATCAGTGCGTCCACGTGCCACTCTCGGTTCAGTCGCGTTACGAAGAGACTGGCGACGAACAGGACGCCAAGCGCGATGATCAGCGCCCCGCTGATCGTCTGGAGCGTTTGTTTGTGGTCGTGCAGCGTCTGGCCGATGCCGGTCGCGGTGAGCCCCAGCAGGATGAAGATCGCCGAAAAGCTGCCCACGAAGATCAGGCTCGGCACCAGAACGCGGCGCCAATCCACGTCGTCGAGCTCTTCGACCGACACGCCGCTGACCGCCGCGAGGTACCCGGGCACGAGCGGCAACACGCACGGAGACGCGAATGAAACGAGCCCTGCCGCGAGCGCGGCGAAGAGGCCTGGAAGCGCTACCGGATCGCCCTGCATCGGCCCTGAACGGTACGCCGGGAGGCCAACTGGCTCCTAAACGCTAAGTGATCGCTGCGGCGAGGCGGCGCCGGTGCTCGCGCGCCAGTGGATGATCCGCGCCGAGCTCGGTGAAGATGGCGACCATCACGCGGCGCAGCTGATCCCGCCGCTCGGGATCGTCGGTCTCGGCCACGACCTCCTGAAGGCCATCCAACGCACGCTCCAGATCGCCGGCGTCCCACGCCTCGAACGCCCGGCTGAGGGTTCCGGCCCCATCGGTTCGATCCTCGCCGACATCCGCGAGCAAGCGCACACGGGCCGTGAGGCCCTCGGCCTCGAAGTCACCGGGAAATCGGTCCAGGAGCTCGAGCGCCTCGTCGGTATCGCCGCGGTCGAGGAGCAGGCGGCCGAGCTTGCGCGCCGCGGCCGCGTTGCGAGGATCGATCTCGAGCGCCTTACGCAGCGAGTCCTCGTCGTCCGCGACCGCGAGCTTGTCGGCCTGGGAGGGAACGAACTGATCCAAGAACTGTTCGATCTGCGCCGGCGGGATGGCACCGGTGAACTCCGCGACCACGTTGCCGTCCTTGAAGGCCTTGACGGCAGGGATGCCGCGGATCTGGAAGCTCGCCGCAAGCGACTGGTTTGCGTCGGTATCGACCTTCGCGAGCTCGACCTCACCCTCGCGCTTGGCCACGGCCGCCTCGAGGGCAGGCCCCAGCGTCCGGCACGGGCCGCACCACTCGGCCCAGAAATCGACCACCACCGGGACCTCGCGGGAGCGCTCGACGACGCGCTCCATGAAATCCCGCTCGCTCACGTCATAAACCATGCTTCGAGGTTAGCCAGTCACCTGCGCCAAAATGGGCGGATGGAGGACTCGCTGCGCGGCAAGCTGCTCGTCGCCTCGCCGGCACTCCTGGACCCGAATTTCGCGCGAACCGTCGTCTTCATCACCGAGCACAACGACGAGGGCGCCATGGGAATCGTCCTCAACCGCCCGTCGGAGACGGCTGTCGATGCGGTGGTGCCGCCGCTTGCCGACATCGCCGGCGGGGAACCTGTGTACGTCGGCGGCCCGGTGCAGCCCGAGGCGATCGTGCTCCTCGCCGAGTTCGTCGATCCGGAGGCGGCGGCATGGATCGTGGTCGCGGACGTGGGCCTCGCCTCAGCCGACGTCGACTTGGACGATCTGGCCGGGGCGGTCCGAAGGGGCAGGGTCTACGCCGGCTACTCCGGCTGGGGACCAGGCCAGCTCGAGGGCGAGATGGAGGTCGATTCGTGGATCGTCGAGCCGCCACTGCCCAAGGAGCTCTTCCCCGACGACCCGGCGACCCTGTGGAGCGATGTGCTCGCCCGAAAGGGCGGTCAGTACACCCTGCTCTCGCGGATGCCGGAGGACCCGTCGCAGAACTGATCGCGATTGTGGTCGCTAGCCGCTTCTGGGATGTACGGTGCCGGCCATGAATGAGACCGAGCGGGTCCGGCGCATCATGGACAAGGAGGCGCCGCGCTACGACCGCCAGATGAATTTCTTTGACCGCAGGCTGTTCACCGGCGGGCGGGAATGGGCCTGCGGGAGTGCCGAAGGCGACGTTCTCGAGGTCGCGGTCGGAAGCGGCCGCAATCTGTCGTTCTACCCACCGGGCACGAACCTGACGGGCATCGAGTTCAGCTCGGAGATGCTGAAGCTGGCAGAGCAGCGCGCCGCCGAGATGGGTGCGCAGGTCGACCTTCGCATGGGGGACGCCCAGGTCCTGGAGTTCGAGGACGAGAGCTTCGACACGATCGTCTGCACCCTCGCCCTCTGCACGATTCCAGACCCGGCAAAGGCCGTGAGGGAGGCGTTCCGCGTCCTGCGGCCAGGCGGCTCGTACCGGGGGCTGGAGCATGTCCGAAGTCCCGTGGTGGCCGTCAGGGGCGTTCAGCGCGTCCTGGACCCGCTGTCGGTGCGGTTCGCCGGCGACCACGTGGTCCGCGAGCCGCTGGATTACCTGCGGCCGGCGGGATTCGAGATCGAGCAGCTCGAGCGTTCCAAGTGGGGGATCGTCGAGCGGGTGGTCGGGCGAAAGCCGGCGGCCTGATCGGGGTCAGGCGGCGTGCCGGTCTGCCGCCGCCACCAGGTCCGGGTCCGCGGCGGTTCGCGTGTCGGGATAGGTCACGAGCTTGATCGCCCTCCCGTCGCGCCCGGTCCAGACCTGAACCAGCTCATAGGCGACGGGCTCCCCGGTCTCGCGCAGCCGGCCGTGCATTCGCACGGGCACGATGACGCGGTCGCCGGCTTCGATGAACTCGTGCGGGTCGGCACCGAGCCCGGCGATCCGCTCGGTGAAGAAGTGGAACACCTCTCGCACGCCGTCGTGCCCGCGGTAGGTCCGCGGCGCGCTCGTGAATGCCGCCGACATGTGCCACTCGATCTCGGAATCGAGGAACTCGAGGATTGCCTCGACGCCACCCTCCCGAAACGCCTTGTAGCCGCGGCGAACGATCTCGACGTTGTCGATCGTCATCGCCCGCCGAGTATGGCCAATCACCCCGCGGGATGACGCAGTTCGGCGGCGGGACGCAATGACCGGCACATATTCGCGCTCTGCCTGAAAGAATGAGGAGCGCATGAGGAGAGGCAGGGGCACGGAATGCCGGTGGCCGCTGTTTTCGGCCCTGGCCGCGGCGGTCGCGATCGCGATGCTGGCGACGGCGGCGTCTGCCGGGGCCGCACGCGGAACCAGCCCCGGGTTCAGCGCGCATGGGAGCGTTGGTCAGGTGTACGCGACCGGCCTCGTCTCGAAGCAGCGCGTCACGCTCCTCAACGGAGCCGGCCATGCGGTCGTCTCGAAGCGCGCCGACGGCCTGGGCGGAGTGCTGTTCCGCCGCGTGAAGCCGGCGACCGGTTATCGGGTCCGCGCTGGCGGGGAGACTTCGGGTCCGCTCACGGTGATTTCGAAGCGCCCCGCACCTCCGAGCACGAAGGTCTACAACCAGTCGATTGACCCGCAGGGCTATCAGTATCTGCGGACCCGCGACGGCACCAAGCTCGCGATCTACGTGCATCCGCCTTCAGACGTGACCCAGGTCCTGTCGGGAGTGCAAGCGCCGGCGCTCCCAGGTGGCTCGACACCGACCTTGATCGAGTACTCGGGCTACGGATATGCCAACCCGGACGGACCCACAAACGGGATCGCCATCCTCGCCAACCTCATGGGGTTCACCGTGGTCGACGTGAACATGCGGGGCACCGGCTGCTCGGGCGGCGCCTTCGACTTCTTCGAGCCGCTCCAGAACCTGGATGGCTACGACGTCATCGAGACGATCGCCCGCCAGCCCTGGGTGGCGCACCACAAGGTGGGGATGATGGGCATCTCCTACGGCGGGATCAGCCAACTGTTCACCGCGCAGCTCAGGCCGCCGCATCTCGCGGCAATCTCGCCACTGTCGGTGATCGACCAGACGCAGACGACGCTCTACCCGGGCGGCATCCTGAACACCGGGTTTGCGGTCGAGTGGGCGAAGGAGCGACAGGACGAGGCCAAGCCGGCCGGGCCCCATTCGGGACAGCCGTGGGCATACGAGCAGATCAAACAGGGGGACAAGGTCTGCAAGTCAAACCAGGCGCTTCACGGTGAGGCCGCGGATCTGATGAAGAAGATCCGGAAGAACGACCACTACCGGCCGAAGATCGCCGATCCTCTGTCGCCGATCACCTTCGTCCACAAGATCAATGTGCCGGTGTTCATGGCCTGTCAGTGGACGGACGAGCAAACTGGCGGTCACTGCCCGACGCTCGCCGAGCACATGACCGGCACGCGGCGCAAGTGGTTCACCTTCACCAACGGGACCCACGTCGATTCCCTGGCGCCGGACACCTTCAATCGCTGGTACGACTTCCTGCAGCTCTACGTGGCCAAACAGGCGCCGATCACGAGGGCCGCGGCGATCCATGCCGCCGGACCCGCGATCTACCAGTTCGCCATGGGGATCCCGGGCGTGACGATGCCGCCCGATCCGATCCAGACGAAGCCGACGTACCAGAGCGCGCTCACAGCGTTCGAGCGTCTGCCCTCCATTCGCATCCTGTTCGAGAACGGCGCCGGCGGCTCTTCACCCGGCCAGCCGAAGCCCTCCTTCGAGCATTCCTTTGCGCGATTCCCGATCCCGAACACCAACGGGCGCACGTGGTACATGGGGCCGGAGGGCGATCTCAATGCCAGACGGGTAAGCGGCCGGCACGCAAACTCGTTCAACTGGGATCCGAACAAGCCCGGCCTCACCGACTACACGGGGAACACCGCAACGGGTGGGCTCTGGGCGGCCACCCCTGATTACCACTGGAAGCCGCATCCGCAGGGCACCGCCGTCTCCTACGTGACTGCGCCGCTGCGCAGGAACACCTCGGTCATCGGCGCAGGCGCGCTGCACCTGTGGGTGCGCTCGTCCACCAGAAACGTCGATCTCCAGGCGACGGTCAGCGAGGTGCGACCGGACGGCAAGGAGACCTTCGTCCAGGGTGGCTGGGTCACTGGCAAGGGGCGTAAGCTCGACCCCCGCAAGAGCACGCCACTCGAGCCGGTGCTGAGCCTCAGGAAATCCGACTTTGCTCCGATGCCCCGCCACCGCTTCGTCAAGGTGACGGTTCCCCTGTACTACGAGGGCCACGTCTATCGCGCTCACTCGCGCATTCGGGTCGTGATCTCGGCGCCGAACGGCGATCAGCCCATCTGGTCCTTCAGCGAGACCCATCCGAAGAAGCAGGCTCGGGTCGCGATCGCGATGTCCAAGCACAAGCCGTCGAACTTGACCCTGCCGGTGATCCCGGGGATGAACGTGCCCGTAAAGAAGCTTCCGCCTTGCCCGGGTCTTCGCGGTGAGCCCTGCCGGCCCTACCAGCCCACGGAGAACCGCGTCGCGCACCCCTGAGCTGACGGGCACGCGCCCCGCCGCCGCCCGCTGATCGTTCCCCGATACAACCAGGTGTAACTGTCTCAAACCGGGGTACCTTCCCCGTGTCCCCCGACGCGGGCCGGGTTCGGAGGAGGTGTATGTGTCAGTGGCCCATGAGACATGATTTGATGTAATGATCTACGGGATGGGGCTGCCAGGAGACAGGGTCGAGCATGGCTGAGCGCGGGGCGACGCCGAATGTCTCGCCGGTAAGGCGCAAGGCGCTCGGTGCAGTGCGCGCGCTCTTCACGCCTCTATTGCCGGACGACTACCTGGAGCTGATCAATCCGCTGTGGTCCACGCAGGAGCTGCGTGGGCGGATCGAGCGAATACAGCGGGAGGCGGGCAACGCCGTCACCGTCGTCATCCGCCCCGGCTACGACTGGGAGGGGCACTTGCCCGGGCAGTACATCCGGATCGGCATCGTGGTGAACGGCGTGTTCCACTGGCGGGCGTATTCACTGACGTCGGATCCCGATCATCCCAAGGGCTGCGTGAGCGTGACGCCGAAGCTTGTCGAGGGCGGGAAGGTCACGCCCTACCTCGTCAACGAAGCCCGTCCTGGCGAGGTTGTCCGACTGGGCGGCGTCGAGGGCGACTTCGTACTGCCTGACCCGCTGCCCGATTCGCTCCTCTTCATAACCGCCGGAAGCGGCATCACGCCGATCATGAGCATGCTGCGCCACCTGGACCGGCACGGCCAGCTCGACGATGTGGTTCACCTCCACTCGTCCAGAACCGAGGATGAGGTCATCTTCGGCGATCGCCTGGCCGATCTCGACGAGCGCCGCCGCGAGTACCGACTCCACCTTCAGCTCACGAGCACGAATGGGCGCCTGAAGCCGGTCGATCTGGATCGATTGTGTCCCGACTGGCGGGAGCGGGAGACCTTCGCCTCGGGCCCCGGCGAGATGCTCGACGCGCTCACCGACCACTGGGAGGGCGAGGGCGAGCTCGACCGCCTGCACATGGAGCGTTTCCAGCCGAAGCTCGGTGAGTGGGAGGAGGGAGAGGGCGGAACGATCAAGTTCGCCGAGAGCGAGGCGGAGGCTGAGTCCGACGGCTCGGTACCGATCCTGGTCGCCGGCGAGGAGGCGGGGCTCGAGCTCCCCTTCGGATGTCGCGAAGGCATCTGCCACACGTGCATCGGAAAGCTCTGCTCAGGCCAGGTGCGAGACCTGCGCAATGGAAAGGTCTCCGGCCAGGAGGGGGAGATGGTGCGGACGTGCATAAACGCCCCCGAGGGGCCCGTGGAAATCGCTTTGTAACCCAACGAGGAGGAGCCGCCTTGCCAACCGACATCGAGAGCCCACTCGCGCGACTCAGCGACGAGCAGATCGACGAGCTCGGGCGCGAGTTCGACGCGATTCACGACGAGGTCTACTCGAACCTGGGCGATCGCGACCGCCGCTACATCACGAGCATGATCGAGATGCATCGCCGGCTCGCAGTGATCGGCAGGGCGCTCCTGACCGCCTCGCGCTTCCGGCTCGGCTGGATCGCGGGCACGAGCGCGCTCTCGGCGGCGAAGATCCTCGAGAACATGGAGATCGGGCACAACGTCCTGCACGGACAGTGGGACTGGATGAACGATCCGCAGATCCACTCCTCGACCTGGGATTGGGACACCGCATCGACGGCCGAGGCGTGGAAGCACTCCCACAACTACGTGCACCACACCTACACGAACATCCTCGGCAAGGACAAGGACCTGGGCTACGAGATCATGCGCATCGATCCGCACCAGCGCTGGCATCCGGTCTACGTGCTCCAGCCCTTCTACAACGTCTTGCTGATGTTCCTGTTCGAGTGGGGCGTCGCGGTCCACGACCTCGACTTCGAGGCCATCAGGAAGGGTGAGAAGTCGAAGAAGCAGCTCCGCAGGGAGCTGAAGGGCATCGCCGGCAAGGCCCGCGCCCAGATCACGAAGGACTACATCGCATGGCCGCTGGTCAGCGCCGCGGCGACGGCGGCCCTGGAGTTCGGTCTGGGCCTGGCTCGGCCGGAGAGGGCTCCCCGCCGCCGCGCGCTCGCGCGCCTCCGGACACGGGGCCGCACGGACCGCAGCCAGCGTGTCCGCGACGCCGGGGAACGGGCGCTGCGGCGAGGGGTTGAATCGTTTCGAAGCACCGCTAAGGCCAATGCAACCGCGAATGTCGTGCGGAACGTCTGGTCCTACGCGATCATCTTCTGCGGCCACTTCCCGGATCAGACGTACACGTTCACCCAGGAGGAGGTCGAGGATGAGAACCGCGGTCGCTGGTACGTGCGCCAGCTCGTGGGGGCGGCCAACATCGAGGGAGGCCCGTTCTTCCACGTCGCGAGCGGCAACCTGGGCTATCAGGTCGAGCATCACCTCTTCCCGGACATGCCCAGCAGCCGCTACGCGGAGATCGCGCCCCGAGTCAAGGAGATCTGCGCGCGCTACGAGCTGCCATACAACTCAGGCCCCTTCATGAAGCAGCTCGGAGGCGTCCAGCGGACGATCCTGCGGCTGGCGTTCCCAGGCGGGGAGCCGCGCCCGAAGCCGCCGCCGTATCGCCCGGAGGACGACGAGGAGGTCGAATTCCGGTCGAACGGTCATCGACGCGAGCGACGGCCCGATGCGGGCGGCAGCGGGACGTCGGGACCGGAGCAGGCCGACGCGGGGGTGCGGGTCTCGGTGCCGTCCGACGGCTAGTCCGAACGGCGGAGGTTGAGGACCCGGAGATCATCGGCGTCGAGATCCACGTCGATTGCGGCGAGGTTCTCCTCCAGATGGACCACCGAGGAGGTACCCGGGATGAGCAGGATGCGCTCGTCTCGATACAGCAGCCAGGCGAGCGCGACCTGCGTTGGGGTGACACCGTGCTTGTCGGCGGTTGCGGCGATCGTCGGATCCTCGGCGAGCTTCGCCGGTCCGCCTGTGAAGGCGCTGCCCAGCGGGAAGAACGGGACGAATGCCAGCCCGCGGTCGCGGCAGAGTTCCAGCACGTCGTCGTTGGAGCGGTCGAGCACCGAGTACTGGTTCTGCACGGCCGCGACGGAGACGAGGTCGAGGGCCTTCTCGGCGATCGCGCGTGAGACGTTCGACACGCCGATGTGCTCGATCTTGCCGTCTCGGCGCAGGTCGTCGAGTGCACCAAGCATCTCCGCGAGCGGCGGGACGTCGCCGGCGCCGGGCTCGTCGCCGAGCAGCCGCAGGTTGACGAGGGCCAGCTGCTCGACGTTCAGGGTGCGAAGGTTGTCCTCGACACCGGCACGCAGCTGATCCGGGCGCAGCGCCGGGAGCCACGCGCCCTCTGCGTCGCGACGAGCCCCCACCTTGGTCGCGAAGCGCAGGCCCTCCGGATAGGGGTGAAGCGCCTCGTGGATGAGCTCGTTGACCACGTCGGGGCCGTAGTACTGAGACGTGTCGATGTGGTCGACCCCCAGCTCGACCGCTCGCCGCAGGACGGCCAGTGCTTCGTCGCGATCGCGTGGCGGGCCGAAGACACCGGGCCCGGCGAGCTGCATCGCGCCGAATCCGATGCGTCCGACTTCGTGATTCCCCAGTCTCGCCGTGTGTGCGAAGGAATGCATGGGCGAGACCGCCTACCGCAGGGACTGCACGGCGCGAGCCTCGTCGGGGGCCGAGTCTCCCTTGAGGCTTGGGCCACGAGGCTTGGCACTCCGGACCCTCACCGGCACCCCGTGGCGGGGAACGAGCGTGATCCCCCGCATGACCACGGGGTCGGCCTTCGGACGCCCGGGCTCCAGCTCGACTCGCGACAGCACAACCCGGATCACCTCGGCCATCTCCGCTTGGGCGAGGGCGGCGCCGACGCAGCGGCGGATACCGCCGCCGAAGGGAAGCCAGGAGTACGACTCGGCGTTGCCGTCGACGAAGCGCTCGGGCCGAAACTCGTCGGCCGCCGGATACAGGTCCTCACGGCGATGGATGACGACGATCGCCGGATAGACGCGAATCCCTGCCGGAAGCTCCCAGCCGGCCACCGTTCGCGGTTTGACCAGCGTGCGCTCGGCGGCATCGATCACCGGACGCAGCCGAAGCGACTCGGTCACCGTCGCCTCGAGATAGGCGTCATCTCCCGCGTCCAGCTCCTCGCGGAGGCGCCCGAGCGCCCGCGGATTCCGAAGCAAT
The DNA here is from genome assembly GCA_045805825.1 of Solirubrobacterales bacterium. Classification (GTDB taxonomy): domain Bacteria; phylum Actinomycetota; class Thermoleophilia; order Solirubrobacterales; family 70-9; genus AC-56. The sequence goes on from JBJMKM010000030.1 coordinate 12,125, forward strand.
AGATCGAATGCGAACGCGAGCGCCGTCGCCGTCGTCTCGTGGCCGGCGGCGAGCATCGTCATCAACTCGTCGCGAAGCTCCGGGTCGCTCATCGCACGACCGTCCTCGTCGCGGGCGCGAAGGAGGAGCGAGAGGACGTCGGTGCGCTCTTCGAGATCGGGCTGGGACCGGCGGCGGGCGATTTCCTCGTAGATCAGGCGGTCGGCGGCCGCGAGGCGGCGCTGGAAGCGTCCCCAAGGACTCCACGGACCGAAGTCACGCCGGAACGGGCCGGGGAGGAAGAACATCGCCCCGGCGTCGATCACCGCCGCCAGCGCCGCGCGGAGGCGTTCCACCCGGTCGGGCTCGGTGACTCCGAAGACCGCACGGCAGATCACCTCAAAGGTCAGCGCGCGCATGCGGTCGCGAAGAACGATCTCGGTTCCCGAGCCCCAGCGTGCGACCTCGGCCTCGGCGACGTCGCGGATCACGTCGCGGAACTGCTTGATCGCCGAACCCTGGAACGGCGGCAGCAGGAGGCGCCGCTGGCGCAGGTGCTCGGGCCCGTCGAGGACCAGGACCGAATTGGGCCCGAGGGCGGGGGAGAGGGGAGCGTTCGCCTCGCCTGCGTGCAGATCCGACTGATCGCCGGTCAAGAGCTCGCGAACGGCATCGGGATCGGCGACGTACACGCCGGTGCCGAAGATCGGGTAACGAACGGTGAAGAGGTCCCCGTAGCGTCGATGCCAACCGAGAAGACTCTCCAGCGGGCGCTGGATCAGGCGCGCCGTGTTGACCGTGGCGGGCGCCCGCGGACCGGGGGGCAGGGAGGTGGACTTACCGAGGTTCACGTCGCCTCCGGAGGCTACCCGCACAGATCGGCGAGGACTTTGCCCTTACCACGGCGCGCAGGACGCGATCGGGAGACGCGCACCGCTAGGCGGCCGCGCGCACTACCGGCGACAATCACCGCATGGCGCGGACCCACAAGGTTGTTGTGATCGGCGGAGGCTTCGGAGGCCTTCTGGCCGCGAAGCACCTCGCTGGCGCGCCTGTCGACTTGACCCTCATCGACCGGCGGAACTTCCACCTCTTTCAGCCGCTCACCTACCAGGTGGCGACGGGCGCTCTGTCGCCCGCCGAGGTCTGCTATCCGCTGCGGGCGATCTTCAAGCGCCGCCGCAACGTCCGGGTGCTGCTGGCCGAGGTCACCGGGATCGACCTCGACTCTCGCGAGGTGCAGTTGGTCCCCGGCGCGGGCGAGTCGGGCCCGCTGACGATCGGTTACGACACCCTGATCGTGGCGGGCGGCTCCCGATACTCGTACTTCGGCCACGACGAATGGCAGGAGGCGGCGCCCGAGGTGAAGTCTCTAGAGAGCGCTTTGTCGATGCGCGGGCGACTGCTGAGCGCCTTCGAGGCCGCCGAGCTGGAGACCGACGAGGCACGGCGGCGCCGGCTGCTGACCTTCGTGGTGGTCGGAGCCGGCCCGACCGGGGTCGAGATGGCGGGCCAGATCGCCGAGCTCGCTCGTGACACGCTGCGCAGCGAGTTCCGCTCGGTCGATCCCGGCGAAGGCCGGATCCTCCTGATCGAGATGGCGGACCGCGTGCTGACGACGTTCCCGCCGTCACTCTCCCGAAAGGCAGCCGAGTCGCTCGAGCGTCTTGGGGTCACGCCGCTGCTGGGCCGGACGGTTGTGGGGATCGACGAGGAGGGCGTGACGATCGAGGCGGCCGACGAAAGCTCGGAACGGATCCCCTCCGGGACCGTCACCTGGGCGGCCGGCGTGACCGCGTCGGCGCTTGCCGCGCGACTCGCCGAGCAGTCCGGAGCCGAGGTCGACCGGGCGGGGAGGGTGACGGTGGGGCCCGATCTAACACTGCCCGGCCATCCCGAGGTGTTCGCGATCGGCGACATGGTGCGGGTGACGGCCCCCGACGGAAGCACAGATCTCCTGCCAGGCGTCGCGCCCGTGGCGATGCAGCAGGGCCGATACGCGGCACGGGCGGTTCGCGCGCGGCTTCGCGGACGCGACGAGGGACCCTTCCACTACCGCGACAAGGGCAACCTGGCCACCATCGGGCGCGCTCGCGCGGTCGCCGATCTTCACCTGGTTCGGCTGAGCGGTTTCCCCGCGTGGCTCACGTGGCTGCTCGTCCACCTCTGGTACCTCGTTGGTTTTCAGAACCGGCTGCTCGTATTCATTCGCTGGTCGCTCAGCTTCCTCACTCGCGGCCGCGGCGCCCGGCTGATCACCGCCGCGGCCGACGAGCCGGCAGTTATCGAACGCTCAGCAAGCTCCTAATTCGACACGACCACGGAGAACGACATGCAGATCACCAGAAATTCCGTCGAGACCGCCGCCGGGCCGAGTGATTGGTTCACCGGCACGGTCTACATCGATTCAGTCGCGGCGCCAACCGGGACGTCGCGCCTGCAGGCGAGCAGCGTCCACTTCACGCCCGGCGCCCGGACCGCCTGGCACACCCATCCGAATGGCCAGACCATCTACGTGACCGAGGGAATCGGCCGGTGTCAGCGCCGCGGCGGGCAGATCGAGGTCATTCGGCCCGGTGATCGCGTGTTCTTCGAGCCCGGCGAAGACCATTGGCACGGCGCCGATTCCGATCGGTTCATGACCCACCTCGCCATGGTCGAGGTCGACGAGGAGGGCAACGCCGCCACCTGGGGCGACCACGTCAGCGACGAAGAGTACGGCGCCGTCTCCGAGTCGTAGCAGCTCGGCGAAGGCTCCTAGCATGAGGTCACACCCATGAGATCCGGTGGAGGAGATAACGATGGCTGAGAGGAAATCTGCGAAGAAGAGCACGCGGAAGCCCGCCCAGACTGGCGGCAACTCGCAAAAGGGGTTCACGGCCGAGGAACGAGCTGCGATGAGGGAGCGCGCCCGAGAGCTGAAGGCGAGTGCGAGCAAGGCAGACGCGGAAAGCGACGTGCTCACGAAGATCGCCGAGATGCCGAAGGCGGATCGCGTCATGGCCGAGCGGCTCCATGAAATCGTCAAAGCCAGCGCGCCAGACCTCGCACCGAGAACCTGGTACGGGATGCCCGCCTATGCCAGGGACGGCAAGGTCGTCTGCTTCTTCCAGAGCGCGCAGAAGTTCAAGTCGAGGTACGCCACGTTCGGCTTCAGCGACAAGGCGAACCTCGACGACGGCGACATGTGGCCGACCGGCTTCGCTCTGAAGAAGCTGACCGCAGCCGAGGAGAAGCGGATCGTCGCGCTGGTGAAGAAGGCGGTGAGCTGAGGGCTGAGCCAGATCGGTCCCTCATCCGCATTGGAGAATGCCGTGGAGTCCACGACCTTGCAGCTCGCGAAGCCGGCCGAGCGAGCGGCGCTCGTTCGCCGGGCGAAGCTGCTGGCCTGGCTCGGCATCGGCTGGCACGCCGTCGAAGCCTCCGTCGCGATCGCGGCCGGCGTCGTCGCCGGGTCCATCGCGCTCGTCGGGTTCGGCGCCGACTCGCTCGTCGAGTCGCTGGCGGGTTTCATTCTCATCTGGCGCTTCGGTGCTGCGCGCACGGAATCCCACACGGCTGAAAGACGAGCGCAGCGTCTGATCGGGACGACCTTCTGGCTGATCGCGGCCTATGTAGCAGTTGAAGCCGTGCGGTCCCTGGCGGGAGGCGGGCATCCGGACGTGAGCTATGTCGGGATCGGACTCGCCGCGGTGACTCTGCTGACGATGCCGCCGCTTGCTGCGGCGAAGGCGCGCGTGGGCGAGAAGCTCGGGTCGTCGGCCACAAAGTCTGAGGGCCGACAGAACCTTCTCTGCGCGTATCTGTCAGCCGCGCTGCTGGTCGGCCTCGGCGCGAACGCGGCGTTCGGTTGGTGGTGGGCCGATCCGACAACCGCCTTGCTCATCGCCGGCGTTGCCGCGAATGAAGGACGCACCGCATGGCGCGGCGAGGCCTGCGGCGCGGACTGCTGCTAGCCCGAAACCATTCCCCGCGCCGGGGTTGTTCTCGTCGTGGCCCGCGCGGCGGCTTTGATCGGCGTGTACCTGGCGACGGGGATCGCATTCGTAATCGCCGTCAATGAGGATCAAGACAACTTCGACGTCCCGTTTTTGGCCGTGGCCGCGACCGCGATCGTGTTGGGGTGGACATCTGGGAACTGGGGTTGGCGAGGCCCCGTGCTGTGGATCATGTTGCCGTGGGTCCTCGTCCTGCTCGGGCTGCCGTTCGAGACGACCAACAAGTTCACGAGCGGGGAATGCTGCTTCGAGGTATATGAGGTCGCGCTGTTCCCGGCGCTCGCCTCGGTGATCTTGATGGTGCTTGCGGGAGGCTCGCGCATCATCTACGAGGCCTTTCGGCGGCGAGGCGCGAGCAACCCCGAGTCCTAGGCCGCCGAGAGCCACTCCTCGAAGGTGGGCCCGGCGAGCTTCGCGCCTGGGTTCGGCAGCGCGGCGCCCTCCGCGTAGGCCTTGGCGTCCGGGTCGTCTGGTTCCGCCAGTGGACCGCCCCGGACTTCGCGGATCTCGATCGGGTCGCCTCTGCCGGCCAAGAGCGCTGCGGCCGCACCGGCGAGACGTTCCTCCCGCGGTCCGGCGATCTCGGTGATTTTGCCGTTCTGGACCTCCGGCTCCTCGGCCGCGTCGGCGAGAGCTTCGGCGACGATGCGCGCGGCTACGAGCTGCGTTCGCATCTCTGGCACGTGGGCCACGCCGTCCTGGATGGTCCATCCGACGAGCGGCTCGACGAACTCGTGGAACTGGGCCGCGCGTACGATTCGGACCGGGAGCGGGCCCTCGAGCAGCGTCCGTTCCTGCGCCATCTTCGCCGCGTTGTAGCCGCCGTGGAACTTGTCGATGCCGATGATCGACACGACGATGATCCGCTTGGCGCCGGCTGCGGCCCCGGCTCGCTGGATGTTCCGTGCCGAGGCGGTGAAGAACTCCGTCGCCGCTTCTTGGTCGGGCGAGGGTCCGGTGGCGGTGTCGACGATCGTCTCGACCCCGGCGAGCGCCTCGTCGAGTCCCTCGCCGGTGACCACGTCCACACCCTGGGAGCGTGAGATCGGAACCACGTCCCGTCCGCGCCGCTCGAGAATCTCCACGAGATGCGATCCGACCCGGCCGGTGGCTCCCGTGACGGCGATCTTCTGGCTCCTGGTTTCAGTCTCCATCGTTCGTCCTTTCCGAGCGCCGGCCGCTCGCGCCGGCCAGGTTTGATCGGTCACTCGTCTGACACCGGGCGGGGCGTAGATGTGACGCACGACGGCGCCACGCGGCCTTTGCGCGCGCCTGCGATATACCCCTACCGGGTATATTGGAAGCATGGCGAGCACAGCGTCACTCAACCGGCTCGCAATAAGTGCCACGAACCACTGCCTGACCGGATGCGTCATCGGTGAGGTGAGCGGCATGGCACTCGCGACCGCCCTGGGGTGGGGGAATGCGGCTCAGATCGCCGCTGCGGTTCTCCTGGCGTACATGTTCGGGTTCGCCCTGACCGCGAGGCCGCTCGTCGCCGCAGGCTTGGGGGCCGCGGCGGTCATCTCGACGGCTCTGGCCGCGGACACGGTCTCGATCACGATCATGGAGGCGATCGACAATCTGACGGTCGTCCTCATCCCAAATGCCATGGACGCCGGCCTTGCCGATGCCCTGTTCTACGGCTCGATCGCCGCCGGATTTGCGATCGCCTATCCGTTCGCCTTCACGGCGAACCGCTACCTGATCGCCCGCGGTAAAGGGCACGCCGTGGTTCACGAGCATCACGGCGGCGCCCATCAGGCGACCAGCGTCCCAGCTCGGGGTGAGACTCAGCTCGGGAGCGAGAAGACCGTCATCGGCAGCCCGAAGCGCCGCTCGAGTTGATCAAGCAGGCCACGCTCCTGCCACCCTGCGTCATCCCCGGCGCGGAGCGCGATCAGGAGATGGTCGGGAGCGAAATCTCTGATCGCATCCTCGAATACGAGCAGGGGATCGTCGGCCCCGACCGTGCCGGCAGCCTCGCTTCCCAGTTCCGCGAGCTGGCCCAACACCGTCCTCAGGCGCTCGTCGGCCTGCTCCGTCGCTCGGTCGGTGGCCGAGGACAGCCACTCAAAGTGGCTCGGCAGCGTCGGCGTCACCACCAGGATCTCATCCGCGGCATCGACAAGCTCGCGCACACCGAACGGAAGCTGCTCGGGATCAGACGCAGCTTCACCCGCCGCGATCAGCAGCCGCCGTGGCATCCCAGGCCCATCAGGGGAGCATCGTGACAGCGCTCACATGCTCGGTTGAGTTTGTCTTGGAGTGTCACATTCAGGAACCCTAGGGGCTCGCGTTGCGCGGGCGCCCGTAGCGCTCGTAGATCACGCCCGCGCCGAACGTCCTAGTCTCGATCAGGTCAAGCGGGACGTGTCCGGTGACCGGCGGCAGGAACGGCGTGCCGCCACCCACGACGATCGGGTTTCGGAACATGCGCAGCTCGTCGACGAGGCTGAGCTCGATCGCCGCCGCGGCCATGCCAGCGCCGCCGATCGCGACATCCTTGTCCGTCGCGTCGAGCGCCGCAGCGGCCTCCTTGGCCAGTGACGCCTCGGCAAGCCGGGCGTTGCCCTCGACGCTGTCGCGCGTGCGGCTGAAGACGACCTTCGGGATCGCGCACCAGGCGTCGGCGAACGCGGCGTCGAGCTGGGTGTCGCGCATCGACGGATCCGTCTCCCACACCAACATCGTCTCGTAGAGCCGGCGGCCCAACAGAAAGCCCCCAAGCTCGCGTGTCTGCGCGGTATGGAAACGAAACTGCTCCTCGTTGGGCACCGACCAGGAGAACGCGCCCTCGCGGTCGGCGATGAAGCCGTCCACCGAGACGCCCATCGAGTAGATCAACATGGCTTGGAAAAGGCCCGCCTGGGCGGGCCTTCTCTCAATCAGCCGGCTGCTCGGCCTCTTCCGCGGGGAATTGACCCGCTGCGGGGGCTGCCGCGGCCTCGGCCGCCGCCTGCTTCCTGGCCTCCTTCTTGGCCTGCTTGGCGGCGCGCTTCTCCAGGAGCTTGCGCTCGCGGTTCAGCTTCGCCATCGTCGTCTTTCTCTTGCTGCCGGCCATTGCTGTCCAATCGTCGTGGATGTATGTGGCCCGCCGGTCCGCGGGCGAGATCGACGGAGACCCGTTACGGGCCTCCGTCGCCGTCGCAGCTCCGCCCTTAGAGGGCGGTGACTTTCGCTGCCGCCGGGCCCTTGGGCCCCTGCTCGG
>JBJMKM010000031.1:0-11620 GCA_045805825.1 Solirubrobacterales bacterium
CTTGAAGATATGCAGCACCTCGCGCACGCCGGCCACGCCCGCGATCGCGAGACCGTAGGCGTAGGGGCGCACGATGCCCACGCCGGAGCCTCCGAGAGACAGCGCCTTGAAAGCGTCCGCGCAGCTGCGCACCCCCGAGTCGAGCACGATCGGGATCCGTCTGTCGACGGCGCGCGCGATCCCCGGCAGCGCCTCGATCGTCGATGTCGCGCCGTCGACCTGGCGCCCGCCGTGGTTGGAGACGATGATCCCGTCGATCCCCTCGTCGACCGCGCGCGTGGCGTCGTCGGGATGCAGGATCCCCTTGAGCAGGATCGGCAGCTTCGTGCGCTCGCGCAGGAACGGGAGGTCCTCCCAGGTCAGCGACGGGCGCGAGTAGATCCGCACGAACGTCTGCACCGCGGCGCGCGCATGGCCGGAGCGCAGCGCGGCGGCGAACCTGTCCGGGTAGGCGCGCGTGAGCTGGATCAGCGTGCGCAGCGCGGCCGGCGTCGGCTTGGGCTGCTCGTCCTTTCCGAGCACGACGGGCTCCTCGTCGATGATCCGCCGGAAGACCGGGTCGCTCGTGTACTGGGCGATCCCCTTGCCGCGCAGGAACGGCAGGTACGCGATGTCGAGGTCGCGCGTGCGCCAGCCGAGCAACGTCGTGTCGAGCGTGAGCACGATCGCCTCGCAGCCGCACGCCTCGGCGCGGGAGACGAAGCTCGCCACCAGGTCGTCCTTGGTGGACCAGTAGAGCTGGAACCAGCGCGGGGAGTCGCCGAGCTCGCGCGCGCACGCCTCCATCGGGCGCGAGGCCTGGTTGGAGAAGATCATCGGCACGCCCTCGGCCCCGGCGGCTCGCGCCGCGGCGGCGTCGGCGTCGCGATGCGCCATCTCCAGTACGCCTACCGGCGAGAGCATCAAGGGCGCAGGAATCCGACGACCGAAGAGCTCCATGCCGAGGTCGCGGTGGGCGACGTCCCGAAGCATCCGGGGCACGATCCGCCAGCGTCCGAAGGAATCCTCATTCGCTCGCTTGGTCGATTCGTTCCCGGCGCCCGCGGCGACGTATGCGAACGCCTGCGGCGACATCGCGCGCTCGGCGGCCCGTTCGAGTGCGTCCATTTCCACCGGAACGCTTGGGCGGCGCCCGCTGACGCCGCGGAGATAGATCGACGCTAGGCGCTCGGGACCGGCCACGGTCTATGCGGCGGCGCGGTGGACTTCGTGCCTGCGATGCCTGGCGCGCGGGCTGATCAGGCCACCCCAGTCGGAGTCCTCGATGCGGAAGGCCTCCGTCGCGGAGATGAAGTCGTCGAGGGCGCGCGCCAGCCCCGCTGGATCCTCGAGATGCGGGAAGTGGGCGGCGCGGGGCAGGGTGACGAAATGGCTGCCGGGGATCGCGTTGTGCGCTTCCTTGCCATGCGCGAGCGGGATGGTGTGGTCCCGCTCACCCCACGCGATGAGGGTCGGAAAGCCGCGCAGGAGGTACAGCCGATCGCGCGCGCTGACCCGCTGGCCGTGGACGTCGATGACCGAGCGGAGTGTCTGGATGAACGCCTTGCGGGCCCCGGCGCGCTCAAGCGGGCGCAGCGCACGCGCAATCGCCTGTAGGTAGACCCCGGTCCCGATGTCACGATCGCGCAGCCGCTGGCCGCTCCACCACATCCCGTCTAGGACACGGCGATGGGCGGCCGCACGAAGCAAGGCGGCCGCGCCGGGCAGCGCGGCTCCGCGGAGCAGCGGGCTCACTTCACGGCCGAGCCCGCCGCTCGACACCAACACCAGCCGGTCCGTGCGCTGGGGGAATTGGTAGAAGAACTGCATCGCCACGCCGCCGCCAAGCGAATGGCCGACGATGGTGGCGTGTTCGACGCCGATGACGGTGAGCAGGTCGCGGATGCTCGCTGCGTGGGCGCCCAGGGAGTAATCGCCGCGGGGCGTGGCCGAGTCGCCGTGGCCGATGAGGTCGGGAGCGATCACCGTGTACCGGTCGGCGAGCCGCAGCGCTACGTCCTCCCAGTGGCGCGAGGAGTTGACCATCCCGTGGATCAGGACCACTGGGGGCCCGCTGCCGGCGATCCGGTAGATGACCCGATGGCCGTGGAGCTCGACCTGCCAGGCATCGAAGGCGCGGGCCATGCGCGGCAAGTTATCGCCGCGGTCGTTTCTGCGCTTTGGACCGATCGCGGTACCTTTGGTCCGTGGAGCGAGACGCCGCACTCGCGGGAGTCTTCGAGCCAGTTCGGCCCGCCACCGCGTTCGAGGAGACGGTAGAACGGCTGGGTACCGCAATCCGGATCGGTCTGCTGCGCCCGGGCGCCAGACTCCCCGCCGAGCGTGACCTGGCGATGCAGCTCGGGATCTCTCGCTCGACCCTGCGCGAGGCGCTGACGACGCTGGTCCAGAGCGGGCACCTCGTCTCAGCCCGTGGGCGCAGCGGCGGCACGTTCGTCGTCCAGCGCCCCCCGCTCGCCGAGGACGACGCAAAGCCCCTCGGGGAGGAGGCCTGGGCCGTCCTCGACTACCGTGTTGCCGTCGAGGCCGGCGCCGCGATCCTGGCGGCCGAGCGCGCCGAGCCGGAGGACATGGACAAGCTCGCTGCGCTCGTGCGGCAGATGGCCGCGGCCGACCGGTTCGAGGACTACCGGCGCGCCGACATCCGGTTCCACATCGGCATCGCCGAAGCCGCGCGATCCCCTCGCCTGGTGCGGGCCATGACCGAGGTCCAGGGTGACATGAGCGACCTGATCGCATTGATCCCACACCCCGAGCAGGTGCTCACGCACTCGAACGCGCAGCACGAGCGCCTGGTGACGCTGCTGCGCCGCGGCGAGGCTGGGGCGGCCGTGAAGCTAATGCGCGAGCACATCCGCGGCACCGAGCACATCCTCGCCGGCCTCGTCTGATCGCGTTTGGTGGTTTGGGGCCGTTATGGCCTACCCAAACCACCAAACCCTGCCCGGGAGCCGGGCACGAGCGTTGCCCTCACCGGTCCACCCGCCGGATCCACGCCCGCGGTCCAGCCGGCTGGGAGGCTCGTGGAGCGGCCCGGGCCCAAGCGTCGCAGCCCGCCGGTCCACAGGCGGCGGCCATCTTGGGTGATCTCTACTTGCGGGCGTTTGAGCATCTGGGCGGCCCGCAGCAGGAAGTGCTGACGCGGCGGCGTACCGCTCGTCCGCGTGACCGCGTTCGGGGCGATCCACCCGAGCGGCGGCTCACAGCGGATCGGGACGCGCGACTCCGGCCACGCCTCGCCGTCCAGGTGGCGAGCGACGGCGCCAGCTACGTGCGCACCGGAAAGCGAGGCGATGTCCGCGGTCTCGGCGCCATGGAGCACGTTGCCCGCGGCGAAGGTCGCCGGCCGGCTGGTTCGCAGGGCGGTGTCGACCGCCGGTCCTCTGGTCAGCGGATCGAGCTCGACGGCCGCCAGGACGGCGAGCTCCTGGTCCGGGATCCAGTCCGCGGTGAAGACGACGAGATCGCAATCGAGGCTCCATGTCTCCCCGCTATCGAGATCCCTCAGTTCGACTTCCTCCACCCGCCTCCGACCGCGGATCGCGGAAACAGCGGCGCGGGTGTGGAGCGGCACGCGGTAGCGGATCGCGGCGCCGAGCTTGAACGCCCCGAACGTCTGGTGGCGCGGCTGGTCGGTGACCATCGCGACCGCCTCCGCGCCGCCGTGCGCGAGGGTCAGCAGCGCCGAGAAGCTGACGTGCTCGGCGCCGACTACGACGGCACGCCGGCCCGGACTCTCCCCGTGCAGGTAGACAAGTTGCTGCAGGGTGCTCGTGGTCATCACGCCCTGTGGTCGCGAGCCCGGGACAAGCCGGGCCGATCTGGGGCGCTCCCGGCAACCAGTGGCCAGGACGATCGCTCGCGCATCGAGGGCGTAGCGCCCGCCCGGAGAGGTCACGGCAAGCGCGCCGTCATGCCAGCCCGTCGCCTGCGCCTCGGCGCGGATCTCGGCGCCGGCCGAGGACGCAGCATCCGCGAGCCGTGCGGCATAGGCCGGTCCGGACATCGCGCGGTGCAGATCGCGGATCCCGAAGCCCTGGTGCCTGGCATGGCGGGGGATCCCGCCGGGCTGGGGCTCGCGATCGAGGACAACCACCCGACCGGCACCCGCGCGACGGATGCCAGTCGCCGCAGCGAGGCCGGCCGGGCCACCGCCGACGACGGCGACGTCACAGTCCTCCCGCCGCAGGTCCTCGCCGGTCACCGCGTGACCTCCATGATCTCCTCGGCGCTGCGCCTCGTGTCCTCGGCCAGGATCGAAGTCAGGTGCGCCGCACAGAAGAATCCCTGGCAGCGGCCCATCAGCGCCCTCGTGCGCCGTCGCAGCCCGTCCAGGTCGACGGGCGGCACCGTGCTGTTTGCCGCGTCGCGGATCTCGCCGCGGCTGACTCTCTCGCAGAAGCACACGACCCGCCCGTACTCGGGGTCGGCGGCGATCGCCTCGGCCTGCGCGTACGGTCGCGGCCCAGCCTCGCCGATGTTTGGCATCCGGATACTCGGGAGGCCATCGGGCCGCTCACGGAGGACCAGTCCCGACCGGCCGAGCTCGTTGCGGAGGTGTTCGGCGATCGCCATCGATGCGGTCAAACCCGTCGATCGGATCCCACCGGCCCACGCGTACCGCTCCCCGGCGTCCGCGCCGATGACGTAGTCGCCGTGCTCGGTCGCCGCCCGGAGTCCGACATAGATCGCGGTGACCTCCTCGCGAGCGAGGTCGGGCACCAGGCGAGGTACCAACGACCGCAGGCGAGCGATGCCGTCGGCTGTGGAGCTCGTGTCGTCCTTGCGATCGATGTCGACGGCGGTTGGCCCCACCATCACGTTGCCGAAGACCGTCGGTGCCACCAGTACTCCCTTGGTGGTGGCCGTCGGCACCGGAAGCAGGATGTGATCGACCAACGGGCGGGCGAGCTTGTCGTAGACGATCAGCTCACCGCGGCGCGGGGTAACGGCGAACCCGTCGTGGCCCGCCATTCGGTGAACCTCGTCGGAGTGAAGGCCAGCAGCGTTGACGACCCAGTCGGCGGTGAGCCGTCCACGACTCGTGTGAACGACCCAGCCCGTCTGTCGGCGCTCGATAGCCACCACCGGCTCTGCCCGGCGCAGATCGACCCCGGCGAGCACCGCCTGGGTTGCGTATGCGAGGGGTGGGGTGAACGGACAGACGATGTGCTCGTCGGGGACCTCGAGTGCCCCGAGCGCCCCGGGACCGAGGTGAGGCTCGCGCCGATAGAGCTCCTCTGCGGAGATCTCGGCTACGCGGTCGTATCCGCAGAGCCCGGCGTTCTCGCGAATGGTGTCGAAGCGTCGATGCTCCTCCTCGGACCACGCGACGAGCAGTGCGCCCGTTCGCTCGAGCGGGATGCCGACTTCCGCGGCGTAGTTCATCAGTAAGTCGTGACCGCGCGCGACCAGGCGCGCCTCGAGCGTGCCGGGCTTGGCGTCGAAGCCGGTGTGGAGGATGGCGGTGTTGGCCTTGCTCGTTCCAGCCCCGACGTCCCACTCGGCCTCGATCAGCGCGATCCGCAGGTCGAAACGAGCGAGCTCGCGGGCGACCGCGCATCCGACGTCGCCGGCGCCGACGATGGCGACGTCGTACGCGTCCTCAGAGGGCGATCGCGCGCTCAACGAACTCGCGCCACTCGGCATGCGTCCGGTCCCGCCACTCCGAGTCGCGGACGGGCTCTGTCCGCTCGCCCACCGGCACCCGCTCGGCGATCTCGAGGGTTGACCCCCAAATGCCGGCGCCGACAGCGGCCAGGGCCGCGGCGCCGGCCACCGTCGCATCGACCGCGCCGCGCTGGACCGACACTCCGGTCGTATCTGCCTGGAGTTGGAGCAGGGTCGCGTCGCGCGTCAGCCCGCCGTCCACCCGCAGCACCTCGACAGGGACCGTGCGCCGGACCGCCTCGATAACGTCGGCCACCCGCCACGCGATCGCCTCGAGCGCCGCGCGGGCTATGTGCGCCGGCCGGGCACCTGCGGTCAACCCGGCAATCACCGCCCGAGCTTCCGATGCCCACCACGGTGCGCCCACTCCGGCGAGCGCGGGCAGCAGCCGAACGCCGCCGCTGTCCTCGACCTCGGCGGCCGCGGCCGCGAGTGCCGGTGGGTCCTGCGCCAGCCCAAGATCGCGGCTCAGCCACTCGAGCAGCGCGCCGGCGGTGAAAACGCCCCCGTCGATGGCCCACTCGACCCGGCCGTCGACCCGCCAGGCAACGGTGGGGAGGAGGCCACCCTCCGGATGTGGGCGCTCCTCCCCGGCGTGCGCCAGGACGAAGACCCCCGTCCCGTACGTCGCCTTGACGAGTCCCGGCTCGACGCATCCGGCGCCGGCGAGCGCCGCCTGCTGGTCCACGAGCCGGGCGCGCAGGGGAAGCTCGCGGTTCCAAGAGGGGTGGGACAGGGTGCCGAGGTCGCCGGCCGTGTCCAGGATCTCGGGCAGCGCCTCACGCGGTACGCCGAAGATCTCCAAGAGCTCTGGGTCCCACTCGGGGGCGCCGAGCTGTGTCCGCGAGGCGGTCGACGGGTCCGTCGCGAAGCCCGCGCCGAGCCGGTCACAGAGGAACGAGTCGACCGTGCCGAGCCGGGCGGTGCCGGTCTCGACCGCCCGAGCGACATCGGGGTCATGCTGGAGAAGCCAGGCGAGCTTGCCCGCGGAGAAGTAGGGATCGAGTGGCATCCCGCTCCGGTCGCGGATCTCGTCCGCCCTTCCCTCGGATTGGAGGCGGTCGAGGGTCTCCTGGGAGCGCTTGTCCTGCCACGTGACGACCGGCGTGAGAGCTCGCCCGCTCTCGGCGTCCCACGCCAGGATCGACTCGCCCTGATGGTCGAGCCCGCACGCGTCGACGTCGGGCTCGTCGGCCAGCAGCTCCGCGACGGCGCTGACCACGGCCTCGACGATCACCTCGGGGTCCTGCTCGACCCATCCGGGCTTCGGGTGGACGAGCGGCTTGTCGCGCCGCGCCTCCTTGATAGGCCGCAGGTCCGCGTCGAACAGCACCGCCTTGACGGCCGAAGTGCCCTCGTCGATTCCCAACAGGAGACTCATCCCAGGTGGCCGATCATCTTGCAAATCCGCTCGTGGCGGGGAATGGGGGTTGACATGAGTGAAGCCGTGGGCGTAGGGTCCACCCATCCATAGGTCGGATCATCACACCAATTCGATCGGGGCGCAGGATGTCGCCCGCAACAAAAGTCGATGGGGAGGTAGTCCGTGGCCGACGAGGTAACCCGCGCGCCGCAAACCGGTGGATCGACTGAGGGGAGGAGCGCGGATGAGCAGCGCCTCCACGAGATGGGCTACAAGCAGGAGCTCTCTCGCGCTTGGAGCGGCTTCACCAACTTCGCGATCTCGTTCACGATCATCTCGGTCCTCGCCGGATGCTTCACGGCGTTCGCATTCGCATGGCAGAACGGCGGTCCGATCGCCGTCTCGATCGGCTGGCCGGTGCTGTGCTTCTTCATCCTCATGGTCGGCTTCTCGATGGCCGAGCTGACCTCCAGGTACCCGACCGCGGGCGGGCCGTATTGGTGGGCGCACGACCTGGGCGGCAAGGGCTGGAGCTGGATGACCGGCTGGTTCAACATCGTCGGGCTGATCGGGATCGTGGCGTCGGTGGGCTATGGCGCGGCGATCTTCCTGAACACGCTCCTTGCCCTCTACGGCGTCGACGTGCTCGGCATCAACTTCGGCGACGACGTCCACATCCTGTCGGAGACGTTCGGGCTTTTCGTGATCATCCTGGCCTTCTACACGCTCGTGAACATCTTCGCCGACCGCGGCCTGGCGCTGATGAACAACATCTCCGTCGGCTGGCACCTACTGGGTGTAGCGGTCATCATCGCCCTCTTGATCTTCGTGCCCGACGACCACCAGAGCGTGGGCTTCGTCTTCGGGGAGCGGCTCAACCACAACGGCATCGGCACAGACGGCACCGGGGGGCTTGCCTTCTGGCTTCTTGTGTTGCCGGTCGGGTTCCTGCTGACGATGTACACCGAGACCGGCTACGACGCCTCGGCACATACCGCGGAGGAGACCACGAATGCAGCCAAGGCGGCTGCGCAGGGGGTTTGGCGGTCGATCTTCTACTCGGCGCTGATCGGGTGGGTGCTGCTACTCGCGTTCCTGTTCGCAGCCACTCACGTCGGTGCCGTCAACAACAACGCCGGGTTTGTGGGCGCCATCTTCACCAGCGCCCTCGATTCGTGGGCCGCGAAGCTCGTGATCCTGATCGCGACCGTGGGGCAGCTCTTCTGCGGAGCTGCCGGGCTGACCAGCGCCTCACGCACCTGGTACGCGTTCTCGCGCGACCGCGGCATGCCTGGCTGGTTCATCTTCCGTCGGGTCAACCGCGACCGGGTCCCGTTCAATGCTGTGATCGCAGTCGCCGTCGCCTCGCTGATCATCGCCATCCCAGCCCTGTTCGGCAAGAACAACGTCCCGTTCGCGTTCTTCGCGCTCACCGGAATCTGCACGGTCGGCCTTTACGTCGCCTACATCATTCCCATCTACCTGCGGCTGCGGGCGGGCGACGGGTTCGAGACCGGCGTGTGGAATCTCGGCCGCCGCTACAAGGTGGTGAACATCCTGGCGATCATCTTCGTGATCGTGGTCGTGTACTCGCTGGATCTCCCGTACTCGCCGCAGGGTCTGCCGTGGAACGACGGCTTCGACGTCAGCCTCGTCAACTACACGCCGTTCGCGATCCTGTTGCCGCTCATCTTCGGGGTCTGGTACCTCGTATCGGCCAAGGACAGATACCAAGGGCCCGTCCGCACCCTCGAGGAGGACGAGGTCACGGCGGACGTCTAGCCGGACCATCGTTCACCCACCAATTGGGAGCGAAAGCGACACCATGAGCGCTCCGCGCCCAGGCGGCCCGGGCGGGACGGCCGGGATGCTCTCGCTCGACGACCTCCGCAACGAGGCCGAGTCGGGCGCGATCGACACGGTCGTCACGGCGTTCACCGACATGCAGGGGCGACTGTTCGGGAAGCGCATCCAGATCGAGTACTTCCTCGACGAGGTGGTCGATGAGGGCATCGAGGGTTGCGACTACCTGCTCGCGCTGGACATGGAGATGGAGCCCGTGCCCGGCTACGAGATGGCCAATTGGGAGAAGGGGTACGGCGACTTCGGGATCGCGCCGGACATGGCGACGCTGCGGGGAATCCCTTGGCTCGATCGCACGGCGATGGTCCTGTGCGACGTGGTCAACCACGATGGCTCGCCGGTCGTCGCATCGCCGCGGCAGGTGCTGATCGCGCAGTACGAGCGCGCTGCGGAGATGGGATACACGCCCTTCTTCGCCTCGGAGCTCGAGTTCTATCTCTACAAGGAGACCTACGCCGAGGCGCACGAGAAGGGCTACAACGAACTCACCCCGACGATCCCCTACATCCTCGACTACCACGTCCTGGCCACGACGATGGACGAGGCCTACCTCGGCCCGATCCGCCGCGGGATGCAGGCGGCGGGGGTGCCGATCGAGTTCTCCAAGGGCGAGGCCTGGTACGGCCAGCACGAGGTCAACGCTCGCTATGCGGACGCCGTCACGTCCGCAGACCGCCACACCATCTACAAGAACGGGGTCAAGGAGATCGCCTTTCTCAATGGGATCTCGGCCTCCTTCATGGCGAAGCCCTCCGAGAAGGACATCGGCAGCTCGTGCCACATTCACTCGAGCCTGGTCGATGGCGACGGCAAGAGCGCCTTCATCGACGGGCACGATGAGACGGACACCTTCCGCCACTACCTCGGCGGGCTTCGGAAGCACATCAGGGAGCTCGCGCTGTTCATCGCCCCTTCCGTCAACTCCTACAAGCGGTATGCCGCCGAGAGCTGGGCGCCAACATCGGTCGCCTGGGCCAGGGACAATCGCACCGCCGGCTTTCGCATCGTCGGACATGGCCAGTCGCACCGCGTCGAGTGCCGCATCCCCGGCGCCGACGTCAACCCGTACCTCGGCTACGCGGCACTGCTCGCCGCCGGCCTCGATGGAATTGAAAACGAGCTGGATCCAGGTCCCGAGCTCAAGGGCAACGCCTATGAGGCCGCGGAGGCGGAGCCGTTTCCTTCGAGCCTCAACGAAGCGCTCGGGCTGTGGGAGGGCAGCGACTTCGCCAAGAAGGCCTTCGGCGATGCGGTGCACAAGCACTACCTGAACTACGGACGGTACGAGCAGAAGGACTACGAGCGCGTCGTCACTGACTACGAGCGGCGACGCATGTTCGAGCGCGGCTAGCCTCAGCTCCCGTGAGCGATTGCGCGATCGGGATCTGCGCCGCCGTCGAGCGGGTCCGGCGAGACCCATGGGATGAGGTCGTGACGATGGTCCAGCGCACCTATCCGGCCGCCGTACAGCGGGCCGGGGCGCTGGCGCTGGTACTGCCGCCGGATGAGGCGGCGTCGGAGTCGCCGGACCTCGTACTCGACCGGATCGACGGTCTCCTCCTTGCCGGAGGCGCCGATGTCGACCCCGCGAGCTACGGCGGCCAGTCCCTCCCGCATACCGGCGTGACCTGGCCCGAGCGCGATCGCTTCGAGATCGCCGTGACCCGCCGGGCCATCGAGCGTGGGCTCCCGGTGCTCGGCGCGTGCCGTGGCATGCAGATCCTGAACGTCGCTCTGGGCGGGACGCTTCACCAGCACCTGCCCGAGATCCTCGGCACCGACGTCCACCGTCACACGCCGGGCGTCTTCGGCGATCACGAGGTCAGGCTCGAGCCGGGCTCGCTCGCGGCGCGGACGGTCGGGGCGGAGCGGGCCCTCGTCAAATCCCACCACCACCAGGGGATCGCGAAGCTGGGCGATGGGCTGGTTGCGACGGGCTGGTCGACGCCCGACGGGCTGATCGAGGCGGTGGAGATGCAGGGGAAGGAGTACGTGCTCGGCGTGCTGTGGCACCCCGAGGAGGACGAAGCGAGCCGGGTGATCGGGTCGCTGACCGACGCGGCCCGCGCAAAGGTGGGAGCCGCGTGACGATGCAGGAGGCAGAGGGCCCGCAAGAGCTCGAGGTCGTGGAGCCCGCCACCGAGGACGTCATCGCGACGCTCCCGCGCGCCGGAGCGGAGGAGACGGACGCCGCCGTCGCGAGGGCGAAGTCCGCATTTCCGGGATGGCGCTCGATAGCGCCTCCGGATCGCTCCGCGCTGCTGCACCGGCTGGCCGATGAGTTGGAAGAGCGCCAGGGCGACCTCGCCACGCTGGAGGCGCGCAGCGCCGGCAAGCCGATCGCGGACGCGCGCGGCGAGATGGGGATGGTGGTCGAGACCTTCCGCTACTACGCCGGGGCGCCCGAGCGGCTGCTCGGGAAGACGATCCCGGTCGCCGGCGGCGTCGACATGACCTTCCGGGAGCCGCTGGGCGTGGTTGGCCTGATCGTGCCGTGGAACTTCCCGCTGACGATCGCGTCGTGGAAGGTGGCACCGGCGCTGGCGGCGGGCAACACGGTCGTGCTGAAGCCGGCCGAGCTCACGCCGCTCACCGCTCTCGAGCTGGAACGCATTGCCGTCCAGGCCGGCGTCCCCGAAGGCGTGGTGAACGTTGTCGCCGGACCGGGCAGCGTCGTCGGGCGGCGGTTGGTCGAGCACCCCGACGTCGCCAAGATCGCCTTCA
>JBJMKM010000032.1:0-19485 GCA_045805825.1 Solirubrobacterales bacterium
TGGACCTGCGACTGGATCTTGGAGCCGAGCTGGATGACCTCCAGCTCCCGCGCGAGGATCTCCGACAGTCGGCGAAGCCGCTTGGCCACGTCCACCTGCTCCAGGAGCTCCTGCTTCTCCTCGGGGGAGATCCGAAGCGCGCCGGCGATCAGATGCGAGAGCGCCGAGGGGTCCTCGACGTTGGTGACCGCGAGCTGGAGCTCCTCCGGGAGGTACGGGATCTGCTCGATGATCTCCGTGAAGGTCCGCTGGACGTTGTGGGTCAGCGCGTCGAGCTCCGGCGAAGGCGAGAGCACGTCCGGGAGCGGCTCGACGCGCGCGACCAGATAAGGGTCCTCCGCGACGAAGTCGCCGAGCCGGACCCGCTCGGTTCCCTGGACGAGGATGCGGATGGTCCCGTCGGGGACCTTCAGCATCCGCGCGACGATCCCGGCGACGCCGACGTCGTGGAGCTCGTCCGGGCTCGGATCCTCGGCCTCAGGGTTCTTCGACGCCACCAGCGCAAGCATCCGTTCGCCCGAGAGCACGTCGTTGATCAGCTTCATGGACCGTGGGCGACCGACCGCCAGCGGAGTGAGGGTGTCGGGGTACGGAACCATCTCCCGGAGCGGAAGGACGGGAAGTGCCGCCGGCACCGGCTGGTCCTGCCGAGAGCGAATGGCCTCCTCGACGTCCGCGCCCTCGATCACCTCCAGGCCCGGGGCGCCGTCCTGCTCGAGGAGCTCGGATATGTCTGCCGAGCGCCGCTCCACCGGCGTCAATCCTCCGTCTCGATGGGAACGCTGCGGGGGGAGGACGCCTCGGCCCGAAGTGGCAGCTCGACCCGCAGGATGCCGTCCTCGTAGGTGGCCCTGGCCTCCTCGGCCACCGGATCGGCGTTCAGCTCGATGACCCGCCGGAAGCGGCCGGCTTCGATCTCCACCTGCTGGTACACGCGCCCCTCCGTCTCCTGAATGGGCCGCTGGCCGGTGATCAGCAGGCGCCGGCCCACGACCTCCAACCCGATGCTGTCGAGGCCGACGCCCGCCAGGTCGGCCTTCACGATCGCCCTCACGGGATCCCCGCAGTAATAGACGTCCACGTGCGGCGTGAACCCGGGCTGGCGTCGCCCGCCGAGCCAGCCGCCCTCGCCCCAGACGTCGCCGAACAGCTCGTCCATCTCGCGGCGCATGCGCTCGAAATTGACCAGCAGATCGCGTTCCCGAGCCATGGCCGTACCTTAGCCAGCAGCCGGAGCGTGGCCCGCGCAGCCGCGCAGACCTTCTACACCTCGTAGGTCGCGCCCTCTCGCGCGACCTCCACGTCGCCGCCGTACGCCTTGGCTGCCTCCTCGCGCGCCCAGTCGGAGTCGAGCTCATCGGAGATGTGGGTGAGCACGACGCGGCGCGCTCGCGCGCGGCGAGCGTGGTCTCCGGCCTCGCCCGGGGTCATGTGCCCGCGGTCCCCCGTGCGCTCCGGCCGCGGCAGCGTCGCCTCGACCAGCAGCAGATCGGTGCCGCGGGCGATCTCCACGAGCTCCTCGTTCGGCCGCGCGTCGGCGCTGTAGGTGAAGCGCCCGTCACCGTTCGTCGAGCTGAAGTCGATGGCGTAGGTGGTGGTGAAATGCGGGACTTCCCTGAAGCGGGCCCGCAGAGGTCCCGCCTCCACGGTCGACTCCGCGTCATATTCGGAGATCGCGAAAGCGTTTGTGATCAGGTCCTCGCTTCCCCACGAGGCAGTCAGGGTGCGGAAGCACTCGGTCGCACCGGAGGGCGCTATCAGCCGCGGGCGGGCTGGATTGTCGGTGCCGGGGTATCCGCCGACCGGGACCGGCTGCTGGCGCGGGGCGTAGGTGAGCGCGTACGCATACGGGACGAGGTCGAGGATGTGGTCGGCGTGGAGGTGCGAGATGAGGATCGTGTCCACGTCGACGTAGTCGACGTGCTGGCGAAGCTTCGCGAAGACGCCGTTGCCGCAGTCCAGCAGCAGCGTGGTGCCGCCATCCGAGACCAGGTACCCGCTGCACGCGCCCCCGGCGTCCTGCCATGACGGGGACTTCCCCAGCACGGTGATCCGCATTACAGGCCAACTGTAGTCCCGCACCTCCGCCGCGCCAGCCTGCGCGGGCCGCTGCAAGCCGGCAACCGATCGCGCCTTAGGTCTGGATATCGTCACCGCATGGCTCAGACGTGTGCTCGTTGCGGTGCTTCGGCGGGCGATGAGGCGCGGTTCTGCCCTTCGTGCGGCGCGCCTCTCGGTGAGCTCGCGGGCGCCGAGCGAAAGCTCGCGACGATGGTCTTCGCCGACCTCGTCGACTCGACCAAGCTGGCCTCCAATTTGGACCCCGAGGAGCTCCGCGGACGGCTCGCACCGTTCTTCCAGGTCGCCCGCGGCGCCCTCGAGGAGCACGGAGGCACGGTCGAGAAATACGTGGGCGATGCCGTGATGGCGGTCTTCGGCGTGCCCGTGACCCACGGGGACGACCCGGACCGGGCGGTCGCGGCGGCGCTCGCCCTGACCGAGCGCGTGCGCGCGATGGATCAGGGGCTCGACGTGCGCACCGGCATCGAGACCGGCGAGGTACTGGCGCTCGAGCGTGCCGGCGACCTGTCGGTCACCGGTGAGGCCGTCAACGCCGCGGCACGGCTCCAGCAGGCGGCGGCGCCCGGCGAGGTCCTGATCGGCGAGCGCGCCGCCCGAGCGTGCCGTGCATCCGAGATCGACGAGGCCGACCCGGTCGAGGCCAAGGGCTTCTCGGCGCCGCTTCGCGCCTGGCGGGCGCAGGCGGTGCGGGGTGAGCGCGCCGCGACCAGCGCTCCCTTCGTCGGGCGCGACGACGACATGACCCTGCTCGAGGTCGCCTACCGCCGCGCGGTGCGGGACCGCGTACCCGAGCTGGTGACGATCACGGGTGACGCCGGTGTCGGAAAGACCCGCCTGGCGAATGAGTTCACAGATCGTCTCGCGGCCGCCGACCCGGCTCCCGAGATCCTCCTGGGCCGAAACCCCCCGTACGGGAGGGGCATCGCATTCTGGGCCCTGGGCGAGATAGTTCGCGCCGCCGCCGGCGCCGGGGCTGACGATTCCGTCGCGACCGTCCACGATCGCCTCGCCGAGCGGTTGGGTGCGCTCGGCGCAGACGATGCCCACGAGCTGGCGCGGTCGATGGCGACCGCCCTCGGCGGGGGCGAATCGCGCGACGGCGACGTCGAGGATGAGCTCAAGCGCGCCTGGCGGCGGCTCGTCGCCCTGCTCGCCGGCGAGCGCCCCCTCGTGATCGGAATCGACGACGCCCACTGGGCCGACGACGGCCTGCTCGATCTCGTTGAGGAGGTGGTGTTCCGGCTGGACGACGTGCCGCTGGTGGTGCTGTGCACGAGCCGCCCCGAGCTCCTCGAGCGCCGGCCGGACTTCGGCCGCGCTGCCCGCAACGTCACGCAGGTAGAGCTTCGGCCGCTGACGGCGGAGGCGACCGACGAGCTCGCGATCGCCCTGCTGCCGCCGGAGGATCGCGCGCTCGCCGCGCGCGTCGCCCGGGCCTCGGGAGGCAACCCGTTCTTCGCCGAGGAGGTGGCGCAGGCGATCGCCGAGGGTCGGCACGGCGACGTCGATCAGCTGCCTGACACGATTCAGGCTGCGATCGCCGCGCGGCTGGATCTCCTCCCCCCCGCGGAGAAGCGCGCGCTCCAACACGCCTCCGTCCTGGGCCCCAACTTCCTGGAAAAGGCGCTCGACGACCTGCTCGGTGAGTCCTCGGCGGACGCCTTGGCCGCGCTGGCCCAAAAGGCGCTCATACAGGAGCGCGTGGCCATCGGCCCCGGCCGGTTCGGCTTCCGTCACCACCTGATCCGCGACGTCGCCTACGCGGCGCTACCTCGGGCCGAGCGCGCGATGCTCCACCAGCGCGCCGCCGACGGCATCCTCGGACGCGCCGGTGAGCGCTATCCGGAGCTGGCGGAGCTCGTGGCCTACCACCGCGTTCAGGCCGCGGAGCTCGCCCCCACCACGGAACACGCCAACGCCGCCCGTCTCGCGAGCTTGGAGGCCGCGGCCGTTGCGGCGCGACGCGGCGCGATGGCGCGCGCCCAAGAGCTGTTCGAGCAGGCGGCGCACCTGGCCGCGAATCCGCCGGATCGGATTGCGGCGCTGCGTTCGGCGGGGGATCTGGCACTGCACAGGTGGCGCGGCGACGACACGCTTCGACTGCTGCGCGAGGCCGCGGAGGTTTCGGAGGAAGCCGGTTTGGGGCACGAGGCGGCCATCACGTACGCGCGCCTCGTCGAGGTGGTCGCCAGGATGGGCGGGATCACCGGGCTCCTTCCGCGCGAGGAGGTCGACGAGATGCTCCGGCGCGGCAAGGAGCTCGTCCCGGAGGATGATGTCGCGACGCGGGCTCGCCTTCGGCTCGACGAGGCCTGGGTCGCGTGGCGGTTCGGGTCGTGGGACGACATGGCTGAATCGACCCAGGCGGGCTGGGAGCTGGCACGCGCTGCAGGCGAGCCGGCGCTGCTTTCGAACGCGCTCGATGCCATGTCCGCGGTCGCTTGGCACGAGGGCCGGTATGGCGATGCCGTGGAGCACAACCGCGAGCGCATCGAGCTTCTTGCGAAGGTGAAGGGCGGCGTGCAGCTGGGGCCGGAGCGCAGCGACGCGCTCCACATGATGATCGAGTCGCTGGTGGCAACCGGCGACTACGCGGCGGCGGCCGAATACGCCGCGCAGGCTCGCGAGCTCGATCTCTCGATCGGCGCTGTGTACTCCGGTTGGGCTCGCGGCCTACTGCCCGCGTTCTTCCACGGCGAGTGGGACAGCGCGATTGAGATGGCGACGCAGCTGCGCGATGCCTGGACGGCTGCGGATCGGCCCCCCATCGCCGCGCTGGCCGCGGCGGTCGCCTGCGCCGGCGCTGTCTTCGGATACCGAGGGGACGAGGCTTCGGCAACCGACTGGTTCGAGTTCGCCCTGAGCATCGCTCCGCCGACAGCGGGCCAGCGCTCCGGAGTCCTTCTGCTGCAGTCGGAGGTCGATCTTCACCGAGGACGGTTCCGTGAGGCGGCCGATCGCGTCGCCCAGCCGCCGAGCTCGACCTTCTGGTGGCGCGCCATCTATGCCGCCACGCGGGCAGAGGCCATGCTTCGCGCCGGCGACGCTCGCGCCCGCGAGGCGCTCGGCGAGGCCGAGGCCATGATCGGCGACCACCGATACGCCCGCGGTGTCCTGCTGCGGACCCGGGGCCTTCGCGAGGACGACGAGGACACCATCCGGGAGGCCCTGTCCGTGTTCAGGGACATCGAGTGCCCGTACCAGGCGGCGCGAACCGGCCTGCTCCTGGGCGGTCCCGATCGAACCGAGGCCGGGCGCGCCCTTGCGGCCCTGGGTGCCACGAGTCCGGTGACGGAGCCGACCGGCGCCCGGTTGCCCGCCGACTAGCCGGCTACTCGGCGGAGCGGTCCTCGGCCTCACGGAGGCGCGAGGCGAGCGTCTGAAGGAGCGGCCAGGCGACCTCGGGGTGCTCCTGGACGAAGGCCCGGAACTCCCATGCCGCCATGCCGCGGCAGCGCAGGTCCGTGGATGCGGTCACGGTGGCGGACCGTGGACCCTCGTCGATCAACGCGATCTCGCCGAAGTGATCGCCGGGGCCGAGGGTGCGGATGATCTCCCCGTGGAGACTCACCGAGGCGTTGCCCTCCTCGATGAGGAAGAAGCCGATGCCGCTGCGGCCCTCGGTCGTGATCGCCTCGCCCTCGTTGAAGCGGCTCTCGCGCATGACGTTCGCAAGGCGCTTCAGCTCCTTGTCCCCCACCCCGGCGAACAGCGGAACGCCCTTCAGGCTCTGGACCACGTCGGCCATCGGAAGGATTCTAAGCGGGCTCAGGCCGCTTGGGCTGGTGCCTCGTCAGGAGCCTCGCGCAGGAGCAGCGCCGGCTGGCGCGGCGGCACGAGACCGTCCTCGGTGTTCGGGCGAAAGGTCGAGCAGGGCTCGTCGAGATCCAGGGCGCAGAGCATCTGGCAATGGAAGAAGCAGTCGACGCAGTTCGGCCGGCCCTTGCGGCGCTTGCCGGTGCCTCGCCGTTGTAACCCGATCACCTCGGCCATCTCCATCGCCGGCCCACTCGCCCTACTGACTGTCATTGCCTCTCCGAGATCGTGGTCTGTATGCCCAACGAGCCGATCATGCCACCGGCTCATGAACGTCGCACGGCGCGTTTGCGCAAATCGGCGCCTTTTTCCGAAAGGGCCTTCTCTGGATTTGCGGCCTTTGCGGAAACCCGAAACGCCGTCGTTAAAATTCCGTCCCGATGGCACCCGAGCGCACAGCCCGCTTGAGCTCGTCGCCGCCCCTCTTCGGCAACCGATTCCTGGACTTCTTCTCCAGGATCCACCCGTCGATCCCGGCGATCATCTTCGTCCCGGTCGTGGCAGCCGGCATCTGGCTCGGCGCTGACGGCGGCTACGGCGCGCTCGCGCTGATCGGCTTCGTCGCCCTGGGCCTCCTGATCTGGACGCTCACCGAGTACTGGCTCCATCGGCTGATCTTCCACTGGGAGCCCGACCATCCGATCGGCAGCCGCCTCCACTTCATCATCCACGGCGTCCACCACGACCATCCGAACGACCGCCTGCGACTGGTGATGCCGCCCGCGGTGAGCGTCCCGCTGGCGGCACTGTTCCTCTTCGTCTACACCGTCATCTTCGGGACGCCGGCCGCCTATCCGATCTTCGCCGGGTTCATCGTCGGCTATCTGTTCTACGACTACACGCACTACCACGTGCATCACCACACCCCGAAGACGAAGCTGGGCAAGCAGCTGCGCGAGCAGCACATGCGCCATCACTTCCAGGACCACCGGTATGGCTACGGTGTTTCGTCTCCCCTGTGGGACGTGGTGTTCAGAACGCTGCCCCGCAAGCGGCGTTACTGACACACTTACTCTGTAGTCGTCGAACGCGGGTGACTGTCACACCCCCGCGCGCCCATTCGCCCCAGCCGAAAGGATTTGACATGGCACCAGCGTCCAACGCGGTCGATCAGGCCGCCACGCTTCTGAAGGAACGGATCACCGAGCTCGAGTCAGAGCTCGGGAAGCTGCAGCGCGCCCTCGCCAGCCTCACCGACGGCCGTCAGGGCCGGCGCGGTCCGGGGCGCCCGCGCGGGTCGAGCGCCACCGGAGGGCGCAGGCGACGCCGCCGGCGCGGCGGAACGCGCGCCGACCAGGCGGTCAAGCTCATCCAGGAGAACCCCGGCATCACCGCCTCCGAGATCGCACGCAAGATGTCGATCCAGCCGAACTATCTCTACCGGGTGCTCGGCGACCTCCAGAACGAGGGACGCGTCAAGAAGTCCGGCCGGTCCTACACCGCGGCGTAACGGTAATTCCGGACCGAGAGGTGCGTTTGTCAGGGTATGCCTGACTAACGCACCTTTCGCTGTCGCTGGCTAGAGCAGGTCCAGGTCCTTCACCGCGTCGCGCTCGCCCTTGAGCTCATCGACCGATGCGTCGATGCGCTCGCGGGAGAAGTCGTCGATGTCCAATCCTTCGACGATCTGCCACTCGCCACCCGAGCACGTGCACGGAAAGCCGGAGATGAGCCCCTCGTCGACGCCGTAGGAGCCGTCCGAGGGCACCGACATCGAGACCCAGTCGCCGTCCGGCGTTCCAATGACCCAGTCGTGGACGTGGTCGATCGCCGCGTTCGCAGCCGACGCCGCGCTGGATGCGCCGCGGGTCTCGATGACCTCGGCGCCGCGCTTCTGGACGCGCGGGATGAATTCGTCCTTGATCCACGCCTCGTCGTCGATCGCATCCCAGGCGCTCCCCCCGGAGACCTTCGCGTGCACGAGGTCCGGGTACTGCGTCGTCGAGTGGTTGCCCCAGATTGTGACGTTGGTGATGTCGCTCACCGCAACCCCTAGCTTCGCCGCGACCTGAGCCATTGCCCTGTTGTGGTCCAGCCGCGTCATGGCGGTGAACCGCTTGCGCGGGACGTCGGGCGCGTTCGACATCGCGATCAGCGCGTTCGTATTCGCCGGGTTGCCGACGACGAGGACCTTGATGTCGTCCGCAGCGTGGTCGTTGATCGCCTGCCCCTGTGGCTTGAAGATCCCCCCGTTGGCCTCCAGCAGGTCCGAGCGCTCCATCCCCTTGCTGCGCGGGCGCGCGCCGATCAGGAGGGCGACGTTCGTGCCGTCGAAGGCATCCTCCGGACGGTCGTGGATGCTCAGCCCGGCGAGCAGCGGGAAGGCGCAGTCCTCGAGCTCCATCGCAGTGCCCTCGGCGGCCTGCATCGCGTCGGGGATCTCGAGCAGGCTCAGGTGGACCGGGGTGTCCTTGCCGAGCATCTCGCCGCTCGCGACCCGAAAGAGGATCGCGTAGCCGATCTGCCCGGCGGCGCCGGTGACTGTGACCTTGACGGGGGTGTCGCTCACTTCGCAGCCTCCTGATGGGTTGATTAGGTGGTGGCCAGGTCTCTGTCGCCGATGGCTTTCTTGAGGTTCTCGTCGATGGCGTCGAGGAACTCCTGCGTCGTGAGGAAATCCTGGTCGTCCCCGACGAGGAGCGCGAGATCCTTGGTCATCTTCCCGCTCTCGACGGTCTCGACGCATACGCGCTCGAGCGTTTCGGCGAACTCGATCACCTCGGGGGTGTCGTCCATGCGCCCGCGCGCGGCCAGCGCGCGCGTCCAGGCGAAGATCGAGGCGATCGGGTTGGTGGACGTCGGCTTGCCCTGCTGGTGCTGGCGGAAGTGGCGGGTGACGGTTCCGTGGGCGGCCTCCGCCTCGACGGTCTTGCCGTCGGAGGTCATGAGCACGCTGGTCATCAGGCCGAGGGAGCCGAACCCCTGGGCGACGGTGTCCGATTGCACGTCGCCGTCGTAGTTCTTGCAGGCCCACACGTAGCCGCCCTCCCACTTCAGCGCCGCGGCGACCATGTCGTCGATCAGCCGGTGCTCGTAGGTCAGGTCGTTCGACTCGAAGTCCTCTTTGAACTCCTTGTCGAACACCTCCTGAAAGAGGTCCTTGAAGCGCCCGTCGTAGGTCTTGAGGATCGTGTTCTTCGTCGACATGTACACGGGGTATCCGCGGTCCAGGCCGTAGCGGAACGACGCCCGTGCGAAGTCGCGGATCGACTCGTCCAGGTTGTACATCGCCATCGCCACGCCGCCGCCCGCGGGGAAGTCGAAGACCTCGAGCTCCATGGGATCGGATCCGTCGTTGGGTTGGAAGCTCAGGGTGAGCTTCCCCTCGCCTGGGATCCGCGTGTCGGTCGCCCGGTACTGGTCGCCGAAGGCATGGCGGCCGATGATGATCGGCTTGGTCCACCCCGGCACCAGCCGCGGGATGTTGGAGATCACGATCGGCTCGCGGAAGATGACGCCGCCGAGGATGTTGCGGATCGTGCCGTTGGGCGACCGGTACATTCGCTTCAGGCCGAACTCCTCGACCCGCGCCTCGTCTGGGGTGATGGTCGCGCACTTGACGCCGACGCCGTGCTCCTTGATCGCGTTCGCGGCATCGACGGTGATCTGGTCGTCGGTCTCGTCGCGACTCTCGATGCCCAGGTCGAAGTACGCGAGCTCGACGTCGAGGTAGGGCAGGATCAGCGATTCCTTGATGAAGGCCCAGATGATCCGGGTCATCTCGTCGCCGTCGAGCTCGACGACCGGGTTTTGAACCTTGATCTTCGCCATCCGACGCGCCTCCTACCCGGAGGGCGGCGATGCTATCGGGGGTGAATCGCGCGCGGCCGGGACGCGGCGCTACTCGGCGAGCGTCTCGCCGGAGCCGCCCAGCTCCTCCGGGAAGTCCTTGAGCTTCGGGAGGCCATCCTTCATCGGCAGCACGGTCGACTCGTAATTGACGTGCACCCCGGGCTCAAACGGAAACGAGGGGATCGTCGCCGCGTAGACGTCGACCAAACCCCACTGCGGGTGCCGCGCCATTAGATGACCGCCGCAGGCCTTGCACCACTGCCGATAGGTCCGCTCGTTCGCGTTGTACTCGCCGATCTGGTCCTCTCCCTGGGTGACCTCGACCGCCTCGGACTGCCAGAGCGTGAATGCGTTGACCGGACCGGCCGACCAGCTCCTGCAGGCCTTGCAGTGGCAGTAGCCGGCGCCCTCCGGATCGCCGGTGACCGCAATCCTCACCGCGCCGCAGTAGCACTGCCCCTCGTAGGTCTTTTCATCCTGGCCCATGCGTCTCCCTTCGCTCGAGTGCAAGGCGATCTCGTCCAAGAGGCTATACGGACGGCGGGGTTGCGTAAAGAAGTGAACTGTGATTCACTTCTTTGGTGCCTTACCGCCCCACCCCTCGAACCGAGGCTCGTCGCGCAGAGGTTCGCGAGCGCATCGTCCGGGCGGCTTGGGATCTGATCGCCCACGGCGGCTATGCCGAGGCGCGGGTGGCCGCCGTCGCGACGCGGGCGGAGGTTGCCACCGGGACCCTCTACCGGCATTTCCCGTCGAAGGCAGAGCTCTTCGCCGAGGTCTTCCGGCGCGCCTCGCAGCGCGAGGTCGATGCCATGGCCGAGGCCACCCAAGCGGACGGACGGGCCGCGGCCGAGCGCGCGGCGACGGCCGCGGAGATCTGGGCGCGGCGCGCACTGCGCGGCCGGCGCCTGGCCTATGCGCTGCTCGCGGAACCTGTCGACCCGCTCGTCGAGGCGGAGCGGCTCGAGTTCCGGCGGGCCTACCGGGATCTCCTCGCGACGCTGATCGCAGACGGCGTCGCCGCGGGTGAGCTGCCCGATCAGGACCCGGGCACCGCCGCCGCGGCGCTCGTCGGTGCGCTCGGCGAGGCCCTGGTCGGGCCGCTCTCGCCGACCGGCGCGGAGGCCGACCCCGACGCGCTGGTCTCAGAAGTCGTGTCGTTCTGGCTGCGGGCGCTGGGCGCCGCGCCAGCCTCCAATCGTCGAAAGGAGCCCGTCGGTGTCAACGCTTGAGAGGACCCACGTCGACGCGACCCACGAGGTCGCGAACCAGCCTCCTCCGCTCGAGAACCACAACACCTTCGAGACCGATCAGGTCCTCGTCGAGGCTCTGCGCCGGGAGGGCGGCGAATGGGCGGAGGACAGCGTGCGCGAGATCGGCATGGCGGCAGCCCGCGCCGAGACCATCCGCTGGGCGTTCGAGGCAAACGAGAACCCGCCCCGTCTGCGCACCCACGACCGCTTCGGCAACCGCATCGACGAGGTCGCCTTCCATCCGTCCTGGCATTCGCTGATGAATCTCGCGGTCTCCTGGGGGCTCCAGTCGCTGCCGTGGAGCGACCCGCAGCCGGGCGGCCACGTGGCGCGCGCGGCCGGCTTCATGCTGCTCCCGGAGGCGGGGATCGGCTGCCCGCTGTCCATGACCTACTCCGTGATCCCGGCGCTCCGAAAACAGTCCGAGATCGCCGCCGAGTGGGAGCCGCGCTTTGCCTCGCGCGAGTACGACGGCGAGCGCCTCGTGCCCGCGCCCGACAAGAAGGGAGCGCTCTGCGGGATGGGCATGACCGAGAAGCAGGGCGGCTCGGACGTGCGCGCCAACACGACCGTCGCGACGGCTCTCAATGGCGGCGGCCCCGGCGCCGAGTACGAGATCACGGGCCACAAGTGGTTCTTCTCGGCGCCGATGTGCGACGCATTCCTCGTCCTCGCGCAGGCGCCCGGTGGCCTCTCGTGCTTCTTCATGCCGCGGTTCACCCCCGACGGCGAGCGCAACCGCATCCACATCCAGCGCCTCAAGGACAAGCTCGGCAATCGGTCAAACGCCTCCTCCGAGGTGGAGTTCCGCGCCGCATGGACACGCATGATCGGCGAGGAGGGCCGTGGGGTGCCGACGATCATCGAGATGGTCAACCACACGCGCCTCGACTGCTCGCTGGGCGGCGCCGCCGGAATGCGGCACGGCGTGGCGCAGGCGATCCACCACTGCTCGCATCGCTCCGCCTTCGGCAAGCTCCTCGTCGACCAGCCGCTGATGCAGAACGTCCTCGCCGATCTCGCGGTCGAGTCCGAGGCGGCCACGATCAGCGCCATGCGCCTGGCGCGCGCCTATGACGAGGCGATCGGGGGCGACGAGTCCGCGCAGGAGTTCAAGCGGATCGCGAACGCCGTGCTCAAGTACTGGATCTGCAAGCGGGCTCCGATGCACGCCGGCGAGTCGCTCGAATGCCTGGGGGGCAACGGCTACGTCGAGGAGTCCGGCATGCCGCGGGTCTACCGCGAGGCCCCGCTCAACGGCATCTGGGAAGGATCCGGAAACGTGCAGTGCCTGGACGTCCTGCGAGCGATGGCGCGTAACCCGGCTGCCGTCGAGGCGTTCGCGTCAGAGGTCGGCGAGGGCGCGGTGGCCGAGCCCCGGCTCGACGAGTTCGGCCGCCGGTTGCGCGACGACCTGGCGTCGGACCCGGAAACGCTGGAAACGCGCGCTCGCAACCTGGTGGAGCGCATGGCCCTCGCGCTGCAGGCGTCCCTCCTCGTCCGCTACGGTGATCCCGCCGTCGCCGATGCGTTCTGCGCATCGCGCCTCGACGGCGATTCAGGGCGTGCATTCGGGACGCTTCCGGCCGGCACCGACTTCAAGCGGATCATCGAGCGGCACTCGGTGAGCTGATTCTGTAAGCCGGCTGCGGCTCCGCGAACCCCTTCAGCTCGAGCGTCTCTCGCTCGGCGGCGATGCCGCGCTGCGCCAGCCAATCCTCGACCCGGCGGTAGGCCTCGTCGCTGAGCAAGACCTCGCTTCGCCGTGCCTTTGCCTGGAGCCGCGAGGCGAGGTTCGTGGCGACGCCGCGCACGGTGAGATTTCCGGCGTCGGAGCCCTTGGCGAGCACCGCGGGACCGACCGCGATGCCGATGCCGACCCCCAGCCCCATGGCCTCGGCACGGTCGCGCAGGGTGATCGCGGCCGCCAGCGCTGAGATGCAGTGGTCCACGCTCACGCCGGTCACGTTGAAGGTCGCCATCACGGCGTCACCGGCGAACTTGTCCACCAGGCCGCCCTGGCCCTCGACCGCGGTTCTCGCGAACCGAAAAAGCATGGCCATGCGCTCGCCCAGCTCAGCCGGGGGCTCAGTTGACAAAAGCTCCGAGTAACCGCGAACGTCCGCGAACATCGACGTCACGAGGCGCTCGCCGACCGCCAGGAAGTCCGCGCCCACGTCGCCACCCTCCGCCTCGGGAGCCGGCGCGAGCGAGACTCCGAGCGAGCTCGCTACGTCATCCGCCTCCGCTCGGACCAACCTCGCCTGGATCCCATCGGCAGCATCGGCCACGGCGTTCAGCTCGCGTTCGACGCTCTCGCAATCACCCGCGCCTCCACGTGCCCGCGCGAGTAGGACGCGTCCGCGCAGCTCCGCCAGCCTGAATCCGGCTGCGCGGGCGGCTTCGACGAAGCGCCGAAGGGGAGCGATTGCGCCTTCGGCGTCACCACGGGCAAGACGGATGCGCCCGTCCATCTCGTCGACGAACGCGGCACCGGTGGGCGTGGGATGCACGCGGCCCAGCTCCAGCAGCTCCTCCGCCTCGGAGATCCGGCCGGCGGCGAGGAACGCCTCCGCGGCGAGCGCGAGCGTCTCCCGGTAGGTCGCCAGCGCAACCGCGTTCTCGAGGATCTGCGATGCCAGGCGGAGGGCCTCGTCGATCTCGCCGCGCGCAAGTGCCAACCGGATCCGCGCGGGGGAGTCGTAAACGATGTCCTGGAGCTCGGTCCTCGTCGATTCGGCGGGAAGGGCCATGGCGGCCTCGTCGTAGCGGCCGAGCTCGGTGAGCGCCTGGGCTTCCTGGATCTCGCCTCGCCAGGCCATCTTCCGGCTCCCGAGGCGGTCGTATGTCTCGGTCGCCTCCGCGGCCGCGGCGCGGGCACGCTCGAGCTCACCCAGGGCGGTCCGCACGTAGCTCGCGGCGAGCGCGTGACTCCCACGCGCCAGCAACGTGTTCTCCCTGCCCTCGAGGCGCTTCAGCCGCTGTTCGAGACCCCCGTTCATGGTGTGCACTCGCGTCCAGATGTCGTTCCAGGCGATGTTGCTGGCGATCTGCCAGAACTCGTTCGCGACGGCTTCCTCATAGGTGACGTCGACCAGCTCGAGCCCGGCTTCGAGGTCCCCGGAATCGATCAGACCGAGCGCCACGAATCCGCGTGCCCACACGCGCTCGAACTCCGCGCCCGCCTGCTCCGCGATGGCCATGGCGGTACGTGCCTCGGCGAGACAGCCGGCGTAATCGAGCTCGAACGCATCGAGTCCCGCGAGCCGCATGTGCGCGAGCGCGAGCTCGGCCGACGGGCCGGCCGTCTCCAGGACGTCCCGCGCCGTCTCGAACTCCTCGCGAGCCAGATCCGGCCGCGAGTTCTCCCAGTCGCAGCGGCCGAGCACGACCCTGAACCGCGCTGCCTCGGCGCGCTCCCCGAGCGCCTCGAGCGATTCGATGCCCTCCCGGAGGTAGCGAGCCGCCATGGCGGATGCGCCGTTCAGCCAATGATCGCGGCCAATGCGCGACACGGTGAACGCGCGCTCCTTCGGATCGCTCAGGTGAGGAAGGATCCGCTCGAGCAGCCCGATCGCCTCGCCGAACGCGGCGGTGCGCTCCGCGTCCTCGGCGCTCGCGAGGCAGACCGGCACGGCCTCCTCGAGCCGTCCGGCGCCCAGCAGGTGGTGCGCGAGGTCGACCGGGGCGGTGTCCTCACGTTGCGACAGGACGTCCGCCGCGCGGGCATGGATAGCCTGCCTGCGCGGCGTCACCGTGTCGGTGTAGATGGCCTCCTGCGTCAGCGCATGTCGCCAGCGATAGCTGCCCGGGCGCTCGGGATGCTCCTCCACGAGCTGCTGGGCGACTGCCTCCGCGAGCGCCGATTGGACGGTCTGCTCGTCGCTCTGGGCGATGGCGACCAACGTCGGGTAGTCGAAGGTTCGTCCGAGCACCGCCGCGGCCTCGAGAACCCCCACGTGCTCGGGCGCAAGCCTCGCCAGGCGCAGCAGGATCGTGTCGCGCACCGTCTCCGGGATGGTCGCGCGGTCCACCGCGACGGAGCCGCCCGGCCTCGGCGCGGCGCCGCCCTCCGTGGCCTCCTTCAGCATCTCCTCGAGGACGAACGGATTCCCTTCGGTGCGCTCCGTCATCAGCTCGCGGAGCTCCGGATCAACCCGATCGGACCCCAGGATCGCCTGGAGCATCTCGCCGACCCCCGCGTCAGCCAGGGGCTTCAATTCGACCACCTCGGCAAGCCCGGAGCGTCGCCATCCCTGGAGCGTGGGCACGAACGGGTGGCGGCGGTGAAGCTCGTCGCTCCGGTAGGTGATCAGCACCAGGGCCCGCAGCCCCGAGATCCTGCGCGCAAGGTGGTCCAGGAGCTCGCGCGTGGACTCGTCCGCCCAGTGGACGTCCTCGATCACCAGGAGGAGCCCCTGATCATCCGCGGGAATCGCGAGCAGGCAGACGATGGCCTCGAAGAGCCGGAGCTTCGCCTGCTCGGAATCTCCCGGCTCCGCGGGCGGGGCGCTGTCGGCGAGCTGCGGGAAGAGCTGCGAGAGCTCCCGGCGTGTCGGCCCGAGTCGCTCTCCCACCGCGGAGGAGCTCTGGCCGTCGAGGTAGTTGCCCAACGCCTCGACGAACGGCAGATACGGCAGCGAGAGCTCCGCCTCGCTGCATGAGCCCCACAGGACCGCGCTGCCCAGCTGGCGGGCAAGCCGGGCGAGCTCGTTCGCAAGCCTGGTCTTTCCGATCCCGGCCTCGCCCGAGAGGACCGCAAGGCCTCCCTCGCCGCGATGGGCGGACATCAGGGCGCTCTCAAGGCTGGCCAGTTGATCGTCCCGCTCGACGAGGACGGGGCAGAGTGAGCTCGGCATCTCGCCACCAGGGTAGGCGGCGGGCCGCTTACCGGGAGGGTGCTAGAGCCAGCGCTCGTCGAGCCGACGGACCATGGCCTCGGTGAGTCGCACGGCGTCGGACACGGTGCCGTAGTCGACGTTCTCGGGGGTGTCGGTCGGCCAGTGGTAGTTCGCCGGCTGTTTCAGGTCCGTGCAGGAGCAAAGTGACGCGCACTCATACCCGGCGGCGAGCGGGTAGATGCCGTCGGTCGCGTTGCGCAGGCGTAGGTTCGGAAACAGGTCGATCCCCAGCTCATCAGCCAGGCCGTCGAGGAGCTCCAGCGAGCGCGCCGGGTACTCGCGCATCCGGATCATCCCCTCTCCACGGAGGACCAGCAGGTGGGGCGAGCCGACCGTGTCGATCGAGAGGAAGAAGGTGCTGTCGTGCGGAAGGTCGCCGAAGTGGCGCTGCGCGAACACCTGCATTCCCTCGCAAAGGGCCTCCTCGGAGGTTGATACGAGCATGACGCGGACGGTTCGCGTGGGCGCCTCGGCCAGGGCGCGGGCGATCGCGACCAGCACGGCGATGCCCGTGGCGTTGTCATTGGCGCCCGGCACGGTCCCGCGGCGACCGATGTCGGCGAGGGCGGCCCCCGAGACGGCGGCGAGCGCCATCGCGGCCTTGACCAGTGAGTCGTTGCCGGTGGCGGCACCGGCTCCGATCAACGCGGGGATCACGACCACGGGCGCCAGGAGCGGAGGGCTGGTGTCAACGCGCTGTATCAGCCACGGCGCCTGACCGAAGACGAGCTGCGGGATCGCCGGGTGGTAGACGAGGCCGGCGTGCGCGGCGTCGTGGTGGGCGACCAGCACCACGGTCCGCTCGGCGTCGGGTGGACCCATCTCGGTGACGACTGTCGTGCCGGTCCGCTGGGGGAGCACTCCGCGAAACCGGCGCCCCCCGGGCGGCAGATCGTCGAACGCAGCCGCGCCGATAGCGGCTGCCAGAGCGCCGGCGAGGACGCGCCGTCCGCGCAGGGCGAGGACCCCGCTCGCGAGCGCACCGGCGGCCGCGAGTCCCAAGGGCCACCAGAAGGTCCCGTGGGCTTTGTGAAGCTGGATCTCTCCCGACGCCCCGTGGTCGCGAAGCTTCCCCAGCAGCCATTCGGCGGCCCGGCGCTCGCCCAGCGAGGCCGTGGGGCGGTGGATCGAGCTGAGCGTCTCGACGAGGTCGCGCAGCCACTCCTGGTCGAGGTGCGGCACCTCGTCGAGCGATCGTTGAGTGGCCCCGCTTGGCATGGGCCTCCGGACCGTACCTAAGATGGACTACATGCCCGCGCGCGGCGCAGTCACTCTCTTTCACGTCCGGGGGATCCGGATCGGGATCGACTACTCCTGGTTCTTCGTCCTCTTTTTGATCATCTTCGTGCTCTCCGACTCGTACCGGTCGGTGCTCGACCTGCCCAGCGGAGACGCGCTTCCCTACGTGTTGGCGGTTGCCAGCGCCCTGGCGTTCTTCGCCTCGATCCTTCTGCACGAGCTGGGCCACGCTTTCGTGGCCCTGCGCCGCGGGATCGGCATCTCCGACATCACGCTCTGGATGTTCGGTGGCGTCGCGCGGATGACGAAGGACTCCGACTCGCCGAGCACCGAGTTCCAGGTCGCCATCGCGGGGCCACTGGTCACGCTTGTGCTCGCGATCGTCTTCACCGCCGCCGGGGTGGTGGCCGATGGATGGGGCCAGGCGTGGAACGCGATGCCGTTCCAGACCCCCGAGCACACCTCGGCGTTCCTGGCGGTCACCACGTGGCTCGCCAGCATCAACGTGCTGATCCTCGTCTTCAACCTGATTCCCGCTTTCCCGCTGGACGGCGGCAGGGTCGCCCGCGCCATCGCGTGGAAAGTCACCGGCGACCGCAATCGAGCGACGCGCGGAGCCGCCCGGCTCGGGCAGGGCTTCTCCTATCTCTTCATCGGGCTGGGGCTCATCGGCTTCATCCGCGGTGACCTGATCGACGGCGTCTGGCTTGCGCTGATCGGGTTCATCCTGCTCCAGTCCGCCCGCGGAGCGGTGATCCAGACCGAGTTCACGAGCCGCATCGAGGGGATCCGCGTCGCCGACGTGATGGACGACGAGCCGGTGGCGATCCCCGAGAACGCGAGCGTCGAACGCGCCCTGGACGAGTTCTTCCTGCGCTACCGGTGGCCGTGGTTTCCCGTCATCGATCCCGCGCACCGGTTCCTGGGGCTGATCGAGCGCGGCGCCGCGGACGCGGTTCCCGAGGTGAGCCGGACGTCGTCAACGGTCGGGGACGTGTTCGAGGCGGATTCGACCGGCACGCTTCGCGTGCGCGAGGACGCGCCGCTCGAGTCCCTGCTCGGTAACGACGCGCTGAGCCGCCTGGGCGCGCTGATGGCCGTCGACGCGGACGGTCAGCTGCGCGGCGTCATCACCGCCGAGCAGGTCGGGCGAGCGCTTCGCCGCGCACTCTCGAGCGGCGGCGACGGCGCCTCCGGGAGCGCTCCGCGCCTCTGATCACGACCGGTCGGACGGCGCGCGCCGCAATATAGGATCGCGCGCCTATGCCCAAGCACGATGTACTGGTGATCGGGGCCGGGCTCGCGGGACAGCGGGCCGCGCTGGCCGCGGCCGAGCAGGGCGTCTCGGTGGGAATCGTCTCCAAGGTCCACCCTGTCCGCTCGCACTCGAACGCCGCCCAGGGCGGGATCAACGCCGCCCTCCAGGAGGGCGACACGTGGGAGTCGCACGCCTTCGACACCGTCAAGGGCTCGGACTACCTCGGCGACCAGGACGCCATCGAGGTCATGTGCCGCGAGGCGCCCCAAGCGATCCTCGACATGGAGCACCTTGGGGTCACGTTCCATCGCAACGCCCAGGGCAAGCTCGGCACGCGCGCTTTCGGCGGCGCCTCGGCCGCCCGGACCTATTACGTGGCCGACATCACCGGACAGGCGATCCTCCACGTGCTCTACGAGCAGCTCATGAAGTTCACGCAGGTCGACCGCTTCGAGGAGTGGTTCACGACCAAGCTGCTGCTCTCCGACGAGGGCCGGATTGCCGGGTGCGTCGCGCGCAACATCCGCGACGGCAGCATGGAGCTGTTCCAGTCGAAGACGGTCATCCTCGCCATGGGCGGCAACGGACAGGTCTTCAACCCGACCACCAACGCGCTCATCTGCACCGGCGACGGGCACGCGCTGGCCTACGACGTCGGTGCGCCGCTGATGGACATGGAGATGATCCAGTACCACCCCACGACGCTGCAGGGGAACGGGCTGCTGATCACCGAGGGCGCGCGGGGCGAGGGCGCCCACCTCTACAACGCCCAGGGCGAGCGGTTCATGGAGAAGTACGCGCCCAACAAGATGGAGCTGGCTTCGCGCGACGTCGTCTCGCGCGCCGAGCAGACGGAGATCAACGAGGGCCGCGGCTTCCCCGACGGGACCGTCGCACTGGACATCACAGTCGTGCCGCGCAAGCGCATCCACGAGGCGCTGCGCGAGATCGTCAACGTCGGGCGCGACTTCGCCGGCGTCGACATCACCCGCGAGCCGATCCACATCAAGCCGGGCAACCACTACGTGATGGGCGGCGTCAAGACCGACGTCGACGGCCACACCAACGTCCACGGCCTCTACGCCGCCGGCGAGGTGGCATGCGTGTCGGTCCACGGCGGCAACCGCCTGGGTGCCAACTCGCT
>JBJMKM010000033.1:0-50038 GCA_045805825.1 Solirubrobacterales bacterium
TGAACGCGGGTATCGCCAGCACGACCAGCAGGGCGGCCGCGGCCACTGCGGAGACGAGGGGGTGGCGTAGGACCGGATTCAGGATCCGCGACCAAAGGCCTCGCTCCGTGGCGTTCCACGGCATCTTGCGGATGATTGGGACGCCCCCCTTCTCGACCCGGTCACCGAGCCAGGCGAGAAGCGCCGGCAGGACGGTCAGGGACCCCACCATGGCCACCCCGACCACGAGGATCGTCCCGGTCGCGAACGACGTGAAGGTGGGTGCTCCGCCGAGGTACATGCCCGCCATCGCGAGCATCACCGTCAGCCCCGAGACGAGCACCGCCCGCCCGGAGGTCGCCGCCGCCGCGGCCAGCGACGCCTCCTCGCTGCGACCCGACTCGCGCTCCTCACGCGCTCGGCGCAGGTAGAACATCGAGTAGTCGACGCCGACCGCCAAGCCGATCAACAGGATCACCTCGTTGATCGATTGGTCCACGGGCGAGATGTGGCTGAGCACCCCGATTATTCCCATCGTGGCGAGCACCGCCGTCAACGCCAGGATGATCGGAACGCTCGCCGCGACCAGCGCACCGAACGCGACCAGCAGGATCACGAGGGTGATCGGCAGCGATGTCGCGAACGCCTGCTTGAAGTCGTCACTGATCGAGTCGTTCAGCTGTTTATTGACGCTCGCATCGCCGACCTGCTCGACGACGAAGTCGGGATTGGCGGCCTGCGCCGCGCTGGTGGCATCCAGGGTCGCACCGACGCGGTCGCTCGCCTCGGTTTCGTCACCGGCGATCTCGAAGCGAAGCAGTGCGGAATGCCCGTCTGCCGAGATCTGTCCGACGTTGCCCGAGGCGTAGGGGCTCTCGAAAGCCTGGGTATAGGGAACCGCCGATAGACGATGCTGGGTCGAGTCGACGACGGCCCGGAACGATCGATCCGTCGCGGTGACGCTGTCGTTTTGGATCAGCACCTGCTCGACCTGGTGCTTGGGGAAGGAATCGTCGAGGGTGCGCGCGGCATCCCCCGACTCGCCGACACCGCTCTGAGCCGCGGTCTGGGTTTCTGTCCCGACGGCGCCGCCGATCGCGAACGCGAGGATCACTAGCGCCAGCCAACCCCAGATCGCCTTCTTTCGGTGCTGAGCGCTCCAGCGGCCCATCCGTGCGGCCAGGTTCCCTCCTGCGGGTGCAGTCACTTATCCCTCTCGTCAGCTGATCGCGGTCAGAGTCAGACGCAAGACCTCCCAGGCGCGCCGCTCCAACTAACTACTGACTAACTAGCCCAAACGGAGGGATGAAAGGAGACGCCGGGAGCAACATACACCCGGATATCGCGAAAGCAAGCTCGCTGAGGGGCGGGAGTCCCTCAGGCCGCCCAGGCGAATTCAGACGCCGAGATCCCCGTCTTGCCCTCGTACTCGATGCCGAAGGCGTTGATCGTCGAGCGCGTTGCCTCGGCGGCGTTGAACTCCGACGAGGCCGGATGGCTGACACCGACGAGCCGGACGGGCTGTCCCGTCTCAACGCCGAAGGGCACGATGTCCTCGATCTCGAAGGCGACCGCGTCAATGCATTCGACCGCTAGGATCGCGCCGATGGAGCCTAGGGACATCGCGATCGGCCTCGCGCGTGCGCGCATCGCCCTCGGAGCCGTCGCGCTCGCGGTGCCCGGGCCCGTGGGGCGTCTGATGTTCGGCAGCGACGGTTCCCGACCGGGAATGAGGCTCTTCGCGCGAATGATCGGCGGTCGCGACATCGCCCTCGGGCTCGGCGTTGTGATCGCCCTCGATCGCGGGGCACCGGTCCGTGGCTGGCTCGAGGCGGGTGCGTTCTCCGATGGCGTGGACTTCGTGGCCTGTCTGCTCGCCGGCGACGACATGCCGGATACCGCTCGGGTCGGCGGCGCCGCATCGGCGGCAGGCGCGGCCCTCGCCGGGATCTGGCTGTCGCGGCAACTCGACCCACCGCCGGCGGCGTCTCCCGGACACCCGGAGGCCGCCGCCACCGGTCATTCGCCCGAACGGGCGACGTCGAGCTGACTCGCGCCTCTACGAGGCGCCGAGCTCCGCGTTCTCGGGGACGAACTTGCTCGCCACGAAGGTTGCGCCCTGCGGGTCGGCCAGCACCGTCATCCGCACCCATGGGGCATTCATCGGAGGCGCGACGACGGTGCCGCCCAGCTCGGTCGCCTTTTCCGCGGTCGCATCCGCGTCGTCGACCGAGAACGTGACGCCCCAGTGGGCGGGGGTGTCCGCCTCGCCGTCGCGGATCGGATTGATCGCGGCGACGACGTCCACGAAGCCGGGGGGAGCGCCGCCCTCCGCCATCTGCTTGCGCAGATCCGGATTGCTCTCCTCGAGGTGATCGCCGTAGCCGGGCCTCGTCCACATCTCACCCGCCCCGAGTCTCAGGGTTTCCCACCCGAACACGGCGCCGTAGAACCGCTTCGCGGCCTCGACGTCCCGGGTATTCAGGTTGTTGAAGACGAGCGATCCGGGCTCGTTCACGATCTGCGCGCCCTTCTGCTGGTTTGCCTGCCAGACGCAGAACACGGCCCCTTCGGGGTCGACGCACACCGCCATCCGTCCCGCTTCCATGACGTCGAATGGCTCCATCGCAACGCTGCCGCCGGCGTCCCGGGCCTTCGCGGCCGCATCGTCGGCGCTGTCGACCCAGATGTACGTGTTCCACATCGCCTGGGGCGGGGCTTGCTCGGGGATCGAGCCGACGGCCGCCACATCGCGCCCGCGAATGCGGGCGATGAAGTACTTGCCGGGTGAGTCGGGCGGCATGACGTCCTGGAGCTCCCAGCCGAAGAGGCCGCTGTAGAAGTCCACAGCGGCATCGGGATCCGGCTGGCTCGTGTCGATCCAACACGGTACGCCGGGGATGTATCCGTCTCGCTCGGGCATTGATGCTCCCTTCTCGCTCGTTGGACCGCGCCGCAGGTTACGGGGAATTTAGGTCAGGATCAGACCGCAATTGAGGCGAGGATGTGAACGCGAGGCGACGCGGCAATGAAGGCGGGTTCGCGGGGGGCTCGTAGGGAACAATCGGCAAGCTGAACGCGGCTCGATAAGTTCTCGCCAATGGGTGAGCGGCGATGAGCATCTTCGCGCGGATCGCCGAGGCGAAGATCCAGGACGCAATCGAGCGGGGGGACTTCGACGACCTGCCGGGCCAAGGGCGGCCGTTGCGCCTGGACGACATGTCTGGGGTGCCGCCCCACATGCGGTTGGGCTACAAGATCCTGCGCAACGCGGGCGTGCCGCCGCCCGAGGTCGAGCTGCGGCGAGAGGTCTACCGCCTGGACCGCGAGATCGCCGCAACCAGCGATCCCAAGGCACTGGCAGAACTCAAACGCCGACGGCGTGACAGCGATCTGAGCCTCGCGATCATGCTCGAGCGCCGCGCCGGTGCGGCCGGTCCACGAGCCGTGCGGACGCTGCGGCGCCTCCGGGCGCTGTGACGGAGACGGCTGTGGTTTCCTGATGGCGCTCGCTCTGCTCACCGGATATCCGGGGTTCATCGGCAAGCGACTTGCCACCAAGCTGCTCGAGGATCGATCCGAGCTGCGGCTGGCGGCGCTGGTCGAGCCGCGGATGATGGACGTCGCGCGCAAGGCCGCCGCGGGGCAGGAGCGGATCGAGCTGATCGCGGGCGACATCGGCGAGCCGAGGCTGGGGCTCGACGATGAGACATACGGGCGACTCACCTCGGAGGTCACCCACGTCTTCCACCTCGCCGCGATATACAACCTCGCAGTCCCGCTCACCGTCGCCACGCGCGTCAACGTCGGCGGAACCGGGAACGTCCTCGATCTCTGCATGGCGGCCGAGGGGCTCGAGCGCCTCGCCTACGTCAGCACCGCATACGTGGCCGGCAAGCGGACCGGCGTGGTGTACGAGCACGAGCTCGTCATGGGCCAGGGGTTCAAGAACCACTACGAGTCGACGAAGTTCCAGGCCGAGGTCTGGGTTCGGGAGCTCATGGACCGCGTCCCGACGACGATCCTTCGCCCGGCCATCGTGGTGGGCGACTCGCGGACGGGCGAGACGCAGAAGTTCGACGGCCCCTATTACATCCTGCGCACGATCTCGCGGATGGAGCGCGCCGGGCGGCCGGTGGCGCAGTTCGGGCGCTCCGAGGCCTTGTTCAACGTGGTGCCCGTCGACTACATCGTGGCCGCGATCGCGGCGAGCGCCTTTGATCCGGCGACGGCGGGAGAGACCCTTCACCTCACCGATCCCGAGCCTCTGCTGAGCCACCAGCTCTTCGAGGCGCTGTCTCGCGAGTACGCGGGGCGCGAGCCGCGTTTTCGCATCCCGCCCAGGCTGGTCGAGGCCTCGCTGCGCTTCGAGCCCATCCGCGAGGCCTTCGGCGGGACGCCGCGCGAGTCGGTCGTCTACCTGAACCATCCCGTCGCCTTCGACACCCGCCGAGCGATCGAGCTCCTCACTCCGCACGGCCTGCGCCCCCCGCACTTCCGCGAGTATGTCGGGGCGATGGTGGAGTTCTTTCGCGAGCACGAGGACGACCCCGCACTCGTTCCCGGCTGAGCGGTTACGTGGCCTGGACGACCGCGGACATCCCCGATCTCTCCGCCCGCACCGCCGTGGTCACCGGCGCGAACGGCGGGCTGGGCCTGGAGACCTCACGGG
The DNA here is from genome assembly GCA_045805825.1 of Solirubrobacterales bacterium. GTDB lineage: Bacteria > Actinomycetota > Thermoleophilia > Solirubrobacterales > 70-9 > AC-56. The sequence continues at coordinate 4,652 of JBJMKM010000033.1, forward strand.
CGCTCGCGGATGCCGGTGCCCACGTCGTCATGGCGGCCCGCAACCAGGAGAAGGCCGACGCCGCCGTCGCCGACATCCGCGGGGGCGCGCTCAATGTCTCCCTCGAGGTGGTGGCGCTCGACCTGGGGTCCCAGGCGTCGGTGCGCGAGGCCGCCGAGCGGATCCTCGCTGCGCACCCCACGATCGACATCCTCGTGAACAACGCCGGCGTCATGGGCATCCCGGAGCGCCGCACAGTGGACGGATTCGAGATGCAGCTCGGCGTCGACCACCTCGGGCACTGGGCCCTCACAGCGCTGCTCATGCCGGCACTGCTTCGCGCGAGCGCCGCGAGGATCGTGACCGTCACGAGCACCGCCCACCACATGGGCCGTGGCGTAGATCCGGCCAACCCGCACCTGGACGGGAGGTACGGCCCGTGGCGGGCCTACGGCCAGGCGAAGCTCGCGAACTTCCACTTCGGCCTCGGCCTGCACCGAGAGCTTGGACGGGTGGGCGCACCCGCGGCCAGCCTGATCGCCCACCCCGGACTCTCGAACACCGAGCTCCAGGCGGTGAGCGTCCAGGAGACGAGCGGCGGGCTCAGCCAGCGCTTCTTCCACGTGCTCGCGCGGCGCACGGGCATGGCGCCCGCCGACGGGGCCCGGTCACAGCTGCGCGCCGCGACCGATCCCGGGGCAAAGAGCGGCGAGTTCTACGGGCCCGCGTTCTTCAACAACGGCCCGCCCGTCCGCAAGCCGATCCTGCGGCGGGTGGGGATGGATCGGGCGATCGCACGCCTTTGGGAGGTATCGGAGCGCGAGACCGGGCTGCGAATCGAGCTCGAACGGGCCGGCGCTGCTTCAGGCGGCGAGTAGGTGAGCGGGCCCACCTGACAAGCTGCGCGCGTCACCAACGCACGCGATCAGGAAGGAGGCCGCAGGTGGCATACGAGACCGTCATCTGGGAGCAGACCGGGGCTGTCGGGCGGCTCACGCTCAACCGGCCCGAGACGCTCAACGCCTGGACGGCGCGGTTCGGGGCCGAGCTCAAGCAGGTGATAGAGGGCGAGGCGACGGACGATTCGGTGCGTGCCGTGCTCCTCACAGGGGCCGGGCGTGGGTTCTCTTCCGGCGCGGACCTGCGGGCCGGGTTTGAACCAGCCGACGACGGCATGCCCGACATCAGGACGGAGCTCCACGAGATCTATCACCCAGTCATCGCCGGGATCCGGCGCCTGCCGAAGCCTGTCGTCGCTGCGGTCAACGGCCCTGCCGTGGGAATCGGGTGCTCGCTCGCGCTCGCCTGCGATCTGATCCTGATCGCCGAGTCCGCCTTCATGGGCCTCGCCTTCGTGAATATCGGGTTGATGCCCGATGGCGGCTCTACAGCTTTCGTCCCGCCTGCGGTCGGCAAGGCCCGCGCGTTCCAGATGGCCCTGCTGGGCGAGCGCATCCCGGCCGCGCAGGCGGTCGCGTGGGGCCTGGTCAACTGGGCGCATCCAGACGATGCGCTGATGGACGAGGCGAACTCGCTGACCGAGAGGCTCGCCGCGGGACCGACCCGTTCCTACGCCAGCTCGAAGCGCGCGCTCAACCAGGCGATCTACGGCGACCTCGACTCGCAGCTCGACTTGGAGGCCGAGCTGCAGCACGCGCTTGGGCGCACCAAGGACTTCCTCGAGGGCGCGGCGGCGTTCGTCGAGAAGCGCGACCCCGCCTTCAGCGGCGCCTAATCCCCGTCGTCGAACAGGCTTTTGGTGGATTGGGGACGCTATGGCGGCCCCAAAGCACCAAAAACTGCCTGGGGGCGGGAAGATAGGGATGTGAACGGGTTCATCTCGCGCGGATTCAGCGGCAGGCGCAGGACTACCGATGAGCTCGCCGATCGGCTCCCGCCGGGTCAGTACAAGGAGGACGGGTTCCCGGTGCTCACCGCCGGGCCGACGCCGGACGTCCGCACAGCCGAGTGGCGGTTTCGGATCGACGGGATGGTCGCGGACCCGCGGGAGTGGACATGGGACGAATTCGACGAGCTCCCGTTCGAGGAGATCCCGTGTGACATCCATTGCGTCACCAAGTGGTCCAAGCTCGGAACCAGCTTCCGGGGCGTCTCGGTCGACACGCTCCTGGATGCCGTGGAGCCGCTCGATGCCCACACGATGATCTACTCGTACGGCGGATACACCACGAACCTCGGCATCGAGGACCTCACGGATGGCAAGGCCTGGGTAGTCACCGAGTACGAGGGGGAGCCCCTGCCGCGCGAGCACGGCGGCCCGGCTCGTCTCCTGGTCCCGCATCTCTACTTCTGGAAGAGCGCGAAGTGGGTCGCGGGGATCCGGATTACCGATCACGACGAGCCGGGATTCTGGGAGGCCAACGGCTACCACAACCGCGGCGACCCCTGGAAGGAAGAGCGCTATTGGACGGACTGACGCCCGACGTCATCAGCCCGGTTGAGCAGCGGGCTCCCGGCCGCTGGCAGATCGGCACCGTCACGCGCGTCAAGCAGGAGACGCCGCGGGTCAAGTCCTTCCGGATCAGGCTGCCGATGTGGATGCCCCACCTGCCGGGGCAGCACTACGACGTCCGGCTCACGGCTCCCGATGGATACAGGGCACAGCGCTCGTACTCGGTTGCCTCGTCGCCGCTCGACGAGGGCGAGATCGAGCTGACAATCGACCGGCTCGAGGATGGCGAGGTGTCGCCCTACTTCCACGACGTGGTCGTCGAGGGCGACCAGGTGGAGGTCCGGGGGCCGTTCACGTCCTACTTCGTATGGCGCGGGGAGGAACCGGTCCTGCTCGTCGGTGGCGGGTCGGGAGTCGTGCCGCTGATGGCGATGCTGCGCCATCGCCGGCGCACCATGCCCGACCTGCCGATGCGCCTGGTCTATTCGGTCAGAACGGCGGACGAGGTGATCTACCCGGACGAGCTGGGAGACGACACCGTCCTGACCTTCACCCGCACACCGCCGGACGGGTGGTCGGGGCATGTGGGGCGGATCGACGGATCGCTCATCGCCTCGGCGCTGATGCAGATGGCGACGGCATTCGTGTGCGGCTCGAATGGGTTCGTAGAGACCGCGAGCACACTTCTTCTGGAGGCCGGAGTGGAACCGGGGCGGATCCGCACCGAACGGTTCGGACCGACGGGCTGACCCGCCCTGCTCCTCCTACGGCTATGCGGCCTCGGCGGTGCCCGAGTACCGCAGCGACCCGGGCGTCGTGAGGTTCTCGCCGGTCTCCAGCAGCGTCTTCAGGCCGGAGAGAATCATCGGCCAGCCGCCGTAGAGCTCCGCGCTTGCGCCGTCTCGCAGCTGGTCGTGCACCACGGTCAGGCGGCACGAGTCCTCGCCGACGGGCTCGATCTCCCAGGTGACCCTGGAGGGCCCCTCCGCCTTGACGTCGTCGCTCCACAGCGCGTTGAACGTCTGGACGAGTCGCCGCGGAGGATCGACCTCGGTGTTCTCGCCCTCGGCGATGTCGACCACACCGGGCACGGATGCCTTGTAGGTCGAGCCCGGGGACCAGTCGGAGTGCGTCTCGACCCCGAAGCTGTATCTGGCCCTCATCTCGGCGTCGGTGATCGCCTCCCAGAGCCGCTCGGGCGTCGTCTTGATGAAGACCTCGAAGACCGCCACCGTGACGCCCTCGGGGAGCTGGAATCCAGCCTCTGGCAACTTCTGCATGGTTTCCTCCTCGATCGATTTCTTGAGGCCGCTGAGCGTGGCCGCCCAGGGTTCGGCGTACTTGCTCACCCACCGGTCGTGGACGAGCCGAATCGGGACGGGGTTCAGGAAGTGGAGCTTCTCGCGGCCCCGGCGCCTGGTCGTGACGAGGTTGGCCTCCTCGAGCACCCGCAGGTGCTTCATGACCCCGAAGCGGGTCATGGGGAGGCTTTCCTCGAGCGCCGTCAGCGTCTGCCCGTCCTCGGCGAAGAGCTCGTCGAGGAGCTTTCGTCGTGTCGGATCGGCCAAGGCCCTGAACACCGCGTCCATGCCGAGGAGTATAGGTGACTATTTGGTCACATGTCCCGCCACAGGCGAAGAGGTCGCAGGCGCAGGAGTTCACGCCGCGCTCGGCGCCCTCGATCTGGTGCTCGGGCTTGGCGTAGCCGCAGCGCTGTTGCGTGCTAGCGGGAGCTCCGAATCGCCTTGATCAGGTCCCACTTGCCCATCTTCGAGCGTCCCGGGATCCCCTCGCGCTGGGCGATCGCGTAGAGCTGCTGGCGATTTCGATCCTCGAGCCGGTGTCCCGCGTGGCCGCCGCGCCGGCGTCCTTTCGCGGCTTGCTTGCCGAGCTCGCGTCGCGTCGACTTCGGCATGTTCGCGATTGTGCGCTTGCTCCTCGCGGCTCCCTGCGCCTTCTGGACGTTGCTCCGCGCGGCCTGGCGCTGCTTCGTGGTTGCCATCTCGATCGCCTCCTCGTCGGTCGTTACGCGCCTTCCCGATCGCTGGTTGGCAAAACCGCCTCGATCGAGCGCGATTCCGGAACCTTCATCCCGCAAATTGCGAAATCGCGACTGGCGACCGTGCGGGCGTTGATGTACCTTCGCCCGGCGACCGGGAGAGAGAAGCAAATCGCCGAAGCCAGGCGAAAAGCGACTCTCGACAGGCAGCGAACGGAGCTTAAATCGTGCGAAGGCTACGCACGAGCAGGCAAAATCGCTGCCCCCGGTCGCTTTTTCGTGCCAAGGGATGGGAGCGGGCGGGCTAGCTGCGAGCTGGTCCCCGGGTGGAGCCCACAGCGCCCTGCTCCCGGTGCGCCCGGGACGCGCGGTCGCGGCGGCAGGTACGCCACGGCCGGCGGCGCAGTCACCGCGCCGCCACGTTAGGCGCGAGGCCGGACGGCCTCGGTCAGTCGTCCATACCGGCGAGGGCACCGCGGCCCTCGCTCTCGGTGACGGGCTTGTTGTAGAGCGCCGAACCCGGCTGCTGGCGGCGGCCGCCCTCGGCAAGGCCACCGGTGTCGACCGGAGCGAATCCGATCTCCTCGATCAGTCCGGCCACGAGCGATTTGGCCTCGGCGTCATCGCCCGCGAGGAAGATCGCGAGGCGGTCGTCTCCACCGCCCGGCTTGGCGCGATCGCGCAGGACCTGCCAGTTCATCGTGTTGAAGCTCTTGACCACCTTGGCCCCGGGCGCGTGCCCGGCGAGCATTTCGCTCGAGGTCGTACTGTCGTCATCGAGCTCAGCAATGTTCCCGTCGCGGTTGGGGTAGTAGTTGGTCGCGTCGATGACAACTCGGCCGGTGAGGGCTTCGGCCGGCAGCTCGGCGTAGGCACCGAATGGGATCGCCACGAGGACGACGTCTCCGAACGATGCGGCCTCCTCGACCGTGGCGGCGATGGCGTTCTGACCTATGTCGCCGACCAGATCCCCGAGCGTCTCGGGTCCGCGGGAGTTCGCGATGGCGATCTCGTGCCCGGAGTCGGCAAACAGACGGGCCGCCGTCGAGCCGATCTTTCCGCTGCCGATGACGCCGATTCGCATCCTCAGGCTGCCTCGTGTGCTTCCGTCGCGGGCTCCGGGCGCAGCTCCCCGCCGTGGTCGCCGTCATGGCGCCGCGAGAGCTCGTGGATGTAGCCCGCCACGATTCCGCGCTCGGCGCGACGCAGCTGGTCCTCACCTTCCCGTTCAGCCGTCACGCTCGTCACCGTTTCACTCATTGCCCGCTCCTGTCCAGTCGTAAGCTTGTTTGACGTCCGTCGTACCTTAGCAAGGTTCGATGACCCTCGAACATAGGATGGGCTACGCACTCGCGATGAGCTCGTCGAGAGTGGTCAGGTCGAAGTCGCCGTAGTCGCTTCCCAGGCCCTGGGCGACCATCGCCGCGGCCGCGCATCCCAGTCGCGCGGCGTCCCGCCGGGAGCGTCCGAGCGACAGGCCGCGCAGAAAGCCCGCGGAGAACGCATCCCCGCAGCCGGTCGTGTCCACGACCTCGACCTCGAAGGCGGGAACGGGCTCGCTGCCCTCCTCGTCGACGATCAGCACCCCCTCGGCCCCTTGCGTCGCCACGACGCAGCCGACGCCGCGCCGGATCAGGGCGCGGCACCCCGTCGCCAGGTCGTCCTCGCCGGTAAGGCCGAGCACCTGCTCGTCGTTCGGCAGCAGATAGTCGAGCTCGGTGAAGGCCGGCGCAAGCCAGTCGATGATCTGGCCGGCCTGATCGCCCGGGGCGAGGATGTCGGCAGACGTCGTGACACCGTTCTCGCGAGCGCGTGCGAGGATCTGGCCGGCCGCCTCGCCACCCATGAACTCCGGCCCGCCGAGGTGCAGGTGCGTCGCGCCGGCGATCGCGTCCCAGGGGACGTCATCGGGCCCATAGGTCGCGTTGGCGCCGATCACGTGAAGCGCGGGGCGCTCGCCGCTCGGGCGGATCGGCAGCACGCTCGCGGAGGTCTGCACGTCGTCGCGAAGCACCAGGTGGCGGGTGTCGATGCCGTCGCGCTCCAAGAGCGAGGTGAGCATCTGTCCGACCGCATCCGATCCGATCGCCCCGGCGCTCGACACTTTCGCGCCTAGCTTGGCGAGCGTGATCGCGGTACCGCCGGCCGAACCGGCCGCCGTGATCTTGATCTCCTCGACGAGGTTCCCGCCCTGCCCCTCCGGGATCTCGTCGACCGGGCGCACCAGCACGTCGAGGACGTGCACGCCCATCGCGATCGCAACCATCTCCTCGTTCATTCAGCCTCCTCGTCGTCCACTCGGGCCGGCCGGGTGGTTCCGTAACCCCTCTCGAGCGCGGCCGACACCACGGCCTGGCGCTGGGCCTCGTCGAGCGTCTTCGGGTCCCCGATCGACGCCGCACGCCAGTAGACCGTGCACGCCCATTCAAGGAGCAACGCGTGGTCCACCGCGGCCGCCATGTCCGGTGCGTGCGTGATCGCGCCGTGGTTGGCCATCAGCGCCGCATTCTTTCCCTGGAGCGCCTCCAGCACCGCGGCGGCGAGCTCGGGCGTTCCGAAGGTCTCGTAGCGCGCCACGGGAACGGTGCCTCCCAGCAGGAGCATCCCGTAGTGCACGCACGGAAGCTCGTCGTCGAGCACGCACGACAGCGCAGTCGCCATCGGAGCATGGGTGTGGACGACGGCGCCCGCGTCGTAGCGCCCGTAGACGCCCAGGTGAAGGCCGAGCTCCGATGTGGGCTCCAATTCGCCGTCGATCAGCTGGCCCTCGGAGTCGACGACGCTGACCACCTCCGGCTCGAGCTCCGCCAGCACGGCGCCCGTCGGGCTGATCGCTATCGCGTCGTCGCCGGCGCGCGCGCTCACGTTCCCAGCGGTTCCGATCACGAGCCCCTCTCGCGCGAGGCGGCGGCAGGCCTCCGCGACCTCGATGCGCTCGTGCTCGAACATGGGCGCGTCATTTTGCAGGGCTGCGGGCCGCCGCGCGTCGCCCCGGTTAGCCTGCCGCCCATGCCCGAGCTATTGCTGGCGCGTCACGGCGAGACCGAATGGAGCCTGAGCGGCCGCCACACGGGCACCACCGACCTGCCGCTGACCGAAAATGGCCGGCGGCGTGCCCGGGAGCTCGCGCCGCGTCTCCAGGACCGCAACTTTGCGCTCGTTTTGACGAGCCCCCTCCAGCGCGCAGTCGAGACCTGCGAGCTCGCGGGGCTTGCCGACCGGGCGCAGGTTCGCGAGGACCTGCACGAATGGAACTACGGCGACTACGAGGGGATCACGACCGCCGAGATCCATGAGCGCAACCCCGGCTGGTCCCTGTGGCGGGATGGCTGCCCGAACGGTGAGCGTGCGGCCGACGTGGGCTCGCGCGCCGACCGGGTGGTCGCGGAGGCCCGCGAGGCTGGAGGCGACGTCATCTTCTTCGGGCACGGGCACACGCTTCGCGTCGTCGGCGCGCGCTGGGTGAAGCTGCCGCCGGAGGATGGCGGCCTGCTCGGGCTTGGGACCGGCGCGTTGTGCACGCTCGGCTACGAGCACGACGAGCCCATCATCGTCCGCTGGAACGAGGAGGTTGGGTGAGCGTCGCAACATTCGCCCCCGGGGTCGAGAGGCTGTTGGAGGAACGGCGTGTGGCCGCGACCGCGGTCATGGACCACATCCAGCCCGGGGCTGAGCTCATAGTCGGCGTGGCCAACGCAGAGCCCGTCACGGTGATCGACGCAATCGAAGCCGCCGCTGACCAACTCGACGCCGTGCGCGTCCATCGAATGCTCCCGGTGCGGGACCGGCAATACATCGAGGGCGAGATCACCGGACTACGTCACTTCTCGTGGTTCCTCGGTCCGCACGACAAGGGCGCCTTCCACGCCGGGCACTGCGAGCTCGTACCCAACAGCTTCAGCGACGTCCCGAACCTGATGCGCCATCTGCCCGGGGAGCGATTGGCCCTGGCGTCGGTGTCACCGCCGGACCGCCACGGGTACTTCTCCCTGGGCTGCCACGCCGAGTATGTGGCCTCGATGATCGGCGAGATCCCGTTCTTCGTCGAGGTCAACCGCCAGATGCCGCGGACGTTCGGGGAGAACCAGCTCCACGTCAGCCAGGTGGCCGGATGGTGCGAGGCTGACTACCCGCTGGTCGAGATCCCCGAGCGCGAGGGCCGCGAGGCGGACCACAAGATCGCTGAGCTCGTGGCCGAGCGGATCCCCGGCGGCGCCACCTTGCAGGTGGGCGTTGGCTCGATTCCCGACCGGGTCCTGGCCCTCCTGCGCGATCACAGTCACCTCGGAGCCCATTCGGAGCTGATCTCCGACGGGATTGTCGACCTGGTCGAGTGCGGAGCGCTGACCGGCACCCGCAAGCAAACGCACCGCAACAAGATCGTGACCACCAGCGCGGTCGGCACTCGCCGGATCTATGAATTCGTCGCCGACAACCCCGGCGTCGAGTTCTGGCCCGTCGACTACACCAACGATCCCCGCAACATCGCTCGCGAGGACCGGTTCACGGCGATCAACGCCACGATCGAGGTCGACTTCCTCGGCCAATGCGCATCGGAGTCCTTAGGCAGCGAATACTGGTCTTCCTCGGGGGGACAGCCCGACTTCGCCCGCGGGGCGGTGATGGCCGAGCACGGGCAGTCGTTCATCGTCCTTCACTCCACCGCCGCGGATGATTCGGTCTCGCGGATCGTCCCTCAGCTTCACCCGGGTGCCGCCGTGACGACGTTCAAGAACATCGTCGACCGGGTCGTCACCGAGTACGGCGTCGCCGAGCTTCGTGGCAGCTCGATCCGAGAGCGTACGCGGCGGCTGATCTCCATCGCGCACCGAAGTTCTGCGACGAGCTCGAGCGGAGCGGGCGCGAGCTCGGTTACCTGTAGCCGCTAGGCGGTCGTCGAGCTCGGGCGCGAGCCGCGCGAACGGCGCCGCTTGAAGACGCGCTTCGCCGCCGGCTCCTGCCGTCCGAGGTCGCGGAGGTTGCGCGCAACCCGCGCGGAGAGGAGGACGATCATCGTGCCCGCCAGACCCAAGCCCACGAGGTCGAAAACCGTCATGTCCAGGTTGACGATGGTGAAGTCGAGCCCGAGGTGCAGCGCAAGCGCTGTGTTCAGCGCGATCAGGATCAGTCGCAGCTCCGTCGGCCCGGCCAGGCCGTAGCCGATGCTGAAGCGCCCGAGCGCGTAGCTCTCCAGGTAGACGTTGATCGAGAGCATCAGGTAGGCGACCACGACGATCGTTCCCACCGACAGCAGCATGAACGGGGACAGCCCGAGGCCGATGCCGATCGCCGCCGTCGAAATGGCATCGACGAGATGGTCGAGGTAGAAACCGTACTTCGGGCGCTCGATGCCGCGGACGCGCGCCAGCGTCCCGTCCAGCGAATCGCCCAGCCAGTGGACGACGAGCAGTCCGCTCGCGACCCAGAGCCAGATGAGGCTGTCGTTCGACAGGGCATAGGCGGCGCAGATCGCGAGCGCCGCGAGGACGCCGATGGCGGTCAGGTCATCGGGGAGAATCCAGCGCGGCAGCCGGGCGGCGATCCAGCGAAGAAGACGCTTCTCGGGCTTCGCGAGGAGGAACGTCGGATCTCGTACGGCCTGGACGGCTTCCTCGGGCTGTGGCGCGGGCACGAAAATAGGTACGCCCGGCGGCGCAGTTGGTTTCGCTCTCTCTACCATCCCGGAAATGCGAATCGACGAGATCCTTGCCGGTCCCGAGCCCGTCTTCTCGATCGAGTTCTTCCCCCCGAAGACCCCCGAAAAGGTCGACGAGCTTTTCGAGACCGTCCAGGCGCTGAAGCCGCTCGCGCCCGACTTCGTGTCGGTCACCTACGGGGCCGGCGGCGCGACCCGTGACGGGACGGTCGAGATCGCCACTCGCATCAAACAGGACCACGGGCTCGAGGCGATGGCGCACCTGAGCTGCGTCGGGGAGACGCGCGAGGGCCTCGTCGAGATCCTCGATCGGTTCGAGGCCTCGGGGATCGAGAACGTGCTCGCGCTGCGCGGCGATCCGCCGCGTGGAGAGTCGAACTTCCAGCCACCCGAAGGCGGCCTGTCCTGTGCCGCCGAGCTCGCCGCCTTTATCGGTGAGCGCTACGACTTCACGATCGGCGGCACCTGCTTTCCCGAGGTGCATCCCGATGCCCCTGGCCTCGAGGCCGACCTCGCATACCTGAAGACCAAGGTGGAGGCGGGCGCGCGGTTCCTGATCACCCAGCTCTTCTTCGACAACCGGCTCTATTTCGACTTCGTCGACTCGGCTCGGGCCGCCGGCATCAATGTGCCGATCATCCCTGGCGTGATTCCGATCACGACCTACTCCCAGGTCGCCCGGATCTGCGATTTGTGCCAGGCCTCGATTCCCATGGAGCTCTCCGGTGCGATGGAGGCACTCGGAGGCGACGAGGACGCCGAGTCCCTCCTTGGCGTCGCCTACGCCGCCCGGCAGTGCGACGAGCTCCTGGCCGGCGGAGCCCCGGGGATCCACTTCTATGCCCTGAACCGGGCGCCGGGTACGCGCGCCGTGTTGAGTGCGCTGCGCGCGTCGCGGCCGTGGGAGCGTGCCCAGGGCGCGCCCGCCTCGGCCGAGATGGCCGTCGAATAGCGCCCGGCGTCGTCGCCACTTCGTACACTCGTGCGCGCGATGGCAGCCGCCGACGGGTCGTTTCGATATCACGGGCACCGCATTACGTACGACGTCCACGGCACCGGCGATCGAGTGCTCGTGCTGGTCCACGGGTTGCTGATGAACCGGCGGATGTACGACACGCTCGCGCCCGAGATCGCGTCGCGAGGAAACCGCGTCGTAACCGTGGATCTGCTCGGCCACGGGCGCTCGGATCGGCTGCCCGGCCGTCAGATCTACTCGATGACCGCGTTCGCCGACCAGGTTCTCGCGCTCCTGGATCATCTGGAGCTCGAGGCCCCGGTCGTGGGCGGCACTTCGCTCGGCGCAAATGTCGGGCTTGAGTTCGCGGCCCATCACCCCGACCGGGCAGGCGCCCTGTTCATCGAGATGCCGGTGCTCGAGGACGCGCTGCTTGGAGCCGCGCTGATGTTCACCCCGATGCTGCTGGGGCTGCGGCTCGGCGGTCCGCTGCTGAAGGGCGTCGCGGCGGTGGCCCGGCAGATCCCCCGGAGCAACCAGCTCCTGGACATGGGCCTGGACTGGATTCGTCAGGACCCGGAACCTTCCCGCGCCGTGCTCGAGGGCATCCTGTTCGGGCGCACCGCGCCGACCAAGGAGGAGCGCCTCGCCCTCCAGCATCGTGCGCTCGTGATCGGCCACCCCAACGACCCGCTCCATCCGTTCTCCGACGCGGACATGCTCGTCGAGGAGATGGCGAACGCCCGGCTGGTGGACGCGAACTCGATCCTCGAGTGGCGCCTCACCCCGGAGCGTCTGACCAATGAGCTCGCCGCCTTTCTCGACGAGGTCTACGCCGAGGGCGAGGCTGAGGGAGAGCGCCCCGCCCGCGCCGCGAGCGGTTAGCTACTCCGGCGCGCGATACGCGGGGAAGAAGCGCGACCCCTCCTTGCCCGCGCTCAGGCTGCCGTAGGCGTCCCGATCGCAGACGATCTCGTGCGTTATGAACGGCAGCTCGGTATTGGAGAACCCCTTTTTGAAGTCCTCCAGGCCGTCGCCCGGCTTTACGCCCCCGCCGAGATTGAGCCTCGCCCCCAGCTCGTCGGCGAGGTCCATCGTCGCCGCCACGACGTTCTTGAATGGCGAACGGGGGCGATGCACATTCGCCGTACCGCCCAGGTAGTAATGGAGCATCCCGTCGGAGCGGACGACGATCGCCCCAGCAGCCGTAGCCCGCTCCGGGCTTCGCGCCAGGAACAGCCATGAGCCCTCGAACTGCAGAATCGTCCTGAAGTAGTCAGGCTCGAAGAAGTAGCGCTCGGCGGCTTGGACGTCCCGCATCGTCTCCGTGTAGACCGAGTGAAAGCTGAGCCGATGCTCGACGGTCGTACGTCGCCCCGGAAGCGCCTCGACGTGGTAGCCGAGCCGCTCGTTCTGGCGGATCTGCTCGGCGAAGCGCGACCGGATCTCCCGCTTGCGGGACGGGTCGTGAACCTGGACGGCCGACCGCCTGGTGCCGCCCGCGAAGGTGGGGTCGTGCCCGATCCGGTCGCGAGCGAAGATGCTGACCAGGCCGGTCTCCGACCAGTCGAGGGCCGACGGATCGGGAGCCGACGACCGATCGGCCCGAATCGCCGCGCCGGGATAGCCGTAGGGCGTGATCGCGTCGCGGTACTGCGAATCGCCGACGTCATGGACGAGAAGCGGCAGCGCGAGCTCATCGTCTGAATCGCCGCCGACGATCAGCGAATGACTCACTCCCTCGGCGTCATAGAACGCCCGCGAGCGGAAGAAGTCGTCCGTCTCGGCGGCGCGCCCCTGATCTTCGACCAGCTGCGCGATCCGGTGATCGCCCGTGATCACCTCTGTTCGCTCGGCCAACCCGTGAACTCCTCCGGCAAAAGCCCCCAGACCTCGTTGTCCACCGCCTCATCTTCCCGCGGGATCGCGTTTCGCATCACGCCTTCGCGCTGAAAGCCCAGGAAGGTGACGACCTTCTGCGCCGCCCGGTTCGTCGCCGGGATCTCGGCGTGGATCCGATGCACACCGTGGGCCTCGAACGCGTGAACGCAGGCCTGGCGCTCGGCCTCCCGCGCGACGCCCTTCCCCCACGCCTCCGGATCGCCCACCAGCACGGCCAGCTCCGGCCCGGTTTCGCGCTCGAGTCCGAACAGCGCCACGAATCCGACCGGCTCCTCGCGACCATCCAGGAGGATGGCCCACTTGCGGTCCCGGCTCGTGTCCATGGCCCGCTCCACCCAGCCTCGGGCATCCTGCTCCGAGAAGTTGTCCCGGCTGCCGACGAGGTCGGCGGTTACGCGAGGATCGTTGAACCAGCGGTGAACCGCCGCGTAATCGGACGGCTCGAAGTCGCGCAGCTCGATCGTTGCGGGCATCCCGAGGAAAGCTACCCGTACAGCCCGTGTCCGCTCGCCAGCATGCGCAGCGTGCGCCCGAGGATCCTCAGGTCGAGGGCGGGCGAACGGTGGTCGACGTACCAGACGTCGAACTCGATTCGCTCCTCCCACGGAATGCCAGCGCGCCCATTCACCTGCGCCCAGCCCGTGATGCCGGGCTTGACCTCCAGGCGGCGCCGCTGCCGCGGTGTGTACAGCTCCACCTGCGCCTCGAGCGTCGGTCTGGGCCCGACGATCGCCATGTCGCCGCACAGCACGTTGACGAGGTTCGGAAGCTCGTCCAGAGAGAACCTCCGCAGCACCCGCCCCGCCGCGGTCACTCGCGGATCTCCCTCCAGCACCGGGGTCCCGACGCCCACCGGGTCTGCTCCAAGCCGCATCGTTCGGAGCTTGTAGAGCTCGAACGAGACGCCGTCCTTGCCGATGCGGTTCTGCCGGTAGACGACCGGGCCCCGCGACGTGAGCTTGATCGCGATCGCGGCGATGAGAAGGAACGGGGAGGCGACGAGGAGCCCGAGAGCGGCGAGGGCGACATCCGCGGTCCGTGGCAGCCCTCGCCGCATCGCTACCTCGTCCCCTCGGCCTTGTCCCACGTCGTCGGCACGCCGTGGCGCAGGTACTCCCAGAGGCCGGCCGCGCTCGATGCCGTGACGGCGAGGTAGTAGTGCGCGACCCGGAATGGGCGAAGCGGCAGGATCGCGCCGACGGCGCCGGCCGCCAGAAGCGCGACCTGAGCCGCGAGCGTCACGACGTAGATCGTCCCCTGGCCCGCCAGGGCGATGTTCGTCCCGAGCACGATGAGATGAAGGAAGGGCGAGGCGTAGCGCAGCATGCGGTGCGAGGCGATCTCGAACGCGTAGAGCGGCCCGTAACCGCGCGGCGACAGCAGGCCGTGGCGCAGTATCGTGCTCCAGGCTCCGGCCATCATCCGCCGCTTGCGCCCGAACTCGCTGCCGATCGTCGCCGCGAGGCGCTCGCGCGCTACCGCCTCCGGCGCATAGACAGGGCGCCAGCCACGCTTGACCATCTCGTACGGGAACGAGATGTCCTGGCCGCGGGTGGGCTCGAGGAAGATGTAGGCGTCGCGGCGCACCGCATTGATCGCCCCATTTCCCGCCGTGACGCCGGCGAGGCGCGACTCCAGCGCGCGCACGGCCATCTCGTAGCGCCAGTAGAGGCCCTCCTCGTTGGCGGCCCCGGCGCCGTCGAGGCGCACCTGGCCGCATACGTAGCCGACATCCGGGTCGCGCAGACGGGCGACGAGCAGGCGGAGCGCGGTCGGGCGCCAGAAGCTGTTTGCGTCCGAGAAGGCGAGCACGTCCCCGCTCGATTGCTCCACGGCCGCGTTCAGCGCCGCGACCTTGCCTGCCCGCGGAAGGTCGAGCACCAGATCGGCGCCGGCGGACCGTGCCACGGCCACCGTGCCGTCGGTGGACCCGTCCGACACCACGATGATCTCCAGGCGATCGCGCGGATAGTCGAGCCCGAGCGCGTCGCGGACCTTGCGCTCGATTACGCCCTCCTCGTCGTGCGCCGCGACGATCAGCGAGACCCGCGGGAGCTCCTCGTCGGATGCCCGGGCGTGTGCGTCGACGCGGTCGGAGCGATTACGCGCCAGGACCCACAAGACCAACGGATAGCCGACGTGCGTGTAGACGAGAAGGGCGGCCGAGACCCAGAAGACGATTGCGAGGGCGGTCACGCCGTGAGCTCCGAGTAGAGCTCCATCGTCTGCCGCGCCACGACCTCCCACGAGTACGGCCCCGATGCTGCCGTCCGGGCCGCCTGGGCGAGCCCGTCCCGCTCCGCCGGCGAGGCGATCAACTCCTGGAGCCGGGCCCCGAGCGCATCGGAGTCGCCCGGCGGGACCAGGGTGCCGGCCCCGGTCGCAGCCACCTCTGCGAAGCCACCTACGTCGCTCATCACGATCGGCTTGCCGAACGCGAGCGCCGCGAACAGGACCCCCGACTGCTCGGCGTCGCGGTGTGGAAGGGCGACGACGTCCGCGCGGCGGAAGTAGGCGGGCAGCTCCCGGTCGCTCACGAAGCGCGGGATGAAGCGCACCCGTCCCGGCGTTCGCGCCGCCGCCTCGCGGAGCGCATCCAGCGAGACGCCGAGCGGCCTACCGACGATCCAGAGCTCGGCGTCCGTAACCGATCGGAACGCGTCGAGGAGCACGTCGACGCCCTTGTACGGACGGATCAGCCCGACGAACAGGATCACGGGGCCGGTGACCGCCGCGAGCTCCGGCGGCAGCGGGGTCTCATCGGGCTGGCGCGTGAGGTAATCGAACGCGCCGTGCGGGATCACCCGGACCCGCGCCGGGTCGACGCCTGCTTCGGCCAAGCGCTCGCGCCCGAACTCCGACAGGGCGACCACCGCGTCCATCCGGTCGAGCACCCGCCGCAGCGTCCGCAGGCGCCGGTTCCACCCCTCGCGGCGCAGCACGCCGTGCGCCGTCAGGACCCGGGGGCACCCTGCGGGCAGCAGACGGCTGTCGAGGGCGGGCACCGGGAGCCACTGGAAGTGGCGGACATCCACCGCGGAGCTGTTCCGCCGGTAGCGCAGCATGTCCGTGACGTGCTCCGCCAGCTTCAATGCTCGGCGGGCGGGCGCGTTTGCCTCGCGGCGCCCGGAGAGGCGGTAGAAGGACTCCCGCACCTCGTACCCGAGCGGGGCTGGGACCGGACCGTGAACGAACCGGCTCGTGACCAACTCGACGTCTGCGCCCGCCCGCGCGAGGGCCGCGCACAGCGAGCGGTCATACGGGGGCGTGTACGCCGGCGGATCGACGACCTGGACGCGCATTCGCGAGGATTGTGGCGATGGAGCTTTCCTACTGCGTGGTGAACACCAACGGGCGGGACTTCCTGCTCGAGTGCCTGCGGTCCATCCGGCGCACCCATCCCGAGGGCACCGAGGCCGAAATCCTCGTGCTCGACAACGCCTCCCACGACGGTTCGGCAGAGGCCGTCGAGGCCGAGTTTCCCGAGGTTCGCGTGATCCGCCGTGACCGCCGGGCCGGGCTCGCGGAGAACAACACGCTGATCATGCGCGAGGCGCGCGGTGGGCTGTGCCTGCTCCTGAACGAGGACTCCGAGCTCCTCGACGGAGCGGTCGGCGAGCTGCTCGCGGCCCTGCGCGACGATGCAGAAGCCGCGGTGGCGGGCGCTCAGCTGGTGGACCCGGATCGCAACCCCATCCCGTGCGCGTGGCGCTTTCCGGGACTGGCGACGGCGACTGCCCAAGCTCTGCTCGTACACCGGCGACTCGTGACTCAGAGCCATGGCGGTGACGGCCCACCCCGCGAGGTCGGGTGGGTCCAGTCGTGCACGATGCTCATCCGGCGCGAGGTGGCCGATAGCGTCGGCTACCTGGATCTCGACTTCTTCGTCTACTCCGAGGAGGTCGACTTCCAGAAGCGGATCCACGACGCGGGGTGGCGGATCCTCCACGTCCCGGGAGCCCGCGCCATCCACCACGAGCAGCTCGCCACCGATCGATCCACTGGGGGCCGCCGGCGGATCGTCCAGTTTCACCGGGGCCGCGACCTCTACATGCAAAAGCACCACTCGCAACCCGTGGTGATGCTCTCGCGCCTCCTATGGTCTTTCTCATACCTGCCGCGCGCCCTCGCTGCTCTCGTCCTGCCGAACCAGGACCCGCGGACTTACTGGCTGCACGCGCGCCAGGCGCTGCGGCCCGGCCGTGGAGAGGGCATGCGCGAGGCCGCCGAGGCCTACAACGAACGCGTTCTGAGTTCGAGAGAAGGCTTCGCCACGAATAACGTGGTCAACCCTTCTCTCGGCGCCGACGGCTAGGTGCCCGACCGGTCCTCGTCTCGCGAGGCCACCTCGTAGATCTCCGGTCCGAGGTCGGCGCGCTCCGCCTCCGGCGGCTCGTGGCCTGGCGCGGCCGTTCGCAGTCCGCGCGCGCGGGCCGCGATCGCCGACGGCCGCAGGAGCTCGGCGAGTCCCGCGCGCTCGTCCGGGTGGAGGAATCCGGCCGCGAAGAGGATCGCCGGATAGGCGAGCCACAGCACGCCACGGGACAAGAGCCCCAGGGCACCTGATGTGGGCAGAAGCGTCTCGCCAACGGCGACAAGCCCCACAGCGGCCAGCACCACCAGCGCGAGGCGGCCCCACTCGTAGCGCATCGGGAAGAGGCGCTGCGTGAACGCGTACATCAGGGCGAGCACGATGACGTAGGAGGCAACCAGCGCGATGCCCGCTCCCACGAAGCCGTTGGAGGGCACCAGGATCAGGTTGAGGGCGATGTTCGACGCTACTGCCGCGATCGTCGCCGGGAAGCTGAACTCCGTGCGTCCCGTACGGCCGAGGATCACCACCATCGCGAGATAGAGGGCATAGAGGGCGATGCCGGTCGCCACCAGGCCGATCGCCTGGTAGGACGGGAAGAAGTCGGACGCGGCCAGGAGCCGCACGATCCAGCGGGACTCGAGCCAGAGGCCGATCGCGCCGAACGCGAGCAGTGCGGCAAACCACGTGAAGATCTGCGAGTAGACGCGCTTGGCCTCGGCGTCGTCGCGGATCGAGTATGCGAGCGGGGGCCACGCGAGCTGGAGTCCGCGGGCCAGGACCTGCATCGCCTGGGCGAACTTGACCGCCAGGGCGTAGAGACCGACCTCGGTCAGGCCGGCGACGCGGGCGAGGATGATGCGGTCGATGAAGTTGAGGGAGTACAGCGAAAGCTCAGCGGGCATCGTCGGCAGCCCGAACCGGAACATCCGGCGCAGGAGAGCCCGATCCGGGATCAGCGAAAGCCGGCGGCGCTCGCGCAACAGCATCCAGAGCACCACCACGGCCCCGGTCCCGTAGGTGCCGAGCAGGATGCCGCTCGCCCGCTCGCCCTCGACGACGATCAGGAAGACCGTGAAAGGGATCGTGATCAGGACGTTGACGATCGTGATCCCGAAGTAGGCCCGAGCGCGCTCGTCGAGGCGCAGGAGCGTCAGCGCGTATTCGTACATCGTGAGGGTCCAGAGGCCCAGGATCGCGAGGCGGGCGAGACCGGCGTCCTCATGCCCGAGCAGGGCGGTCGAGAGCGGCCCGGCGAACGGAAGCGCCAGCACCGATGCGACCGTCGCAACCCAGAACACCGACGCAAACCCGGTTGCGATTACGGCCCGCGGCTCCTCGCCCGCAACGTAGTAGAAGCGAAGGATCGCCTCGATGATCCCGAGCCTCACCACGATGCTCGCCGCGATCACCGACGCCAACATCACCTCCGCCGCGCCGTAATCGCTGGGGGTGAGGTAGTGCGTGTAGATCGGCAGCAGGAAGACGGCGATCAGCTTCGAGAGCACGCTCGAAGCCGTGTACGCGGCACCGGTCGTCGCGAGGCGGCGCAGATACTCGAACATCGGTCTCAGCCGGTCGCGGGCCGAGGATCACGAGTCGCCGGCTGGGCGGCGTGGTCCGCCGCCGGGACCTGCGCTCCGACGGGGCGGCGGAGGCGGAGCGCGACCCCCACCCCGAGCAGGGCCCACATCGCCGGATCGACGCTGAAGTCCGCGTACCCGAGGCTGTGCACGATCAGGGCGACGAAGCACGCCGCGACCGCGGTGGCGGCAAGCGATTCTCGTGCTCCGCCGCCAAGCAGCACCAGAAGCCCGAGCACGATGAGCGCGACGTAGACGACGAGACCGATAGCGCCCTGTTCCGCGCCCACGGTCAGGGGCTCGCTGTGGGACACGGTCGTCTCCGCATTCGGATCGATCTCCTCCTTGAACGCCTCACCGAATGACCCCGATCCCCACCCCCAGACGGGTCGGTCGCGTGCGAGGTCATAACCGCCGGTGATGAGGCTGACGCGGCCGGCCGAGAAGTTCGTGTTGATCTTGTCGGTGGAGCTCAGGTCGGTGCGGCCCACACCGCTGACCGCAGCGAAGATCGCTGCCGCCGCGACGATTGCGAGCCCGGCGACCAGCGCCCAGCGAACGCCCCACCGCATCGCCATCACTACGAGCAGGCCTGCCACGAGCGCCACGAACCCCGTGATCGAGTAGCTGAGTGCCAGCGCGGCCAGCAGGATTCCAGATGCTGCTGCCGCAGCGATGGCAAGCGCCCCGCTGCGCGTCCAGGCGAGGAATGCCCCCAGGGCCACCATGACGAGTGCGAGGTCGCGGCCCAGGATGTTGGGGTCGTAGAAGAGCGAGTTGACCCGGAAGTACAGGTGGAGCTGATTGGACGCGAGGAGGTCGCCCTTGCTGAGGAGGAGATCGCGGACGGCGTACTCCCAGAACGCAACGCCGGCGAACACGAGGGCGACGGCGGTGACCGTCACTAGGACCCAGGCGAGCAGGCGTTCGCTCCAGCGCACCTCTCCGAACATCGCAAAGAGCAGTGCGAACGGCACCAGGAAGAACGACGCGTTCTCGATCGCATTGGACACGTCGTCCGAATAGATCGCCTGCACCGCGTAGAGCACGAGGGCGACCGCCAGTACGCGGTAGAGCCAGACGACGAGCGGGGCCGCCTGCAGAGTTGCCCGATGTGCGGGTGGCGCCCCGTCGTCACGCGCCCTGGGCCCCCGCAGCGCCGCGTATCCGAAGCACAACACCCCACCCGCGATCACCAGGTAGAGCGGTACCAGGAGGTGCGACGTCTCCCCCCCAACCGCGACCGGAACGCGAAGCGGCAACACAGCGAACGCCGCGATCGGAAAGGCCCACTCGAATCGCCGGAAGATCGCGGCCACGGCCGCTGCGGCGGCGACCGCGGCGATGCACAGCAGGGCGAGCTTCTCCGGCGGATGGCGCAAGGAGACGATTCGGGAGGTGTCCCACACGTCGCCGAGTACGAGCGCCGGCGCGGCAATCAGGGCCACCACGGCGGCCGCGTATCGCAGCCGCGGGTCGCGAGTCAGGATCGCGGTAGCCGCCGCTCCGCAGGCGATGAGGATGCCGATGAACTCCGGTGCGGAAGCGGTCATTCCGCGACCAGCTGGATCTGGGTCGGGTAGACCATGTCGCGGTCCTGGCCTGGGAGAACGACCCGCAGCCGATAGCCGTCTTGCGGATTCGCGAGGTGCCCGCCGGAAGCGCGCCCATTCCACCGGAGGGTCACATGCTTGTTGGCGACCAGCGGCCCGCGGTAGAGCGTGCGAACCACCCGTCGGCCTGGCCCGACGATCTGGGCCTTTGCATTGGGATCGCTGTCGCGCACGTAGAAGGTGATTCGGGCCGTATCGCGCTCCCCGTCGTTATTCGGCGAGAACGTGTGCGGGATGTGCAGGACCTCGAGCTCGAGCTTCGGGGTCCGGGCGTGGACGACGACGCCGGCCACGACAACCGCCGCCACGAGCAGCGCCGCGAACAGGAACGGCCGGGCTCGTGTCAGAGCGCCCGGTCCCTTCCGGCGACGACCACGACGTCTGCGCCGCCCGCCTCCTTTTGGGTCGCGGCATCGATGGGCTGTACGGGTTTGACTCCCAGAGCTCGAGCCACCTTGCCGGCGGCCTTCTTCTGGCCGCGCTCGTACATCACAACTGTCTGGTCGTACTCCTTGCTGGTCGTCCCGACGTCACCCAGGGTGAAATCGTTCACCTCCACGTCCGACGCGACCTTGCCCGCGAGCCCCGGGGTCGTGGTGCCGTTCAGCACGGCGACGCTCACGCTCTGCGCCGCGATTCCGCTCGGATTCCTCGCCGTCGTCGTCTCGTCGTTGTCATTCAGGAGGCGCTCCGATCCGAAGATGCCGGCGACGCCGAGGATCACCGCCCCGAGGGCGATTAGGGCGAGGACCCGAGGCTGGCCGACCCAGCCCCAGAACCTGTGCCAGCGCGGATGCGGCAGAAGCGCCTCGCGCTCAGTCGTGATCTGCTCGAGAGCAGGCCGCTCGCTGGTGGTCTGCTGGCGCGCGGCCTCGCCGGCTGGCGGCGGGGCAACGACCGTGGGCTCGTGTGGTTCCTCCGGGACCGCCTCGACGCCCAGAATCTCCTCGAGCTCTGCCTCGGCGCGATCCAGAAGGGCCTCGCTTCGAGCGATGTCCTCGCCGGGATGCTCGGGCGCGGACGACATCCACTCCTGCAGTCGCACCAGGTCGCGGCGCTGCGACACGTAGAGGGTGAGCAGGAAGAGGAACCCCACGCACGCCGCAAGGGAGACGTACGTGGGCATGCGATGCGCCACGTCATAGAGGAGCTCGACGAGATTCGAGGCAACGAGCACCGGTCACCCGCCTCCGCCGAAGCCCGCGTCGTCCAACCCGAGGACGAGGGCTAGGTCGGCCTTCCCGGCAACGTCGCTGACATCCGACGTCATCGGCTGGACGGGTGTCTCGCCGAGCTTCGGCTCGACGGCTTTCGCCAGTGCCTCGGCCTCGGACCGCTGGCCACCGTCGTACTCGACGACGGTTGCGTCGACCCCCGCCATCGCGTTTCCGACCGGACCTGGCTCATATCCCGCGCGCTTCACGACCTTGTCCTGCACCGTCGCGGCGAGCCCCGAGGTACCGGTGCCGTTGACGACCGCGACTTCGGGGAGTTTCTTCTTGTGGTGACCATTGCCATCACCCCCGCCACCCACCAGACCGAAGCCGCTGGTTACGACACCGGCCGCGATGATCGCCACGACGAGGACGCCGAGGATGTACCGGCCATCGACCGGCAGGCGGCGATCCATTGCCGCGTAGCGATCGCGGACGGCGAGAGAAATGCGCTCCCACCCGGCTCGGAGGCGGCCGCCAGGCGGCGCGGTGTCCTCGTCTGCGGCCTCGCCGTTTCGGTCCGCATCCGCCGCAGCCTGTACCGCTTCCGCGGCCTCCGTGGCGCGCTCGGGCGCCCGCCCGGCCCATTCCCGCAGGCGACGGATGTCGCGTGCCTGCTGGAAGAGGAGGAAGGCGAGTATCGCCAGGCCAATGAAGGCCACGATGCCCAGAACGGGCCCGATGGACTCGATCGCGTGCATCGCTGCGGGGGCATCTTAGGGCTCGACCCCTCTTTGGCAGCGACGCGAACGCTCACTGCGAAGCGGAAAATCCGGCGCTTGGACGGCTACTGTGGGCCGAACGCGGATTCGGCCAGGCGCTCCTCGGCCAACTCGACGACCCTCCCGGCGAGCCCCGCCTCGTCGCCCGAGGCAACGAGCGCCTCCAGGCGCTCGACCGAGCGAACGACCCAATCTGGGTCGAGCGGCCGGGCGCGGACCGCGCGGACGATGCGGTCAGCCGACGTGGGCTGAGCCCGTTCATCGCCGTTGAAGAGCTCCTCGCGAAGCTTCTCACCGGGCCGCGGGCCGATGAACTCGATCGCGATGTCGGTCTCCGGCTCGTATCCCGCGAGCGCGATCATGTTGCGCGCGAGGTCCAGGATCCTGACCGGCTCACCCATCTCGAGGACGAAGACGTCGCCGGCGCCGGCACCCAGGTCACCGGCCTGGATCACCAGCTGGACGGCCTCGTGAATGGTCATGAAGTAGCGCGCCATGTCCGGGTGCGTGACGGTGACCGGCCCGCCCTTCTCGATCTGGCTGCGGAATATCGGCACCGCGCTCCCGGAGGAGGCGAGGACGTTTCCGAACCGGACGCTGATGAAGCGCGTCGCGGTGTGACGCTGTCCCGCGGCCTCCACGATCCACTCTGCCATCGCCTTCGATGCCCCCATGACCGTGCGGGGGTTGACGGCCTTGTCGGTCGAAACGAGTACAAACCGCTCGGTTCCCGCCGCGGCTGCGGTCTCGGCCGTGACGCGCGTCGCGATGGCGTTGTTGCGGACCGCCTCGAGCGGGTTCGCCTCCATGAGCGCCACGTGCTTATACGCGGCGGCGTGGAACACGACGTCGGGCTTGAAGCGCTGCATCACCTCGAGCATTCGCTCGGGCTCCTTGCAATCGGCCAGGACGGCCTCCACCCGGGTGAAGTGCCACTCCTCGAGCATCTCCCGATCGATCCGGAACAGGTTGTCCTCGGCGTGATCGAGCAGCACCAGGAGGCGGGGGCGGACCCTGGCGATCTGGCGGCACAGCTCGGCGCCGATGGACCCTCCCGCGCCGGTCACGAGCACGATCTTGTCCTCGAGATACGCGCCCACCCGGTCGAGCTCCATCACGACCGGATCTCGTCCGAGCACGTCCTCCACGCGGACCTCGCGCAGCTGCCTGGTGAGCTGCACCCCTCCTCGCAGGAGCTCGAACACCGTTGGAAGGGTCCGCACGGGGATGTCGCGCTCGCGGCAGGCGGCCACCACGTTCGCGCGGAGAATCCCGGGCGCCGAGGGAATCGCGATCACGACCTCGTCTGGGCCCTCGCGATCGAGGATCTCGCCGATCTCGTCCGTCGAGCCGAGCACCTTGACGCCCGCGGCGGTCATGCCTCGCTTGCCGGGATCGTCGTCGACGAATCCGATGGCCCGTGATCCCAGGTTCGGATTCAGGCGCAGCTCTCGAGCGACCATCTGCCCGCCCGACCCCGCGCCCACGATGAGGAGCCCGCGCCGGCGCGTGCGCCTGGTCGCGCGGTCGGGCCGCTCGGCGATCGTGCGCCGAGCCAGCCGGGACCCGCCCACCAGCACGACCGTGAGCAGGAAGTCGAACACGACCACCGAGCGGGGCAGGTTGTAGGCGTACGGCTTCGCGAGGGCGAAGACCGCGATGAGAAGGGCGCTCGCGACCGCCGCGGCCCGCACCACCGGCCACAGGTCCGGCAGCTGGAAGTACCGCCACCACTTGCGGTGGAGACCGAAGATCTCGAAGACGATGGACTTGCCGATCGCGACGAAGGCGACGGACCCCGCCAGCATCGTGACGTAGCGGGCCGGGATCCCGAGCGGCACGTCCAGGAATCGCAGGACGAACGCCAGCGCGAACGCCGCTGCCGCGAGCACGACGTCGGCGAAGAACTGCTCAGCGCGACGCCTGTAGACAGGGTCCTTCAGGCGCGCCACCGGCTCTCCTTTAGGCGGGACACGAGCTCTTGCGGCGGCTTCGCCGCCTTACACGCCTGACTCGTCGCTAGACGCTCCTCGACCAACACGCCTGGCGAGTGTAATGCTGCCCTGCCGTGCCAGCCGACATTTTGAGCCCAATCGTCGATGCCGCGACGAACGTCATCGACGCGCTCGGATTGCCAGGCGTGTTCCTGCTCATGACGCTGGAGAGCGCGTGCATCCCCGTGCCCAGCGAGGCGATCATGCTGTTCGCCGGCTTCAACGTCTCCGAGGGCAACATGACCCTCTTCGGGATCGTCACGGCCGGCGTGCTGGGAAACCTGGTGGGCTCCCTGATCGCCTATGCGGCCGGCTACTACGGGCGCGTCGAGCTCCTCGATCAGAACCGATTCATCCACGTCAACCGCCGCCACCTCGAATGGGCCGACCGGTGGTTCGAGCGGCACGGGCCGGCGACGGTCTTCTTCACCAGGATGCTTCCGATCATCCGCACCTTCATCTCGCTTCCGGCGGGCGCCGCCCGAATGCCTCTCGGCCGGTTCGTCGCCTTCACGCTGGCGGGGTGCATCCCGTGGGTGTTGATGCTCGGAATCGTCGGACGAGAGGTCGGGAACAACTGGGAGGACTGGCGCGACAAGCTCCACTACCTCGACTACCTCGTGCTCGCCGCGATCGTGCTGGGGATCGTCTACCTGATCGTCCGGCGACGCCGGGCAGCGGCCCAGTCGGCATCGTCGACTCCCCCCGCTTGAGCGACACGAGCCGCCCAACCGGCCTCACGGTCAACCGCGCGGCCGTTCTGGGTGCGGTCCAGGGGCCCGCGGAGCTCCTGCCGGTTTCCAGCTCGGCCCACGTCTCGCTCATCCCCTGGTTCGCCGGCTGGCGGCTGGAGGCACTCGGCCCATCGTCGCGCAAGGACTTCGAGGTCGCGCTCCACGCCGGGACCGCCATCGCGCTCCTCGTCGGCCAGCGGCGTGCCATTGCCGAGGAGATGGCGCGCCTGGACGGAAAGCGCGTGATGGTCGTCGCCCTCGCCGGCGCGGTACCTGCGGCGGTCGGCTTTGCCTTCGAGCGCCAGATCGAGGAGCGCCTGGGTGGGCCGAAGACGATCGCGGCGGGGCTCGGTGCGGGCGCCATCCTCATGATCCTCGCCGACCGCAGGCCCCAGGACCGGCAACCGGATGAGCTGAACGCCGTCGACGGCCTCGCGCTCGGCGCCGCCCAGGCGGCCGCTCTGTTTCCCGGCGTGTCGCGCACCGGGGCCACGACCACCGCGGCGAGGTCGAGATGCTTTTCCCGGCGCGAGGCGAACTTGCTCTCCCACACCGTCGCGCTACCGGTCATCCTCGGCGCAGCGTTGCTCAGGGCGCAGCGGCTGCGGCTGCGGCGCCCCGAGCCCGGGGTTCGCCGTCCGATGGTCGCCGGCGCCCTTGCGGCCGCGGCCTCGACGATCGCCTCGCAGGGGCTCATCGCGCTCCTCGATCGCGATGGCTCGGCATGGCCGTATGCCGCCTACCGGCTGGCCCTGGCCGGCGCGGTCGCGGTCAAGCTGCAGCGGGATGGTTGAATCCGCGCCATGAGCCCAGCGGCAGATGGCGGTTCGGGGGCGGGGGCCTACGCGCGGTCGGGCGTCAGCCAGGCCGCCGCGGGGGATGCCGTCGCCGCGCTCGTCAAGAGCCTCGAGCGCATCGATACCGGCAAGCCGTCACGGGTCGTGCCGCTGCCGGGCCACTACGCGAGCGTTCTGCGGCTC
The DNA here is from genome assembly GCA_045805825.1 of Solirubrobacterales bacterium. GTDB lineage: Bacteria > Actinomycetota > Thermoleophilia > Solirubrobacterales > 70-9 > AC-56. The sequence continues at coordinate 30,708 of JBJMKM010000033.1, forward strand.
GACGATCGCACGGGTCTCGCAATCTCGACCGACACGGTCGGGACGAAGATGGTCGTCGCCGAGCGGCTCGGGCGCTACGACACGATCGGCATCGACTGCGTCGCGATGAACGTCAATGACGTGATCTGCGTTGGCGCCGAGCCGATCGCAATGCTGGATTTCATCCTCACCGAGAGGGCCGACCCTGAGATCTGTGGTCAGCTCGGGGTGGGGCTGGCGCGGGGCGCGGAGCTCGCCGGGGTCGAGATTCCCGGTGGGGAGATCGCGCAGGTCGGCGACATCGTCTCCGGTCAGGAGCTGGGCGGATCGTGTGTGGGGCTGGTCGAGCTGAACGCGATCGTCACGGGGGCGGATGTGCAACCGGGCGATTCGGTGATCGGGCTGCCGTCGTCGGGCCTGCACTCGAACGGCTACACGCTCGCACGCTCCGCACTCGCTGACGTGTCACTCGACGACGAGCGCCTCGGACGGCCCCTCGGAGACATCCTCCTGGAGCCAACCGAGATCTACGTGCGTCCCGTCCTCGAGCTGCTGCGTTCCGAGGTCGACGTCCGCGGGCTCGCCCACATCACCGGCGAGGGCTTCGACAACCTGCTGCGGCTCGAGGCCGACGTTGGGTATGAGATCGACGCCCCGCTTCCCGTCCCGCCGATCTTCGACCTGATCCAGGAGCTCGGTGACGTCTCCGACCAGGAGATGCGCGAGGTGTTCAACATGGGCTGCGGCTTCGCCTGCGTGGTCGCGGTCACAGACGAGGATGCGGCCCTCGACCTGCTGCGGGCGCACTACCCCGGCGCGAAGCGAGTCGGCCGCGCCAACGATCAGACGGGCCGGGTGACAATGTGAGCGTGCGCATCGCGATCCTCATCTTCGACGGCCTGACTGCGCTGGACGCGATCGGCCCCTACGAGGTGCTCTCCCGCCTTCCCGAGGCCGAGCTGAGCTTCGTGGCGAAGGAACCAGGGCTCAAGCGGACCGACACCGGCGCGCTTGGCATCAGCGCGGACCTGGCGATCACGGAGATCCCGGACCCCGAGGTGGTCCTGGTGCCGGGCGGCGAGGGTAACCGGCCGCTGCTTGGTGACGACGAGGTGCTGGCCTGGCTCCGCATCGCCCATGAATCGAGCACCTGGACAACCTCGGTATGCACCGGCGCGCTGGTTCTCGGGGCAGCGGGAATCCTCGGCGGCAAGCGGGCAACCACGCATTGGGCGTACCTGGGCCGCCTACGGGACCTCGGCGCCGAGCCGGTCGCCGAGCGCGTGGTGGAGGACGGCAAGATCATCACGGGCGCCGGCGTCTCGGCCGGGATCGACATGGCGCTGACGCTGGCAGCCCGCATCTCAGGTGAGAAGGTGGCGGAAGCGATCCAGCTGGGAATCGAGTACGACCCGGCTCCTCCGTTCGACACGGGATCGCCGCAGAAGGCGCCATCGGAGCTGGTCGAACTCATCCGCTCGCAGGAGGGCTAGGGACAAAAACGGCGCACTGAGGGCAAGGCCGAGTAGCGAAATCTCAACGGGGGATCGGCCTAGCCCAACCCCTACCCAGCCTCAACCAAATTCGCGCGACCGATCCGCTCGTGCTTCCTAAGGAAGCTCCCAGAACGTCCCGCCCAGGACCGGGACGGGCTTCAACCGCCAATCCCGCGCAAGCGACCACAGCTCGGCCTGAAGGACCGGGCCCGGCTTTCCGGTGAGCTCCTCGAGCTCGCGCGTGGTGCAGCGGCCGAACCGTTCGATCGGCGCGACGGGATCCGCGGGAAGCTCGTGAAGCGGCTGTGCTTCAGCCGCGATCGCCGCCTCGCGATAGGCCTCGTACGGGTTCCAGCCCCACACGCCGCGCTCGGCGCCACCCTCGCCGCGAAAGAGCGCTGAGGGAAAGCTCACGCGGTCGTGGCCATCGGTCTCCCCGACCTTGCCCTGTTCGCGGGCCTCCGCCGGCGGATTGCGGGCGGCGTCGAGATCGGCCGCGAACGCCTCGGTGATCGCGTTGGAGTTCAGGTCGATTCGGAAGCGCTCGACGTCCAGGCCCGCGGGGCCCGCCTCGCCGACCAAGGCCTCGACGTGGTCGAGCTTCTTTCGCTCGATCATGAGTCCCTCGCGCAGACGGCGAAGGTAGCGGTAGGCGGCATCCGACCCCTGTTCGACGGCGGCCTTCACCGCCTGGCACGCGGGATACGTGGAGGCTATGGGGTTCTGGCTCCAGAGCCGGGCGTCGACCGGCATCCCCGACTCCGCCGATACGTCGAGCCACTCCGTCACGAGATCCCAGTACCGATCCGGCTCGTAGGAGCGGGCCAGGCCTCCCATCACCCAGGTGAAGCGGAGCTCTTCGCCGAACTCCCACATGAGCCGCCGGAGCTTCGGCTCGGAGCCCCACGACCAGGAGCAGGCGGGATCGGTGTAGTACCGGAGTTCAACGGGCATTGGCGTGCAGGAAACGCGGCAGTGAGCGGGGGCTTAGGGTGAGTGTCGAAAATACCTATCCGATGGCGGACGAAGCGACAACCGGGCTTGCCAGCAGTCTGATCGGCACCGTGCTGTCAGAGCGGTATCGCCTCGAGTCCAAGCTGGGCAGCGGCGGGATGTCGACCGTGTACCTCTCGCGGGACATCACCCTGGAGCGGTGGGTGGCGGTGAAGGTGATGCACCGCGAGATGTCGGATCAGCCGGACCAAATCGAGCGGTTCCGGCGCGAAGCACGGGCCGTGGCGCAGCTCTCCCATCCCAACGTCGTGTCCGTGATCGACGCCGGCGAGGATGGCGGCCACCCCTACATCGTCTTCGAGTACGTCGACGGGGAGACGCTCAAGCAGCGCATCGAGCGCGTGGGGCCGCTGCCCGTCGACGAGGCGACCGCCTATGCGATCGAGATCGGCCGCGGGCTGGCCGCCGCTCACAGCCGTCGTCTGGTCCATCGTGATGTCAAGCCGCAAAACGTTCTCATCGACTCCGAGGGCCGGGCGAAGGTCACCGACTTCGGGATCGCGCGCTCGCTCGAGGCCGACGGGCTCACTCAGACCGGCCGCGTCCTCGGCACCACCGACTACGTCTCGCCCGAGCAGGCGATGGGCCGAGGCGTCGACGCTCGCACGGACATCTACTCCCTAGGCGTCCTGCTCTACGAGATGCTCACCGGCGAGGTTCCCTTCACCGCGGAGACCGTCGTCGGCGTGGCGATGAAGCACGTCAACGAGGACATGCCCGACGTTCAGCGCCGCCGGCCCGAGGTCTCCTCCGCGCTCGCCGCCGTGGTCGAGCGATCCACCAGCAAGGATCCGAAGGAGCGCTACCCCGACATGGCGAGCTGCCTCGCGGATCTCGAGGCGGCGCTCGAGGTGGAGGTGGCCCGCTCCGGCGGCTCGGGCGGGCAGGCAACCACGGTCCTCGACACCGTCCCGAACAAGCGCAAGGTCCTCACCACCCGCCGCATCTCGGCCGCCGGCGTCTTCCTCGTGCTCGCGGCGACGGTCGCGGCCCTGCTGGTCACAGCGCTCACCGGAAAGAGCAACAACTCGGGCCCGGCCGCTGCCCCGGCGGGGGCGCCGGTGCACATCGTCGACACCCAGTCCTTCGACCCGGCACCCGGTGACGGCGAGGAGCACGACGACGAGCTGAGCCTCGCCATCGATGGCAATACGGGCACGAGTTGGTCCACCGAGACCTACGATGCCCCGACGACGCAGGACTCCGTGGGCAAACCGGGCGTGGGCCTGGTCGTCACGACCTCCGAACCGGTCGCGGCGCGGAACATCCGGATTCGCTCCGAGGTCGCCCACTGGGGCATGCAGGTCTACGCCTCGGAGTCCGGTCCGCCCACCTCGCTTCAGGGATGGGGCAAGCCGATCGGTTTCTCGGACGACATGTCCACGGATCAGACGGTCGAGCTCAGCCCGCGCACGGCCAAGTACTACCTGATCTGGATCACCAAGCTGGCGTCAACCGGCGACGGCTACAGCGTCCAGATCGACGAGGTCGGGCTGAGCACCTGAGGCTCAGAACCGGAAGCTTCGCTGCCGCTCGTAGCGCTCGAGGCCGTAGGAAACCAAGCGGTCGCACAGCTCCGGGTAGGAGATGCCGTCCGCCTCGAAGAGCTTCGCGAACACGCTTGTGGCCGTGAAGCCGGGGATCGTGTTCAGCTCGTTGACGAGCACCTCGCCGTCCTCGTGGACGAAGAAATCGCAGCGAGCCAGACCGCTCCCGTCGATTGCCCTGAAGACGCGCGACGCCAGCTCCTGCACACGGGAGATCACGTCCTCGCCGATCCGCGCCGGTACGAGGAGGTCCATGCCACCCTCCGAGTACTTCGCCTCGAAGTCGTACCAGTCGGCGTTCGCGACGATCTCCCCAGGGGGTGAGACGACGGGATCCTCGTTTCCCATCACCGAGCACTCCACCTCCTTGCCTCCGCCGTGAGCCTCGATGATCACCCGCGGGTCGTAGGCGCGAGCGGCCTCGATGGCCTCGTCGAGCGGGCGCTCAGGGCTCGTCACCTTCGTGATCCCGACGCTCGACCCCAGTCGGGCGGGCTTCACCCACACCGGTATGCCCATCGCAACCACCTGTTCACGCCATGCGTCCTCGCCCGCCTCGCAGAAGTCCACCTGCGGGATCCCTTGAAACGCCAGCACCCGCTTGAACGTCAGCTTGTCGATCGAGAGCGCCGCCGCGAGCACGCCGGGACCGACGTACGGGACGTCGAGGATCTCCAGAAGGCCCTGAACCGTCCCGTCCTCGCCGAACGGCCCGTGGAGCACCGGGAAGACCACGTCCGCGTCGAGCATCCCACCACCGGCCCTGAGCGAAATCTCATCTCCCTCGTGCGTCCACCGGCCATCGCGCTCCAGCAGGACCGGGATTACCTCGTGCCCGGCTTCCCGAAGGCCCGTGGCGACCGAGGCACCGGATTGCAACGAGATCTCATGCTCGCTCGAGCGCCCGCCGCTGAGAACGGCAATCCGCATCAGGGGGTCGTGGTGTCGGTGTTGGTGGACGTGGTCGTCGTGGTAGTCGGTTCCTCGAACTTGCCGACGGAGATCGCCACGGCCTCACCCTCGGGCAACCTTCCCCCGCCCTGCGGCGATTGACTGAGCACTACGCCGTCCGAGTTCGGGTCGTCGGTCGTTTGGGTGACCACGCGGGCGCTCAGCCCCGCGGCGTGGAGGTCGCTGATTGCCGCGTCCTTTGACTCACCGACCACATTTGGAACCACAACCCTGCCGACGCCGCTGGAGACCACGATCGTCACCGAGTCGCCACGCTGTGCGCTGCTGCCGGCGTCTGGGATCTGGTCGATGACCTGTCCCTCGGGCTCCGTTGACTCCTGTTTGTGCGGGCGCGGCACGAGACCGGCCTGGCGGATCTCGCCCTCGGCCTCTCCCTGGTCGAGGCCGACCACCGAGGGCACCTCAACGACGCGCGGCCCGCTCGAGACCTGGATCGTCACAGTCGACCTGAGCTCGAGGTGCGTTCCCGCGGGCGGCGCCGTCCCGATGACCACGCCTTTCTTCACCCGGTCGGAGTGCTCCTGCGTCACCTCGGTCTTGAATCCGGCGTCCTCGAGCTGCTTTCTCGCATCGGCCAGCTCCGCGCCCTTCACATCCGGCACGATCGCCTTGCCAAGGCCGATCGACACGGTGATCACGACCGGCGATCCCTCCGGAGCCCGCGCGCCGGCCGGCGGGTCCTGCTCGATTACCTTCCCGACGGGCGTGTTCGCGCGCGGGACCTTACGGGGCGTCACCTCGAAGCCGGCGTCCTCCAGGATCTCCGTGGCCTTGGCCTGTTTCTCGCCGATCACCGTCGGCACGAGGACGGACGACCGGGTCGATCCGCCTCCGTTCAGCAAGAGGTACGCAACCACCCCGGCCAGTGCGAGGAGGAGCAGGGCCAACAGCGCGAGGCGCCCACGCGTGAAGAAGCGCCGCTCTTCGGGCGGCGGCGGCGGTGGAGGGGGCGGCTCAGTTCCGGCAGCCGCAGCGACGGCCGCATAGGACGCCGTGTCGCCGAACGCGCCGCCCGAGGGATCCGCCTCGGCGGCGTCGAGAGCCTGGCTGAACTCCTCTGCCGATGCAAAGCGGTTGGCCGGATCCTTGGCAAGCGCTCGCATGACCACGCCGTCGAGGGCGCGCGAGACCTGCGGGTTGACCTCGCTGGGAGGGCGTGGGCGCTCTGAGACCTGCTTCAGCGCGACGGTCACCGGCGAATCGGCGTCGAAGGGCACGCCGCCCGTCAGTGCCTCGTAGAGCATGACGCCGACCGAATAGATGTCGGACGCCGCGGTGACCGGCAGCCCCTGCGCCTGCTCCGGCGAGAGGTACTGCGCGGTCCCGAGGACCGAGCCCGTCTGGGTGATCTCCGATGCTCCAGCCCGGGCAATCCCGAAGTCGGTGACCCGGGCCCGGCCCTCGGAGTCGACGAGGACGTTCTGGGGCTTCAGGTCTCGATGGATGATCCCGCGCTCGTGCGCATACTTCACGCCCGCCAGGACCTGGCGGACGATCTCGACTGCCTCGCCCACCGAGAGCCCCCGGGCGATCAGGTCCTTCAGCGACGCACCGTCGACGTACTCCATCGCGATGTAGTGCGAGCCGTCGACGTTCCCCCGGTCGAAGACGCCGACGACGTTGGGGTGCTGTAGCCCGGCGGCCGCCGACGCCTCGCGCCGGAATCGCTCGATGAACTGCTCGTCCTGCGCGAAGCGCGGGTGCAGGAACTTCAGCGCGACACGCCGGTTGAGCAGCGAGTCCTCGGCGCACCACACGTCGGCCATGCCGCCGGAGCCGAGCCGGCCCAGCAGCCGGTAGCGGTCCGCTACGACCGTGCCCTGCGCGAGTTGCATCAGCCGCCCTCGGCCAGCGCGGCGTCCATTATCTGCGTCACCACCGGCCCCGCCGCGTCCGCGCCGAAGCACGCCTGGCAACGCTCGATAGTCGCTGCGACCGCGATCCTCGGGTCCTGCGCGGGCGCGAACCCGATGAACCAGGGCTGGTTGATCCCTGCCTCGATGTCGATCTCCGCGGTGCCGGTCTTGCCGGCGAAGATTGTGCCGCTGGCCAGGCTCAGGCCCGCCGCGGTTCCCTCGGCGGTGACGTTGGTCATCATCTCGGTGAGCTGGCTTGCCGTCTCCGGGCTGATGGCAGTCGACTGGACGTGTGGCGTCAGGCTCTGAGTGACCCGGCCGTCGGGGTCGGTCACCTTCTCGAGGAAGGTCGGCTGCATGAGCTCGCCGCCGTTCGCGACGGTCGCAGCGACCTCCGCCATCTGCAGCGGCGTCGTGAGGTCCTGGCCCTCCTCGCCGCCCTGCCCGATCGCCACTCGCCCGACGTCGAAGTCCGAGGTCACCAGGTGCCCGTCGGAGTTGTACGGGCCGCTCGGCGCCATCTGGCCGTCGGGGTAGTCGAGCTCGGGATCGCTGTAGAAGCCGAAGCGCTTCATGTACTCGACCATCGTGTCGGTCCCGAGCTGCTCACCGACCTGCGCGAAGTACGTGTTGACCGAATGAGTGAGTGCTGTGGTCATGTCGATGTCTCCGAACTCCTCACCACCCGCGTTGAACAACGGAACACCGCCAATGGTTTGCGGCGACCGGCCGCTCAGAACGCTGCCGGGCGTGAATTCGCGCGAATCGAGCGCCGCCGCCGCGGTGACCACCTTCATCGTCGAGCCCGGCGGATAGGTGCTCTGCGTCGCCCGGTTGAAGAGCGGCGATCCGGATCCGTTTGAGTTCAGCTGCTCGAGGACCGACGGGTCCTCGGCCGAGTTCGGGTCGTAGCCAGGCAGCGAGACCATCGCCTTCACGGCTCCCGTGGATGGGTCGAGAGCGACCGCCGCGCCACCGGGGCTGTCGACGCCGAACTGGCTGATCGACGACTGGAGCGCCTGCGTCGCGACCTGCTGCAGGTGCGAGTTGATCGTGAGGGTGATGTTGTCCCCCTCCTGAGGAACACCGCGGATCTCGTCGAGGAGCGACGAGAACTCGTTGCGCTCTCCCGCGAGGGTGGCGTTCTCGGACCTCTCGATTCCCGTCTGTCCGGACTGGACGAAGCTGTAGCCGACCGGGTTGCCGAACGTGGTGCCCTGCGGGTAATCGCGGACGTAGACGGGATGGGCGCCGCCGCCCTCCGGATGGCTCTCGGCGATCGTGACGCCGTCCGCGGTCTTGATGAAACCGCGCTTTACCTGCTGCTCCTCGATCAGCGGACGCCGGTTCGCGGTTTCGTCCTTGAGCGAGTTCGAGTCGAACACCGCCCACTTGGACGTGAACCCGACGAGCGCAGCGAACAGCAACAGGATCAGCGCGTAGAGCTTGGTGATCGGGGCGTTCACGCCGGCAGACCTTCGACCACGGGGCCCTCCTCGCGCACCGGCCGGGGGCGCCGCGCGTCGTTGGAGATCATCAGGAGCAGACCGAGCAGGATCATGTTCGCGATCACCGAGCTTCCGCCGAAGCTCACGAACGGCAGGGTTACGCCCGTGAGCGGGATCAACTTCACGACGCCGCCGATGATCACGAACGCCTGCAGGGCGAACACCGCCGACAGCCCGGCGGCGAGCAGCTTCGAGAAGCCGTCGCGCGCCATCACCGCCGCCTTGAAGCCTCGCGCCGCGATCAGTGCGTAGATGAGGATCACCCCCGCGCCGCCGAAGAGGCCGAGCTCGGAGACGATCAGGGCGTAGATCTCATCCGTGTGCGGGGCGGGCAGGATGCTGCCGCAGTCGGGGAACGGCTGATCGCAGTCGGGAGCGAACGGCCCCGGAAGCCTCAGGAGCGATTCGCCAAGTCCCTGCCCGAATAACCCCCCGTCCGCCTGCGCAAAGAGGGACTGCTGGATTTGGCCGACGCCGCAGTCCTGACCGGCGTGGATCTCCTGCTTCGTCAGGTGGCAGGGGTTCTTGTCGAACGTGTGCTGCCAGATGTCCACCCGGTCCTGCACGTGCGCGATGTGCGATGCGATCAGGGTGGCGCCAACCAAGAACAGGGTCAGCCCCGCGATGACGTAGGAGAGCCGCTGCGTCGCGACGTAGAGCAGGGCCAGGAACGCGCCGAAGAACATCAGCGAGCTCCCGAGGTCGCGGATGTAGACGAGCATGATCATCGTCGCGCCCCAGACCACCAGGAGAGGCCCGAAGTGCTTGATCGGCGGGATCGTGAGGCCGGCAACGCGACGGGCGGCGACGGTCAGGAGCTCGCGCTTCTCCGCCAGGTAGCTGGCGAGGAAGATGACGATGCAGATCTTCGCGATCTCCGCCGGCTGGAACGAGAACGGGCCGAGGTTGATCCCGAGATAGGCGCCGTTGACCTGCGATCCCACGCCCGGCAGGCGCGGCGCCATGAGCAGCAGGATGCCCGCCGTGGCGATCAGATAGCGGTACCGCTGCAGGACGAGGTAGTCCCGCACGAAGAGGATCGTCAGCGCTAGCAGCACGGCGCCGCCCACGAAGATCGACGCCTGCTTCAGGGCGAGCTCGTCGTTGATCCGGAAGAGCATCACCAGCCCGATCGCCGCCAGCAGCGCGCACAGCGGGAACAGGTAGGGGTCCGCGTAGGGCAGCCGGACGCGGATGAACAGGTGGACGCCCACGCACACCGCGAGGAAGTAACCGCCGTAGATCAGGCTGAGATTGCCGATCTGGTTGGACTCGACGATGAAGACCGCGGTGAACCCGGCCGTGACGAGGAGCGCGACCGGGATCAGGGCAAGTAGCTCGCGATTGCGTGCGCTCATCCGGCGCCGCCGCTCTTACCTCCGGATCCGGCGCCTCCGGCGCCTCCGCCTCCGGCGCCGCCGCTCTTACCTCCTCCGGCACCGCTTCCCTGCGTCGAGTCGCCTTTCTTGCCGCCCGTCGGCTGCTTGCCGGCATTGGGGCTGGGCTGAGCGTTCCGCTGGCGTGCGGCGATCGTGCGGTCCGCGGCCGCCTGGAGGTCGTCCAATAGGTCGACGGCGTCGTCGTGGAAGCGCAGAGTGTGGTTGGTGGCGCTGTCGCGGCGGCTCGCGGGCACCGAGTTCACCTGCACCGGAGCCGAGTAGACCTCGGAGTACAGGTGGATGCTCAGCGGAAGGTCGTATGGGAGCCCGCGATACAGAGCCAGGCGCCCACCCGAATCGGTTCCGAGGAAGTAAACCTGGCGGACGCCCCAGGCAGCGAGCGCCGCGAGCCCGACCGTGACGACGAGGACGACAAGCGCCGTCACGGCGCGGCGCGGCCAACGCCGTCCCCGCGACGCCGGAGCCGGGCGCGCGCGCCGTCGCGCGGGAGCGGCCGCGCGCTCGCGCTCGGCGGCCGCCTCCACGCCGGCTGCGGTGAGCCCGGCCTCCTCGGCCGCCGGACCGACGAGGGTCAGATCCTCGGGGCGCTCCGCGGCGACCTCCGCCTCCGCCACGCGGAAGGCGACGACGGTGACGGTGTCGCGGCCGCCGGCCGCGTTCGCTTCGGACACGAGCTGATCGACCGCCTCGTCGAGCGTGCCGGACCGGCGGAGGATCTCCGCGATCCGATCGTCCTTGATCATCGTGGTCAGGCCGTCGGAGCACAGCAGGTAGACGTCGCCGGGCCGCGCCCGGTAGGTCATGGTGTCGACCTCCACGTCGCGCTCGGGTCCCAGCGCGCGGGTGATGATCGACCGCTGCGGGTGGTCCTCGGCCTGCTCGTCGGTGAGCCTTCCCTGGCGGCGAAGCTCCTCGACGAGCGAGTGGTCTGAGGTCAACAGCTTGAGCTCGCCGTCGCGGAACAGGTAGCCGCGGCTGTCGCCGACGTGCGCGAAACCGACCTCCTCGTCCTCCAGCAGCGCGGCCGTGAACGTCGTTCCCATGCCGGACCGCGATTCGTCGGACTGGGAAAGGCGATGGATGCGCGCGTTGGCGGTCTTGGCGATCGCGCGCAGGTAGGCCTCGGGGGGCTCGTCCCCGCGTTGCACCGCCTCGAACGACTCCGCGGCAAGGCGCGACGCGACCTCGCCTGCCTGCGCCCCACCCATGCCGTCGGCCACCGCGAAGACCGGCGACCTGGCGAAGTAGGAGTCCTCGTTGGCGTCCCGCTGACGCCCGGTGTCGGTTCGGAATGCCTGTTCGACGACCTTGAGCATGGATGTCGCTGGGGTCAGCCGCCGGGGACGTCGAGCTCGAAGCGGAACTCCGTGTTCCCGATCTTGACCTCGTCGAGGTCGTTCAGCTTCGCCTCCCCGTTCAGGCGGCCGCCGTTCAGGAACGTCCCGTTGGTCGAGTTCATGTCCTCAACGTAGTAGTTGGCTCCCCGGGAATAGACCCGGGCGTGCACCCCTGAGGCGAATCGGTCCTCTATTCGCACATCAGCGTCCGACGAGCGTCCAATCGAGATCCCGCCGAACAGATCGAAGCGCTCGCCGGGGTCGAGCCCGCCGCCGGTCACCGCCACCAGCCACGCATCCGTAGCGGCCGCGCGTCCGCCTGGGCCGATCGGATGGATGCCGGTAGCCTCGGGGGCCGGGGCGGTCGTGGTGCGCAGCTCGCGGAAGGCGCTCCGTGCCACCCAGAGCAGGAACAGGTAAAGAACGGCGAGGAAGCCGAACTTAAGCGCGACCGCGATCGGTTCGGTGTCCATCGGGGGATCGCCGGCTACTGCTCGATGTCGAAGACGAACCTCGTGGTACCGAGCGTCACTTCGTCGCCCGGCGAGAGCCGGCTTGAGTCCACGCGCCGGTCATTCACCTTGATTCCGTTCGTCGAGCCGAGGTCGACGATCTGCCAGTCCCCGGTCGACCCCCGCCGAAGCTCGGCGTGGTGGCGTGAAACGTTCGGATCCGAGAAGACGCAATCGGAATCCCGGGAGCGTCCCAGAACGGCCACGGGGCCGTCGAGGACATAGCGGCGGTCATCCATCGTCACGATCGCCTTGGTCCCGACCAGGTTGGCATCCGGGCGCCGGCGCTCACGCCGCGTCTGTTTCGGCGGTATCGAGTACACCATCGTGTGCCCGTGCTCTCCCTGGGAGGGCTCCTCGCCCTGCCGGGCGGGCGGCTTGACGAGGCGCGTCTGGATCCCGAACTCACCGAGGCGCAGGCGATCGTCCGTCTGGAGATTGACCTCCGGCCGCGTCAGGAGCGCGTAGTCCTTGCGCCGTGCGTGCTCGAGCAGATAGCCGGACAGCTCCTGCTCGAGCGAGCGCTCATATCCCTCGAGGCGCCGATGGTCCTCGGCCGAGAGCCAGATCGTGTACTGGTTGGGCACGTACGTGCGCGCCACCGAAGCGGTGCGGTGCGCATCCATCTCCTTGGCCAGTTTGCGCGCGAGCTCGACCGGCTGAACCTGCGACGAGAAGGCGCGGCTGAACACGCCCTCGACGAGGCTCTCGATCCGCTGCTCCAGGTTTCTCAGAACGCTGATGCCAAGCTCCCTTCCGGGTTCAGAACGTCGGCACGCAGGGGCTCAGCGAATGCGATTGCCCCCGTGCGGCGTGACAATCCTAGGGAGTAGCGACCGTTTAGGACCCGGCCGATGGGCCGCTGCCGCCCATAGCGGGATGCGTACTCGGAACCGGGGCGCGACGCATCGCCGGGCGGGCGCCACGGCGCCGGAACTCCAAGATCACTGAGATCGCGGCCGCCGCGACGGCGACGACCGGCACGCCCCCGAGGTCACCCTCGCCAACGACGCGCAGCGCCGCGTCCAGGCATGCCGCCCACAGCACGGCTCCCAGCAGGGCGACGGCGATGTGACCCGCTCGGAGGATCAGGCCCAGCGCCGCCGAGGCGACGGCGAAGATCGCCGCGCCCAGAAGCGCCTCCGGGGAGGCCAAGGGTGCCAGAAGCCCGCTTGCCGCGTCGCCGGTGGTGCGCATCCAGTCGTGTGGCGGATCGTCCACGAGACCCGCCGTCGATCCCAAACCGAACGCGGCCGCGCCACACAGCATCCAGCACCAGCCCAAGGCGCCCAGGACAGCGCGCTCACGCAGCGTTCCCCGCGAGCCGGCGAGGGCCGGGTAGGCGGCTCCGGCCGAGGCGGCGCCGAGGAGAGGTGCTGCAAGAGGGATTCCGGCCCACGGCAGCCATGATGCTACGAGGATCGCCGGGGCGCTCAGGACGCCGAGCACCAGGGCGAGACCGGGACGGCCGGCGGCAACCGCCAAGAGCATCACCGTGACGCCCCAGACGCAAAGCGCCGCCAGTTGCGCCACGCGCAGAAGCGTGCCCTGCTCGCGCGGGGCGGGTTCTTCCTGATCCCCGCGCACCGGGACCGCGCAGCTCCCGTCGAGTCTCGGGATCGCGGCATCGAGGTGATGATCGAGGTCGTCCAGCGTCGGCCGGAGCTCCGGTTCCGGGTCGAGGCAGGCGTCGATGCACTCGGCCATGTGCGCGGGCAAATCTGGGCGGTAATCGCCAAGCGCGGGAAGTGGACTTCCGATCTGGCGGGCGGTCTGCGCCGGCGTATGGCCGGCCACGGGGTTTGCACCAGACCAGCACTCGTACAGCGTCAGCGCGAGCGAGTAGACGTCGGACGCCTCAGAGGCGCCCGCTCCGGTGGCCTGCTCGGGCGCCATGTAGGCGAGCGTCCCGATGACCTCACCCGTTGCCGTGAGCGTCGGCGCCCCGACGAGCGAGGCGATTCCGAAGTCCATGAGCTTCGCGCGACGGCCAGCACCGTCGTCGACGCGAACGATGACGTTCTGCGGCTTGACGTCACGGTGGATGACGCCGCGCTCGTGCGCATGCGCCAGGGCCTCGCATACGTCTGCGCCGAACTCGGCTACCTCGCGATCGGAGAGATCCCCGCATTGCGCGAGCTCCGCCAGCGTGGCCCCGTCGACGAGCTCGCTCACCAGAAGCGCCCGCCCGCCGTCCGACCCGAGCTCATAAAGCGTGACGATCCCGGGATGGTTCAGCCGCGCCGCCGCCTGAGCCTCGCGGGCGACCCGCTCAGGGTCGGAGCTCGTGATCTCCTTGACGGCGACCTGGCGCTGGAGGCGCTCGTCGAAAGCCCGATAGACAGTGCCCATTCCCCCGGAGCCGATCCGCTCCAGAAGCCGGAAGCGATCCATCACTACCTCGCCGACCATTCCGGCTTAGGCTTCGCCGTGCTCCGTGCGTAACCTGCCTGGAGGCGCAACAGGTCGTGCGCGTATCGATCGCCCTCACGGTACGGCGGCCGGGCACAGGTCATACTCCCGGGCCGTGAAGGCGCCCACCAGAGGCTGAGCTTTTGGCATTCCTCGACGAGGAAGAACTGGCACCACCTCCCGGCGGCACCCGTCCGCCCTCCCGCCGCGGTCCCAACCGCCAGCGGCAGATCCTCGTACGCCGGGCGATCGGGATCGGCGCGATCATCGTCGTCCTGATCCTGATCATCCTCGGGGTCAAGGGCTGCCTCGACGCACGGAAGACCCGCGGCTTCGAGAACTACGTCTCGGATCTCCGCGCGATCACCGCCCAGACGAATCAGCTCTCAGGGGACTTCTTCGGCAAGCTGAGCGATCCCGGGACCGCGAGCCCCTTGGAGTTCGAGGCGGAGATCGCCACCGACCGCGGCACGGCCGAGAACCTGGCCAGCCGCGTGAATTCCCTCGACACGCCAGGCGAGCTGAGCGACGCGCAGAACGAGCTCCAGCTCGCCTACAGCCTGCGCGCGCAGGCGCTGAGCGGCATCTCCACCCAGGTCTCGAAAGCGCTCGGCAATCCCGGCCCTGAGCGCACCGAGGCGATCACCTCCATCACGGACTACATGCAGTATTTCCTCGCGAGCGACGTCCTCTACACGCAGGCCCAGGACCAGATCGACACGGAGCTGTCCGATCAGGGCATCGACGAGAAGGCTCCTGCCAGCGTCTTCATGACGGATCCGAGCCGTTGGCTCGACCCCCTGCAGGTGGCGTCCGCGCTCTCGGCGGTCTCGAGCAAGAACGTCACCGCCGGGGCGCACGGGACGTCGATCGTGCAGACGATCGCCAAGCCCGGGAGCGTCGTGCTCAGCACCGACACGCCGACGACGGTCACGGGGAGCGGGGCGCCGGAGATCGACGTCGACGTCTCCAACGAGGGCGGCGCGAACGAGAAGGGCGTCGGGGTGAGCTACAGCCTGACCGGCGGCGCGCAGACGATCGAGGGAACGACGACCATCGGGACGATCGCCGCCGGAGGTGTCCAGACGGCGGAGCTACCGATTCATCCGCAGCCGGAGAGGAACGTGGAGCTGACTCTCGAGGTAACGGTGCTGCCGGTGCCCGGCGAAACGATCACGACCAACAATCGCTCCACCTACCAGATCACGTTCCGCTAGGCCGGCGGCGCCAACCCGCGAAAGTCCCTCGTAACCTTCCGCGCGCATGGCAACGCGAGTCGCCTTTCTCGGGCCCGCCGGCACCTTCTCGGAAGACGCCCTCCTTGCCGCCGCGGGAGACGCGGACATCGACCCGCTCCCTCGTCCGAGCGTGTACGCCGCCATCCGTGCGGTCGCCGAGGGGGAGGCGGAGCGTGCACTCGTTCCCTTTGAGAACTCGATCGAGGGCGCCGTGCGATCGACTCTCGACACGCTTGCCTTCGAGGCAGAAGGCATCGCGATCGCGGGCGAGCACGATCACCCGATTCGCCACAGCCTAATCGGGCGCAGTGAGATCCCGCTCGAGCGGGTCGAGGTCGTCCTCTCCCATCCGCAGGCCAGCGCGCAGTGCGCCAGGTTCATTCGCGCAGAGCTGCCGAACGCCGCCGTGCGCGCTGCGGAAAGCACCGCGGACGCGGTGCGGTCCGTGGCGGCGAGCGATGAGCCCTGGGCGGCCCTGGGCGCCGCGTCCGCGGCGCGGATATACCAGTGCGTGGTTCTCCGCGAAGGTGTCGAGGACGACCCCGACAACGTCACCAGGTTCGTCTGGATCGCGCCGGAGGGAACGCAGCCGAGCGGCGACGGTCCGTGGCGGACGACGCTCGTGTTCTCCGAGCTCGGGGCGGATCACCCCGGAGCGCTTGTCGAGGCGCTGACCGAGTTCTCGAGTCGCGAGCTCAACCTCACGCGGATCGAGTCGCGTCCGCTGAGGCAGGGTCTGGGGCGCTACATGTTCTTCTGCGACCTGGACGGAGCCGCCGACGATGGGCCGGTCAGCGAAGCGATCCGGGCGCTTCGAGGCAAGGCGGAGTCCGTGCGGATCCTCGGGAGCTATCCGATTGCCGGCAACGGCATCCCCGGCTCCTGACGGCGTCGTTGGCCGCTCGGCAGCGCGGGACGACCTGAGCCGCTGTCTACAATCGTGGCGCTATGGACACCGCGGCGGACCCTCACGTAGGACTTCGAGGCGAGGGGGCTTCGGAGTTCACGGGGGGTGCGGCAAACGGTCATGTAAACGGTCATGTAGGTGGCGTGCATCTCAACGGCCACCGGACGCACACGGGCATCGGCGGCCGCGTCCTCGTCCTCAACGCCAGTTACGAGCCGATCAATGTCTGCAACGTCAGGCGGGCGACCGTCCTGGTGCTGAAGGCGCGAGCCGAGGTTCTCGAGCGGGGCGACGGGGCTCTCCACTCCGAGCGGCTGACCTTCGAGCGTCCCTGCGTGATCAGGCTCGTCCGCTACGTGCGCGTTCCCCGCGACGTGCACCGGCGCAAGATCACGCGCAAGGCGGTCCTGGCACGCGATTCCTGGACCTGTCAGTACTGCGGGCACCAGGCCGCCGGCCTCACCGTCGACCATGTCATCCCACGCAGCCGCGGCGGCCAGTCGGTGTGGGAGAACATCGTCGCCTCCTGCGCCCCCTGCAATCGCAAGAAGGGAAGCAAGACTCCGCACGAAGCGAGCATGCACCCCCGGTCCAGTCCGAGGCCGCCCGGGCCCACTGTGTTCATCCAGCTCGCGAGCCCGCGGATCCCGGTCGCCTGGGAGCCGTACCTGGTCACAGGTTGATGGTGAGGGGCGCCAGCCCCTGAAATTGATGATGCCGTCAGAGATGCACGAAGGGCCGCCCGGAGGCGGCCCTTCGCTCAAGGTGCGGTTGGGAAGCGAGTTGAGGATTTGCGGCGGGGCGGGACGTAGCTCCTCGCCTCCTCGTCTCACCGGTGCCCGGGGTGGATTCCACTGGGCGGCCCGCACTGATCAGGCTGTGGCCTCATGCCGCCTGACCTGCCTGCGCCGGTGACGAAGCACCGGCCGGCCGCCACCTAGCGGCCCTGCACCTCCAGCGTCCCAGAAAACATGTCAGTCAAGTTAGGACCACCTCCTTTCTCTGGTAAGACGATTGAAGCAAACGGAGAGGTCGATGTGGCGGGTGGTCGCTAGCGACGGGGAGGGCTGGCCTCCTCGTAACGCTCGCGGGCACGCGCCATCCGCTCGCTGAAGTCCCGCATCCGCCGCATCCGGCCGAGGCGCGCCATTAGTGCCGGCGCCACGGCGTGCAGCAGGATGAGTGGCTTCACCGGACGCCGGTTGACGACGATCTCGCCGCGGTCCTCCTCGATCGCCCGCACGACAGCGCGCCCGACCTCCTCCGGAGGGACGGTTCCCACGGGGTTCTCGGAGGCGTTCTCCATGTATGGCTCGAGCCGCCCGTACATCCCGGCGCGACTGACGAAGCCGGGACAGATGGCGGAGAACCCGACCGGGCTGTCGCCGAGCTCAGCCCGCATCGCCGCGGTGAACCCCACCAGGCCATGCTTGCTCGCGGCGTATGACGCGAGCTGCGGCGGTGGCAGCTTGCCCGCGAGCGAAGCCATGTTCACCACATGGCCACGGCCGCGCTCGAGCATCCCGGGGACGACGAGGCGCGTCAGATCCATCGTCGCCAGCAGATTGATCTTGACCGTGAGCTCCAGCGCCTCGGCGTCGCTCTCCAGGAAAGGGCCGCCGAACTCAACGCCCGCGTTGTTGACGAGGATGTCGAGCGGGCCCAGGGCTTCCTCGGCCCACGCGCCGAGGCGCCGGCGCTCGTCGCGATCGGTCAGGTCAGCCGGGGCGTGCTTCACCTCCACGCCGCGCGTCCGCAGCTCAGCCGAGAGTCCGTCCACCGACGCCTCCGGGAGGTCAGTGAGCGCGAGGTTCACTCCCTGGTCGGCAAGTGCCCGCGCGATGTAGGCGCCGAGGCCGCCGCCGGCGCCGGTGACCAGGGCGTTTCTGCCGCGCAGCTCCTTCACGCGCGGCAGCGTACAGCGCTAGCCCGTACCGTCCTCCGAGGTGGCGACGTCCTTGGTCGCCTTGACCGTCGGCTCGCCCGCCTCCTCCGCGGCGGATGCCTCGTCGGCGACCGAGGCACTCGACTCGATCACAAGCGCGACAGCGCTCACCCGATCGTCACCCCGCAGGTTCATCACGCGGACGCCCTGCGTGGCCCTGCCCATCTGCGAGATGCCCCCCGCCTTGGTGCGCTGGACCATTCCGTTCTCGGAGATGAACAGCAGATCCTGGTGCTCGCGCACGATGAGCGCGCCGGCGAGTCCACCCTTCTTCTCGGTCAGCTTGATCGTCAGCACGCCCTTGGTCCCGCGTCCCTTCACGGGATACTCGGACACCGCGGTGCGCTTGCCGTAGCCGTTCTCCGTGACGACGAAGAGCTCGGAGTCGTCGCGCGCGACGTCCATTGCGAGAACGCGGTTCTGTGAGCCGTTGACCTTGCCCGAGACGTTCATCCCCTTGACGCCCGAGGTGTCCCTGCCCATGGGACGGACCGCCTGCTCGTTGAACCGCGACGCGTGGCCCGACTTCGAGACCAGCAGCAGATCGTCCTCACCGGAGGTCAGCCTGACCTGCACCAGCTCGTCGCCGTCGCGAACCTTGATTGCGATGATCCCGTCGGCGCGAATCGGCGTGTTGTAGGCGGGGAACTCGGTCTTCTTCACCTGCCCCTTGGCGGTCGCGAAGACGAGGTACTTGCCCTCGGAGAAGTCGCGGGTCGGCTTGACCGCCATCACCCGCTCGCCCTCGCGCAGGGGCAGCACGTTCACCAGCGCCTTGCCCTTGGACGCACGCGCTCCCTCCGGAAGCTCGTACACCTTCAGCCGGTAGACCTTGCCGCGGTTCGTGAAGAACAACATCCAGTCGTGGGTCGAGCAGATGTGCAGGTGCTCGATGTAGTCGCCCTCCTTGAGGTCCATGCCCATCACCCCGATGCCGCCGCGGCGCTGCTGGCGATAGGTGGCGAGCGGCAGGCGCTTGACGTAGCCGGAGTGGGTGATCGAGATCACCATCTGCTGCTCGGCGATCATGTCCTCGATGTCCACGTCTCCCTCGAAGTGGGTGATCTCGGTGCGGCGCTCGTCGCCGTAGCGCTCCTCCAGGTCACCGAGCTCGTCGACGATCAGGGCGTCGATCCGAGCGGGGTCGCCGAGGATCGCCCGTAGCTCGCCGATCTGCTCCACCAGCTCTGCGTGCTCGGAGCGGACCT
>JBJMKM010000034.1:0-12736 GCA_045805825.1 Solirubrobacterales bacterium
CGATGTTGATCACGTGCCCGCGGCGCGCCTGGCGCATCGGCCCGAGCGCCGCGAGGGTCCCGTTGATGGTCCCCATCGTGTTGACCTCGAAGAGGAGCCGGCACGTATCGGGATCGTGGTCCCAGACATGTCCCGTGACGAGGATCCCCGCATTGTTCACCCAGACCTCAAGCGGGCCGGCGCGCTCGACCGTCATCGCCGCTGCCGACTCGGAAGCTTCGCGGTCGCGCACGTCGAGCTTGTCGGCGATCATCGGCGTCCAGATACCGTCGGGGCAGACCGCCGAGACGTGGATGTCCTTCAGGCCCTCACGTCGCAGGTCTGCGAGCGTGCCCAGGCTGAACGCGATCGCCGCGTGCTTGGTGGCCCCGTACAGGGCCTCGCCCGGAGGTGCGCCCAGGCCCGCCAGCGAGACGATGTTGATCACGTGCCCGTGCCTGGCCGCGCGCATGGGCGCGAGCGCCGCGAGGGTCCCGTTGATGGTTCCCATCGTGTTGACCTCGAAGAGGAGCCGGCAGGTGTCGGGATCATGGTCCCAGACATGTCCCGTGACGAGGATCCCCGCGTTGTTCACCCAAACGTCGAGCGAGCCCGCCCGCTCGAGAGTCATCGCGGTGGCGGCCTCACACGCCTCGCGATCACGCACGTCCACCTTGGAGAAGAACGCCGAGCCCCCTATGTCCTCGGCCGCTGCAGCCGCCGCGCCCTCGTCCACGTCCGTTACGTGAACGGTTAAGCCTCGCGCCGCCAGCGCACGGGCGATCTCGAGACCGAGCCCCCGGCCGGCGCCGGTGACGAGAGCAGCGGACACGGGGAAAGCATAGGTGGGCGCCTTGTTAGGATGTCGCGCGACCTTCCGGCTGAATCCTCGCCACATATCGCGGGGATCGGGGGACCCAGTTACTGGGGCGAATCGCAGCTCGCTGCTGCGTAGCGCCATCTCTTTCGGCGCGAGCCCGTCAGCTAACCCCGTAAGCAATGAGAGAGCGAATGAACGAAGGATGGCCCCGGCCTGGGGCAGAAAACGAACGCCGCCGGCGAGATGAGCCGGCGATCATTCGGCGGCCCGACCGCATCGCCCTGTGGGCGGTGGTGATCGCGGTGGTCGGCATGATTGCCGCCGCCACGAGCGCGCACGGCGCCAACCGGGCGCCCGGTGCCGCGATGCACTTCACCGCGATCGACTACACGCATGCCGCCCCGATCGGGAAGTAGGCGCTCAGGCAGCGGCGGGGAGCACCGCCGGGTCCGTCTGGTCCTGGGGGAGGGCCGCGGCGTTTGAGATCAGGCTCTGGAACTCGCTGAGGGCGAGATGCGCGACCGCCTCGAGGAGCTCGTCGTCGCTCCACCCGACCTCGCGAGCCTCCTCGAGGAGGTGATGGGCCGGACGGCCCTCGCTCTCGAACAGCGCCTTCGCGAACGCTAGGAGCGCCGCCTCGCGGGGGTCGGTCGATGCCCAGCTGCGCGCGCGCGAGATCTCGTCGAGCCCAAGCCCGGCTGCACGCGCGGTCCGCGCGTGCTGAGCGACGGAGTAGGTGTCGCCGCGATCCTCGGCGACGGCCAGGGCGATGCGCTCGGCCGTGTGGCGGGGGAGCACGCCGCCGCGAAGCTCGTGCCGCATCCGCGCGAAGGCTCGCATCGCCGCCGGGGATCCGGCGAGTACGCCGATGAACTTCGACACCGACCCGCCGGCATCCGACATCCCGCGAAGCAGGCGCGCCGTCTCCTCCGGTGCGGTGAGCTCGTCGTGAATGTCGAATCGGCTGATGTCGGTCTTGACGGTCATTCTGTGGCTCTCTGTCCGGGGCTTACTCGAGCGGTTTACGGACTGTTTAGGCTGCCTTTACTTTACTTTTAGCAGGTTACTTACTAGACGTAAGTTATAGCGCGGCAGCGGGCGAATGGCAACACTTCCGCTGGGAATACGTCGATGGGCGCCGCGCCGGTTCACTCGGGAGGCCGCCGATATGGTTCGGCCTCCTCGCGGGCTCTGGCCCGCACCATCACGCGACACACGGAGGATCGAGATGGCCGACAGCACCAACGCCGTGCGAACCGAGACCCCCGACGATGTGATGAAGGTCGTCAAGGACCGCGACGTGCGGTTCATCCGGCTCTGGTTCACCGACGTCCTCGGCCAGCTCAAGAGCTTCTCGATCAATGCCGCCGAGCTCGACGACGCCTTCGAAGGCGGGATGGGCTTCGACGGCTCGTCGATCACCGGTTTCAACCCGATCGAGGAGTCCGACATGATCGCCATGCCCGACCCCTCGACCTTCGCGATCATCCCGTGGCGGCCCGCCGAGAAGGCGACGGGGCGGATGTTCTGCGACGTCCGCGTCCCGGGCGGCGACCCGTACGAGGGCGATCCGCGGTGGATCCTGCAGCGGGCGCTGAAGCGAGCCTCGGACATGGGCTTCGACACCTACAACATCGGGCCGGAGCTCGAGTACTTCTACTTCCGCTCCGCGAAGCCGGGGGAGGGAACGCCGGAGACGCTGGACGAGGGTGGGTACTTCGACCTGACCACCCTCGACGCCGGATCCGACGTGCGGCGGGAGACGATCCTCGCGCTCGAACAGCTCGGCATCCACGTCGAGTACGCCCACCACGAGGTCGGCCCTTCCCAGCACGAGGTGGACATGCGCTACAAGGATGCGCTCGCGATGTCCGACGACTGCATGACGTACCGGATCGTGGTCAAGGAGTACGCGATGAAGTACGGGTGGCACGCGACGTTCATGCCGAAGCCGCTTTATGGCGAGAACGGGTCTGGGATGCACGTCCACCAGTCACTGTCCCGGGACGGCAGGAACGCGTTCTACGACGCCGACGACCAGTACTACCTGTCGCCAACCGCCAAGGCGTTCATCGCCGGCCAGCTCAAGCATGCGCGGGAGATCGCGCCCCTTTTTGCGCAGTGGGTCAACTCGTACAAGCGGCTCGTGCAGGGGTTCGAGGCCCCGACGTATCTCGCCTGGTCGCGCCGCAACCGCTCGGCCCTGATTCGGGTCCCGCTCTATCACCCCGGCAAGGAGCAGGCGACCCGGGCGGAGCTGCGGTGTCCGGATCCGGCCTGCAATCCCTACCTGTGCTTCGCGGGGATGCTGCACGCAGGGCTCGAGGGGATCGAGAAGGGCTACGAGCTGCCCGAGCCGATGGAGCAGAACCTGTACCACCTGTCCCCGGAGGAGCGCGAGAAGCGCGGGATCGAGGAGCTGCCGGAGACGCTCGGGGAGGCGATCGAGATCGCCGCCCATTCCGAGTTGGTGCTGCGGATCCTCGGCGAGCACACCTTCAACCGCTTCATCGAGATCAAGCGCCAGGAGTGGGCCGACTACCGGGTCCAGGTGACCCCGTGGGAGGTCGATAGGTTCCTCCCGATCCTCTGATGCCGCGCGGTCTCGGCTACGGAGCGCTCCAATCGCGGGGCCTGATCAGGGCGGGGCTCGTCCTGCTGGCCATCCCGTCCATCGTGATCGCGGGATGGTCGCTGATCTCGCCGCACGGGTTCTACGACAATTTCCCGGGAGCGGGGCGGCACTGGGTCTCAGCCCTCCCCCCGTTCAACGAGCACCTCCTGCGTGACTTCGGTGCCGCGAACTTGACGATCGCAGTGGTCCTGCTGGGTGCGGCGCTGTTCATGGAGCGGCGGCTCGTGCAGGTGGCGGTGGTCGCGTTCCTCCTCGGCGCGCTGCCGCATTTCATCTACCACCTGACGACGACCGACAGCCTCTCGACGAGCGACAACATCTGGAGCCTGGGCGGCTTCATCGTCGAGCTGCTGATCGCGGCCGGCGTCTGGTACCTCACCGTTCGCCACCCGCGCCGCCACGAGCCGCGGTCCGCACCGCTGTTCCAGCGCTGAGCCGGGCTCAGGCGAGCTTGGTGAGTGCGGCGGGACGCCGCGTGGTCTCCTTGCCGGTCCTCTCGGTGCGGACCAGGTAGCGCGGGTCGTCCTTCGACGCGGCGACGATCTGACCGGCGACCTCGGTTCTCGAGGTGAGCCGCTTGCGGACCTTGCCGACGACCTTCCTGCCGCGAAAATTCCACTCGACGCGATCTCCGCGCCTGAACTCCTGAGGCATGACATTCCTCCTCGCTCGGTTACGGGAGGGGACAACCCCGCGAGGCCTCGCGGCGCCCCGACCTCAATCGTCCAGGCTTGCGGCCAGCGCGTCGGGCTCGGTAACCGGTCTCTGGCAGGCGAAGTTCTCGCAGACGTATGCCGCGGGCTGTCCGTCGACCGCGCCGCGGTCCCGAAGAAGCTCCGGTCGCTCCGTGCCCTCCGGACCGCCCGCGAGAACGACGTGTGGGCGAAATCCCGAGCGGACTACGGTGGCGAGGTCGCCGAGCCCGTCGCCGGCGGCGGGCGCGACGAGCGCGACCTCCTTCACGGACGCGAAGTAGAAGTCCATCCCGCAGAGGAGGTGGGCCAGGGCCTGGGGATGCCGCACCGCCGCGCGCTGCAGCAGACGGAAGACGCTGACCGCGCGCCGCTCGTATTCCTGCTCGCCGGTCAGCGCCGCGAGGCGCAGGAGGCCAAACGCGGCCGCGGAGTTCCCCGACGGGATCGGGTGGTCGTCGAGGTCCTTGCGCCGCACCACGAGTTCCTCGTGGTCGTGGGCCGTCGTGAAGAAGCCGCCCCGCTCGTCGTCGGCGAACAGCTCGATCATCAGGTCCGCCGTCTCCCGCGCGGCGTCAAACCACCGGACGTCGAACGTCGCCTCGTAAAGGGTCACCATCGCCTCGACGACGTAGGCGTAGTCCTCGAGGTACGCAGCGAGATGCGCACGGCCGTCCTTGTAGGTGCGCAGCAGCCGGCCGTTGTCGTCGCGCAGGTCGCGCCTGATGAACTCGGCGCACGTCACCGCTGCGTCGAGGTAGTCGCCACAGGGCAATGCCGCTCCGGCCTCGGCCAGCGCGCCCATCATCAGCGCGTTCCACGAGCACAGGCGCTTGTCGTCCTTGCCCGGCCACACCCGGCGCGAGCGGTACGTGTACATCGCGCGCCGGGCGTGATCCAACTCCGCCGGAGGCTCAGCGTCGCCACCTCTCGGCACGTGGAGGATGTTCCGGCTTTCGAAGTTCCCGTCCTCGGTGACGCCGAAGTATCCGATCACCTCGTCGGCCAGACTCGGGGATCCCACTCCGTCCAACGCCTCGCGGATCTGGTCCGGTGTCCACAGGTAGAAGCGCCCCTCCTCGCCCTCGGAGTCGGCATCGAGCGCCGAGTGAAAGCCGCCCTCGGGACCGCGCATCTCGCGTAGAGCCCAAACGAGCGTTTCCTCGCACACCCGCCGATAACGATCGTGGCCGAGCGTCTGCCACCCATGGAGGTAGGTGCGCGCGAGGAGCGCGTTGTCGTAGAGCATCTTCTCGAAGTGGGGAACGAGCCAGACGTCGTCCACGGAGTAGCGGGCGAACCCGCCGCCGATCTGGTCGTAGATGCCGCCGAAGGCCATCGCGTCGAGCGTGACCTCGACCGCGTCCGTGACGCCGCGGGCGAGCAGCAGCTCCAGCGCCGAGGCGGGCGGAAACTTCGGCGCCGAGCCGAACCCGCCGTGCTCCATGTCAGCTCCTGATCGAAGCTCGCGCGTCGCCTGATCGACCACCTCGGGAGTGAGCTCCTCGTCCACCGCCTCGATGCGCCCGATCGCCCCGAGCTGCTGCTTGATCCGATCCGCCGACGCCCGGATCTCATCCCGCTTCGTCGTCCACGACTGGACCACTGCCTCCATCAACATCCGGAAGCTCGGCATCCCGTGACGTGGCTCGGGCGGGAAGTAGGTGCCGCCGTAGAACGGCACGCCGTCGGGATCGAGGAACGCAGTGAGTGGCCAGCCGCCGTGCCCGGTCATTCCCTGGACCGCCTCCATATAGATCGAATCGACGTCGGGGCGCTCCTCGCGGTCGACCTTGATCGGGACGAAGTGCTCGTTCATGTAGGCGGCCGTGTCGGGGTCCTCGAACGACTCCCGCTCCATGACGTGGCACCAGTGACAGGCCGAGTAGCCGACCGACAGCAGGATCGGCCGATCGGTCTCCCGCGCCCGCTCGAGCGCCTCGGGCCCCCACGCGTACCAGTCGACCGGGTTGTCCTTGTGCTGCAGGAGGTAGGGACTGGTCTCGCTGGCCAGGCGATTCGCCATGTGGTTTCAGGCTACCCAGCAGCGCAAGCCCGACGCGCGTCCTGTCTAGCCCGACGCGCTTGCCATCGTGACACCGGCGCCACCCCGGCTCAATGCCTCGCGTGCCCGGGCGAGGGTCACGTTGGCGTCGGGAGTCTCCAACGGCGTCACGCCGATGCAGAGGGAGCCACCGCTCCACCGGTGATCCCGTGCGGCAAGCTCCTCCACGTTGCGTACCAGCCGTTGCAGGCCGGCGACCGCGTCATCCGGGCTCGGCGCGTCCATGACGATCCCGTACTCCGCCCGCCCGACGGGGGAGAGCTTGTCCGACTCCCGGAGCGCCGCGCGCAGCGCGCTTGCCACCGATCGCAGGAACTCCTCGGCCGCCGGGTCTCCCCACTGCTCTCGGATCGCGTCGATTCCTCCGGCCCGCGCGACAGCCACCCACGGGCGCTCGCCTCCGCGCCGTCTGTGCGCTGCTCCCTCGAGATGCCGGGCAAACCGGGGCGGGACGGCCGGCACCTCTTGATGACGCGGCGTCGATTCCGAGACGCCCACGATCCGCTCGACGTCCTTACCGCTCGTGCGCGGTCGATTCCAGCGTGCCGCCATGCAGATCGATTATCGGCGAGCGGTGCCGGGAGCCTGAGTTTCGGCGGGGCGGCGGGGCGCGGCCACTGATATACCCCGGGGCCGGAGGACGAGGATGGCGAAGAACCTCACCGTCGTGCTTCAGGACCGGCCGGGCGAGCTTGCCCGCCTGGGGCAGGCGACGGGCCGCGCGGGCGTGAGCATCCAAGGCATGTGCGCGATGACGGGGGAGGGACACGGGGTAATCCACCTCCTCTTCGACGATGACGTAGCCCCTGCGGCGCGGCGAGCGCTGGAGGACGGCGGACTCGGCATTGCCGACGAGCGTGAGGTCCTGGTGATCGACGTCGCCAAGCGGCCGGGCAGCCTCGGCGGGCTGGCGCGCGCCCTCGGCGAGGCGAACGTGAACATCGAGCTCGCCTACACCACGTTCGGGGGCATCAAGCTGGTCGTCGCGACCGACGACCTGGACAGCGCGCGGGCGGCGCTGGACGGCGCCTAGGTCCCCGTCACGTCCCGCGCGAAGGTCGCGAAGGCTTCGACGTAGCACTCCACGTCCTCGTCGGAGTGGGCCACCGACAGCGTCCACTCCTCCTCGACGCCGGGCGTCATGAAGATGCCGTGGTTCATGTGGTAGAGCCAGGCGAGCGTCGCGAGGTCGCCGTCGACCTTGGTGAGGTAGTCGCGGTACTCGAGAAGCGGCTCGGGAGAGAAGATCACGCACCCCTTGGCGCCCAGGCCCTCGGTGTAGGCCGGCAGGCCGTAGCGGTCGATGATCTCCTGACAGGCCGACTTGAGCCGCTCGTTGGTCTCCTCGAGCTTGGGATAGGCGTCCTCGGTCAGCACCTCGGTCAGCGCCGCCTCCGCGGCCGCCATCACGAGTGGGTTGCCGTTGAAGGTGCCGTACTGATGGACCTTGCCGCTCGCGACGATCTCGGCCAGCTCGTCGGTCATGCCAATCGCGCCGCCTGGATAGCCCCCGCAGACGGCCTTCGCAAGCGTGATGAGGTCGGGTGTGACGCCGAAGCGCTTGGTGGCGCCGCCGTAGGAGATCGTGGCGCCCGTCTTGACCTCGTCGAAGATGAGCTTCACGCCGTGCTCGGTGGTGAGCTCGCGCACCCGCTCCAGGTAGCCGGAGACCGGCGGAATGATGTTGATGTTCATCATCGCCGGCTCCATGATCAAGCCGGCGACGCGGCCTTCGAGCTTGTCCAGAACGGACTCGAGCGCATCCGCGTCGTTGAAAGGCACTGCGCGCGTCAGCTCCGTGATCGCCAGCGGATATCCCGCGCCGTAGGCCACTGAGCGAGGATCGTCGCGCTCGCCGAGATCCTCGAGGGTCGGATAGACCGAGACCATCACCGCGTCGTGGTGCCCGTGGTAGGAGCCCTCGATCTTCAGGATCACGTCGCGCCCGGTTGCACCCCGGGCGAGGTGGACCGCGTCCATCGTCGACTCGGTGCCCGAGTTGGTGAACCGCCACTGCGGCAGACCGAAGCGCCGCTCGAGCTCCTCCGCGACCACGATCGACCCGTCCGTGGGCGCCGCGAAGTGCGTGCCGAGGTCCACTCTCGCCTTGACCGCCTCACCCACCTTCGGGTTCGCATGGCCGATGCACATCACGCCGAACCCGTTGTGGAAGTCGGCGTACTCGTTGCCGTCGACGTCCCAGACGCGGGCGCCCTCGCCGCGCTCGATGTAGGTCGGCCACGGGTCGTTCTGCTGGAAGGACGAGGGGACACCGCCGGGCATCACCTTCAGGGCGCGCTCGAAGCGTTCCGCCGATGCGTGAGTCCGCTCGCGGAACTTCGCCTGCTCTGCTTCGGTGAGCCGCGCGACCTGCGACTGGTCGATGTTCTTGACGGCGCCCGGGGCGGTCGTTTCGGCGGCCATGACGGTCAGCCTAGCCGCACCCTCCTCGCTAAGGTGGACAAAGATGCGGCTCGAGGGGATACACCACGTCACCGCCATCACCGGGGAGGCACAGCCGAACGTCGACTTCTACGCGGGCGTCCTCGGTCTGCGGATGGTGAAGAAGACGGTCAACCAGGACAACCCGACCGTCTACCACCTCTTCTACGCGGACGAGAAGGGAGATCCGGGCTCCGACCTCACGTTCTTCGAGTATCCGGGTATCGGCCCCGGCCGCGCCGGCGACGGGATGGTCCACCGGATCGTCTGGCGGGTGGCATCGAGCGAGACGCTCGAGTTCTGGGCCCGCAGGCTCGCCGAGCACGACATCAAGACGGAGACCATCGACGAGCGGCTGCGCTTCTGGGACCCGGAGGGTCTCGAACACGAACTCCTCGTTCCGGACGTCGGCGACGAGCCGTTGACCGCCGAGCATCCGGAGATCCCGGCCGAGCATGCGCTCCAGGGCTTCGACGGGGTGTGCGCCTACGCGTCCAACCCCGACCGCAGCCGCTCGCTGCTCGAGGAGACGCTCGGGTTCGAGGGTCGCGACGGCCTCCTCTGGGAGGCACGTGGCGAGAGCCGTGGCGGGATATACGCCTACCACGAGGCTCCTGGCCCGCCTGGGGTGCAGGGTGCCGGATCCGTGCACCACGTCGCCTGGGCCTCTCCACCAGAGGAGCACGAGGCATGGAGGGAGCGCGTGCTGGCCGCCGGTATGCACGCGACACCGGTGATCGACCGCTTCTACTTCCAGTCTGTCTATTTCCGCGAGCCCAGCGGAGTCCTGTTCGAGCTGGCGACGCTCGGTCCCGGCTTCACGGTCGACGAGCCGCTCGAGCACCTCGGCGAGAAGCTCTCACTGCCGCCCTTCATCGAGCACCTGCGCTCGGAGATCGAGGCGACGGTCCGCCCGATCACCAATCCGCGCCAGATCACCGCCTGAAGGCGGTCCGGCGGAGCGCCGAGGTCAACTCTCGACGCCTGCGAGCTTTCGCAGCAGGCGGCGAAGCTCCGTCACCTCGGCCGCGTCGAGCGGGGCCAGAAGCTCCTTGGTCATCTCGATCGCGGTGGCCTGCGCTCGTTCGAGTATCCGCTGGCCCTCGGTGGTCAAATGGACCGCGTGCTTGCGGCGGTCGCCAGGGTGGGGCTGCCGTTCCGCGTACCCGAGCTCCTCGAGCTCGTCGACGACGGCGACCATCGAGCTGGGATCGATGAGCGACCGCTGCGCGAGGTCCTGTTGGGTGAGGCCGGGCTCGGTGTCGATCAGCCTCATCACGCCGAAGTGGGGAGGACGCAGACCGAGGGGCTGAAGGGCGCGGGCGAACATGGTCGCTGTCCGGCGCCCGTTCCAGGACAGAAGAAATCCGGGAGCGCT
This sequence comes from Solirubrobacterales bacterium, assembly GCA_045805825.1. Lineage (GTDB taxonomy): Bacteria > Actinomycetota > Thermoleophilia > Solirubrobacterales > 70-9 > AC-56. The sequence continues at coordinate 10,012 of JBJMKM010000034.1, forward strand.
CGCCAGCGGTTCTGGAGGGGGACGGTCGAAGCGCATGTGGGAGACGGCCTCGGGCCGCGATTACTTTTCGGCCGCTCCTGGGTCAGAGAGGTGATGGGTCTGGCGGATGTGAGCCTGGTCACTCACGGGTCTACCATCCTACGCCTACCCGATCATTTCTGATACAAAACGTTAAATCCTTCAACGAGCTTGCACGGAGGTGCCCGTGTCGTCCATCACCCGCTGGGTTCTCGCCCACAAGCGAATCGTCGTCCTCTTCTGGGTCCTGTTGACGGTGGTCGGTATCGCGACCGTCAACCAGGCGACCAAGGCGATGGATCAAAAATTCTCGGTCCCCGGGAAGGAGGGCTGGGAGACCAACGTAGCGATCACCGAGCACTTCCACGGTACCGGAGGCGACACGGCTCCCATCGTGCCCGTCGTCACACTGCCGCAGGGCAAGACGATCAATTCACCCGGCGTCGACGCCCAGCTCGCGAATGTCGACAAGGAGCTTCATCAGGCGCTGCCGGGAGCGCGGGTCGCCTCGTACACGTCCACGGGCAACAAGGCATTCGTCTCCGAGGACGGCCGCACCACCTTCGCGATCGTCTATCCCCAACCGGACCCGGATGCGGCCTTCGGCGAGAACCTGGACGCCGCGAAGGACGCACGCGCGGCGATGAGCAGCGTCACGGTCGCGGGCGCGCCCGTGCATGTCAGCGGCTACGACGCGCTCTACAACGATTCAGGTAGCGACAGCGGCACCGGCGTGCTGCTCGAGTCCGTGCTCGGCGGCGCCGGCGCGCTGATCGTGCTCGCGTTCGTGTTCGCGTCGTTCCTGGCGCTTCTGCCACTGGCGATGGCGATCGTCTCGATCATGACCACCTTCCTGCTGGTCTGGGGGCTGACGGCGTTCACGGACGTCTCGCCGGTCGTGCAGTTCCTGATCGCGCTCGTCGGCCTCGGGGTCGCCATCGACTACGCGCTCCTCATCGCGTCGCGGTGGCGCGAGGAGCGGGCCCACGGCCGCACCGGCGACGAGGCGGTGCAGCGAGCCATGGAGACGGCCGGACGAGCCGTGGTCTTCAGCGGGACCACCGTGGCCATCGGGCTGCTCGCCATGGTCGCGCTGCCCGTCCCGTTCCTGCGGAGCATCGGCTACGGCGGCCTGCTGATTCCGCTCGTCAGCACGCTTGTGGCGATCACCCTGCTGCCGGTCATGCTCTCGAAGTTCGGGCACCGGCTGGACTGGCCCCACAAGCGGACCGACGACCGCGCCAGCCGGGCGTGGACGCGGTGGGCCGAGTTGGTGGTCCGTCACCGCGTGATCGCGGCGGGTACTGCCGTCGCCATCCTGGCGGCCCTGATCGTCGCGGCGACCACCTTGACCCTGGGCGACGCCAGCCCCGACACGATCGCCCAGCAGGGCGATGCGAAGGACGGCCTCGTCGCGCTCGAGGATTCGGGCATCGGCTCCGGCGCGATCCTGCCGTACGAGATCCTCACTGCCGGAACCGGCCCGGACAAGGTCGCGTCCGACGTCCGCGCGGTCCCTGGGGTCCACGGCGCCGTTGCGCCCCAGGGCTCCCAGTGGAGAACCGGTGGCGTTGCCGAGGTGCTGGCCTTCCCGACCGCCGACGACTCCACGCCGGCGGGACGCACGACGCTCGACCACGTGCGGAATGCCGCCCACGCGGCCGGGCCGGACGTACGAGTGGGCGGATTGCCGGCCCAGAACGAGGACTTCATCGACGCGGTCTACGGCGGCTTCCCGCTCATGATCGCCCTGATCGGTGTCGTCACCTTCATCCTGCTGGCCCGCGCGTTCCGCTCATTGCTGCTGCCCCTGAAGGCGGTCATCTTGAACGTGGCGAGCGTCGCCGCAGCATGGGGGGTGCTCGCGCTGATGTGGCAGCACGGTTATGGATCCGAGCAGCTCTGGGGGATCGACGCCACCGGGTCCGTCCCGGCGTGGATCCCGCTGATGGTGTTCGCGTTCCTCTTCGGCCTGTCGATGGACTACGAGGTGTTCCTGCTCGCCCGGATGCGGGAGGCGTACGACGAGCACGGGGACACCGACCGGGCCGTCGTGGACGGCGTCGCGCACACCGGGCGCCTCGTCACGTCCGCGGCGCTCATCCTCTTCCTCGCCTTCGTCGCGCTGTCGACGGTGCCGGCGGTCGAGGTGAAGATCCTTGCCACGACGCTGGCGCTGGGGATCGTCATCGACGCGGTCGTCGTCCGCAGCGTGCTGGCACCGGCGCTCGTCGGCGTCCTCGGGGAGCGGAACTGGTCGCTGCCGCCGCGGCTGGCACGGCTGCTGCGGATCGGCCCTGCGGCGCCGTGAGACCGATCTCGACGTCGTGGCGGGACGTGACCGACGGCGGTCACCACCCGCACCGGCGTCCTGGGGATGCGTACGGGCGCAGCGCTGCCGGAGCAGGCAGACTCCTGCGGTGTCCTCGCCCAGCCCCTCCTCCACCGACGGCCAGTCGGCGCTGACGCCGGCGGACGCCCACGCGGCGTGGCGGCGCGAGGTCGGCGAGTTCCGGGCCCGTGAGCAGCGCCGCCGCCACCCGCTCGGGCTCCACGTCGGGGAGCCCGGCGGGCGGCGGGAGGGTGTCGAGCTGCCGTGGCCGGAGCCGCGGTGGGTCGACGCGGGCTCGCGGCTCGACGTGGTGACGGCACTGCTGGCACGGACCGACCCCGGACCCACCACTGCCCACGGCTGGATCACCAGACC
>JBJMKM010000035.1:0-5078 GCA_045805825.1 Solirubrobacterales bacterium
TGGACGCGGGGCTCGAAAGCGTGCCTTCGCCGGACGGGGCGAAGGTGGGCGCGAAGCAGACAACGACTTGAGCTGATCGAGCAACTCATTGCAGATCGCGAGCCGGACGACGAGTACGACCGAGATGTGTGGCGAGATCGGGTCCGCGATCGGCAATCCGAAGCCGCCGAAATCGATGACCTGTTTCGCCGCTAGGCCGGGACTAGGTGCGACTCAGTTCGAATACTGCGGCTCGCTGTCGCTCTGCGCAAAGAAGAGCTCCTTGTAGGCATCGATCTCGTAAACGCCATCCACGAATGACAACTCATGGCCTATGGCGATCGGGGCGATGGGCCTGCGGTCGACTGATGCACACCTGTACAGCCTCCGCCCTGCGGTTGAGCAATGGCCTCGGGTCCATTCGACGTGAAGCCGCTCGAGGGCCGGGAGCTTTCGCGCTATATGGCTCTCACCTGGCAGGAGCCGCGCTCGTCTCAATCGGCTGGCTCCAACCGCCGGTGCGCTCTCGCGCCCGGCACGGTGAACACTCCGCCCGAGCTACTTCACCACGCGGATCAGCTTCTTGTTGACGAACTCCTCGATCCCGTACCGGCCGAGCTCCCTGCCGAAGCCCGATCGCTTGACGCCGCCGAAGGGCAGTTCGGCCCCATCGAGCCCGACCCCGTTGACGTAGACCATCCCCGTGTCGAGGCCGTCCGCCACCCGCAGGGCCTGTTCCGGATCGTCGGAGAAGACGTACGAACCGAGCCCGAACGGGGTGGCGTTCGCCAGCTCGATCGCCTCCTCCTCGGAGGCGACCCGGTACACGCTCGCCACCGGCCCGAAGAACTCCTCGCGGTAGGCGTCGTTCTCCGGAGTGACTCCAACCAGGACAGTGCTCGAGAAGAAGTTGTCCTTCCGATCCCCGCCGGCGACTACCTCCGCGCCCTGGGCGACCGCCCGATCGAGCTGGTCCTGGAGGGTCTCCGCCGCGGACGCTGACGAGAGCGGTCCCATCTCGGCGTCGTCGGACATCGGATCGCCGGGCTCGGCTGCGGTCATCGCGGCCTTGAACTTCTCGAGGAAATCGTCGTAGATCTCGTCGGCGACGATGAACCGCTTCGCGGCATTGCAGGACTGGCCGGTGTTGTCGAGACGACCGGCGACCGCGGCGTCCACCGCTTCCTGCATGTCCTCGGCTCCCAGGAGGATGAACGGATCGGACCCGCCGAGCTCGAGCACGACCTTCTTCAGGTTGCGCCCGGCGATCTCCGCGACCGCGGCTCCGGCCCGCTCGGAGCCGGTCAGCGAAACGCCTTGGATTCGCGGGTCGGCGATCACTTCGGCGATCTGATCGTTCGTGGCGAGGATGGTCTCGTAGGCGCCGCCGGGGAAGCCGGCATCTTCGATCATCGCCTGGATCGCCTTCGCCGACTCCGGGCACTGGTGCGCCGGCTTGAGCAGGATCGGGTTGCCCGTGACCAGGTTCGGAGCCGCGAAGCGGGCCACCTGGTAATAGGGGAAGTTCCAGGGCATGATTCCCAGGAGCGGGCCAACCGACGCCCGCCGGATCACGGCCGTGCCCTCGCCCGCCAGCAGCGAGATCGGCTCGTCCTTCAGAAAGTCCTCTGCGTTGTCGGCGTAAAAACCCCAGATGTCCACGCAGAAGTCGACCTCGCCGAGCGCCTGCTCCATCGGCTTGCCCATCTCGCGCACGATGATCTTCGCGAGCTCCTCGCGGCGCTCGAGATGCAGTTCGCTGACTCGGCGGACGAGCGCCGCGCGGTCAGCAACACTCGTGTTCTGCGACCACGTCGAGTGCGCCTCGTCGGCGCGGCCGATCGCGGCGCGCAGCTCGTCGTCGGTAATTTCCTCGTACTCCTTGACCGTCTCGCCGGTCGCGGGGTTGACAACTGCATACATGCTCATTGCGAATCCTTCCGTAGCACGCCGTGAGTCCCGGACAATAAATGCTGTGATCCCCTTCGACGAGGCGCTGCGCGCGAGCCTCAGCACGAATCTGTGTGCTCACGCTCGCCGAGTCGAGCCGCTCGACGGCCGCAGACATGCGGCAGTCGCGATCGTGGTACTCAACAGCGACGCCGAGGGCCATGACGGCGACCCCGTGCACGGCATCGACATGTCTGGGATCCCAGGCGATGCGCGGGGAGCGGACGGGCGGCCGCTCGATGGGCGGATGGTCGGCGTGTCCGGCGGCGCCGCCTTTCTCCTCTGCCGTCGCCCTTCGAAGATGCGTAGGCACGCGGGCCAGTGGGCGCTTCCGGGGGGCAGGATCGATGGCGGCGAGACGCCGCTCCAGGCCGCGCTGCGTGAGCTCGAAGAGGAACTCGGACTACGCCTGAAGGCCGAGAGCGTCGTGGGCTGGCTCGACGACTACGCCACCCGCTCGGGGTTCGTCATCACGCCGGTGGTGCTCTGGTGCGACGCTGACCCTTCGATAGAACCTGACCCCGACGAGGTCCTCGCGGCCTACCGCGTCGGCCTCCAGGCGCTGCTGGACGGCGAGCCGCGTTTCGTCCCGATTCCGGAGAGCGAGCGGCCCGTCGTACAGGTGCCGCTCGGCAACGACCTGATCCACGCGCCAACCGGCGCGATCCTCTACCAGTTCAGGGAGGTGGCGCTGCGCGGGCGGATCGGTGAGCGGATCGATCACCTGGAGGAGCCCGTGTTCGCCTGGCGGTGATGGCTGCGGAGCAGAAAGGCCCGCTTCGCATGGGAAGCGCAACCTTTGCGAGATACTGCCGGCCTGAGTGAGCCACCCCGGCCTGACCGCACACGAGCTGGTCGCGGGCTACCGCGCGCGAGAGTTCTCTCCGGTCGAGGTGATCGATGCGACTTGCGGCGGAGATCGCGCGCGCGAATCCCGCGCTCGGCGCCTTCATGGCGCTCTGCATCGAGCGGGCGCGCGCCGAGGCGTATGAGGCGGAGCGGCGCTACGCCAGCGGTGGTGACGCGCCAGCGCTGCGCGGGGTGCCTTTCGCAGCTAAGGACCTGTTCGACACCGCCGGCGTGGTCACCGCGTACGGGTCTGCCATGTTCGCGCAGCACGTCCCGGACAAGGACGCGGCGGCCGTCGCAGCGGTTCGGCGGGCGGGCGCCATCCTGGTCGGGAAGACACAGACGCACGAGTTCGCCTGGGGCCTGACATCGATCAACCCAACGATGGGCAGCACGCGCAACCCTTGGTCCCTTGACCACATCTCCGGTGGCTCGAGCGGGGGCTCGGCGGTGGCCGTGGCCGCCGGGCTCGTGCCGATCGCTCTTGGCACGGACACGGCGGGATCGATCCGCTTGCCGTCCGCGCTGTGTGGCGTTGTGGGCCTCAAGCCCACGTACGGCCGCGTGAGCCTGGAGGGCGTCTTCCCGCTCGCCTGGTCGCTGGACCACGCCGGCCCGATCGCGAGGACGCCCGCCGATGCGGCCCTGGTGCTCGCTCAGATCAGCCGGCATGCGCCGCTCGCGTTTCGCGACCAGCCGGAGCGGGCGATCGCCGGTCTGCGCGTGGGCGTACCGCCCGACGGTGACGACGCGGCGGTCCGGGACGCCGGCGACGCGCTGGCCCGCGCCGGCGCCAAGTTGGTCCCGATGCGAGTGCCGAGCGAGGCGGCCAGGGCACTCCTCCCACGGGTTCAGGGGCCCGAGGCGCTCCTCCACCACACCCGGGCGGGGGTCTACCCGGGGCGCAGCTCGGAGTACGGCGACGATGTCCGGCGCCGACTGGAGCACGCGAGCGCCCTGGACCCCAAGGACTACGTAGCCGCGCAGGAGGAGCGCGAACGGCTCCGGCTCGCGATGTGCGGGCTCCTCGACGAGGTTGACGTGCTCCTCGGTCGTGGCGCGCCACCGGCGCCGCGCGTGGCAGATCTGCCGGCCCTCGGCGACGCCTTCCGGCAAGACGTGCTTGCGTTGACCACCCCAGCCAGCCTGTGCGGACTGCCCGCCTGCGTGGTGCGCATGGTCTTCGACGCGCAGCAGCTTCCGCGCGCCGTCCAGGTGACGGGCGCGTGGGGAGACGAGGGCACGGTGGTGGCGGTGGCCGAGCAGCTCTTCACCGCTGCACCGGAGGTACAGGAGCGGACGCCGGAAATACCCACTGGCTGAAGGCCGCTGCCAGCAGTCGATCGGCGCCGAGTGGGCGGGCCGACTCGACAAGGGGGAAGGCGACACGCCGAGAAAGCGAACCTCCGGCCGCTTACCCTGCGGGCGCAGTCCGTGGGGGTTGACTGAAGCGGAACAACGCCAGTAGCTTCGCGCTGTGGGCTACCGAGTCGTAGCCATCTCGCCTACGGACGGCTCGGCCGGCGAGGCGCTGGGGGCCATCGTCGCGTACAAGCTCGGCTTTCGGCTCATCAATGAGCAAGTCGTCGCCCGAGTAGCGTGGGAAGCAGGTGTGGACCCCGAGGTTGTCGCGGACGTCGAGCGACGCAAGTCCGTGGTAGCCCGCGTGCTCGGAGGTCTGGGCGCCGTCGCTCCGGCAGCGACCGCAGAGCTCTCCGGCTCTCCGATCGTTGACGATTCCGCCCCGCGCCGTGACGCGCTACGCGGCTTGATTCGCAACGTCCTCTGGGAGAGCGCGGAGGCCGGCGACGCGGTGATCGTCGCCCACGCGGCCTCGCTCGCGCTGGCCGCCCGCGCCGACGTGCTGCGCGTCTTGATCACCGCCTCAGTGGAGACCCGGGCGCGGCGACTCGCCGAGGCGCAAAAGATCGGCGAACCGGAGGCCGAGAAGCTGGTCGCTCGTGGCGACGCCAACCGCGCCGACTATCTCAAGCGCTTCTACGACGTCTCCACCGAGCTTCCGACGCACTACGACATCTCGCTCAACACCGACCACCTCGCGCAGGAGGACGTCGTCACGTTGATCCTGGGCGCGGCGCGCTCGCAGCAGATCCCTGCCTGACCGTCGTGTGCACCAGCGGAACGCCCGGCCGGTAGACCAGGTGCGTGTAGGAGGGGGCGTCGAGGATCACCGCGTCCGCACGCATCCCGGGCGCGAGCCGGCCGACGTCGTCCCGGCGCAGCGCGCGGGCGCCGCCGCTTGTGGCGGCGAGGAGCGCCTCCTCGGTCGTCATGCGCAT
>JBJMKM010000036.1:0-16708 GCA_045805825.1 Solirubrobacterales bacterium
GCCGGGGTTCGGGATCATCTCCGAGGTCATCTCGACCCACGCCCGCAAACCCATCTTCGGCTATCGGCTGATGGCTCTGGCGCTGATCGGGATCGTCGTCTTGAGCTACACGGTGTGGGCGCACCACATGTTCGTGTCCGGGATGTTCGCCTGGCTGCGCGTCCCGATGATGATCACGACGCTCCTGATCGCCGTGCCCACCGGAATCAAGATCTTCTCCTGGCTCGGAACGCTTTTCGGCAGCGTGCTGCACCTGCGATCCACGGCGATGCTGTTCGCCCTCGGCTTCATCGTGACGTTCACGGTCGGCGGGATCAGTGGCGTGATGCTCGGGATGGTGCCCATCGATATCCACGTCTCCGACACGTACTTCATCGTCGCCCACATCCACTTCGTGCTCTTCGGCGGCTCGGTGTTCACGATCTTCGCCGGCATCTACCACTGGTTCCCGAAGATCACCGGCCGGATGTACGACGAGAAGCTCGGCCGGTGGCACTTCTGGCTGACCTTCGCCGGCATGTGGGGCACCTTCCTGCCGATGCACTGGATCGGGATGGAGGGGATGCCCCGTCGCGTCGCCGACTACTCGGCCCAGTTCGGCAGCTGGAACCTCCTGATCTCGATCTTCGCCTTCCTGCTGGGCGCCGCGCAGCTGATCTTCCTCTACAACATGATCGTCAGCTGGAGGTGGGGTCCGCTCGCCGGCGACAACCCGTGGCGCGCGAAGACGATCGAGTGGCTCGTCACCTCGCCGCCGCCGGTGTTCAACTTCGACGAGATCCCGCGGGTCGTCGGCGGCCCGTACGAGTTCGGCGTGCCCGGTGCGCGCCACGCGATCCTCGGTCCCTCCGAGGCTGAGGTCGGGCGCGCCGAGCCTGCCGTCGCCGGAGCGGCAGGGGGCAGAAGCCCGTGAGCGCTGTGGACCCTGGGACCGGTGCGCCCTCGAACGGTCAGGGCGGCACGATCCTCGTCTTCCTGAACGAGGTCGCCGGCGGCCGCAGGCTGCTCGAGGCGACCCGTGACCGAGTCGCCACCGGCGTCGCCGAGGTGGCGGTAGTCGCCCCGCAGAACCAGCCGATCGCCGGGCAGATCGTCGACCGCGACGAGGTTCGCGAGGCGGCTCAGAGCCGCGTCGAGGTCACGCAGGCGGTCTTCCGGGAGTTCGGGATCGAGTCGACCGGGGCCGTGATGGACCCCGACTCCGCGCTCGCCCTCGACGACGCCATCCGCGCCTTCACCCCGCGCGAGGTGCTGCTGTCCTGCCTGTATGAGACGCGATTCGGGTTCACGCGCAAGGACCTGGTCGAGTGGGCGAAGCAGAGGTTCGACGTCCCGATCGCCCACATCCCGGTGCGGATCGAGGACGACGCGATCCGCTGGGACGTCACCCACACGCTCGTGGTCGCCACCCGCACCGTTGCCAGCCGGGAGCTCGTATCGCGCTTGAAGAGCAAGACCGACGAAAAGCCGCACCGCTACACGATCGTGAGCCCCCCGTCGGGCGGCATCAGCCGTGAGCAGGTGTGCCAGCGGCTCGCTCTCACCCTCGCCGAGATGTACAGCTCCGACATCGATGCCACCGGGCAACCCATGAGCCCGGCGCCGCTGGCCGCGGTGGAGAACGCGCTCGAGCACTACCGGATCGACGAGGTCCTGATCTCGACCCTGCGCGGCGAGAGCTCGAAATGGCTCGAGGAGGGGCTGCTCGACGACGTTCGCTCGAGAACCGACAAGCCGGTCGAGCACGTGGAGGCCGGCGATGACGTGATCGACCGCTCTGCTCCGGAGAGCACCGAAGCCCCGGTCGCCGTCGGAGCGGAACGCGATGAGGAGGACAGCGTCTCGACCGCCGGCGGCACCGGAACCGGCGGCGGGGTCGCAGCGGGCGAGGAGAGGAGCGGCTGATGGAGTCCGCCTCGATCGCCGTCGGCCACGAGCACGAGCATCACGGACCGCCCGAGGCCCACGCGAGCTCCCGAATCGACCGCCAGACGCTGGGAATCCTCCTTTTCATCGTCTCGGAGGTGATGCTCTTCGGCTCGTTCTTCGCGGCGTACTTCTTCATTCGCGTCGTCGCCAACGTCGGACCGTGGCCGCCTGATGGCATCGAGCTTCCGGTGAGCGTCGCGGCTGTCAACACGGGGATCCTGATCTCCTCGAGCGCCACGATCCACTGGGCACTCGAATCCGTGAAGCGCAACAACCGCTTCGGCCTGTACGCGGGGCTCGCGGCAACCTTCCTGCTGGGCGCGACATTCCTCTTCATCCAGATCAACGAGTACGCCCACATCGGCTTCGCACCCCATACGAACGCCTTCGGGTCCGTCTTCTACGGGTTGACCGGACTCCACGGCGCGCACGTGACCGTGGGCCTCATCCTGCTGGCGTTCGCGAATATCCGCGCCTGGCGCGGCCACTTCTCCAGCGAGCCGAAGAAGCACCTGGGCGTCGAGGTGTCAGGGATCTATTGGCACTTCGTTGACGTGATGTGGATCATCGTCTTCACGACGGTCTACATCCTCTGAGGCGGCTGCAAACCTTCGCCTGGCGGTGTCCTCGGCCGAGCGTCTCGCTCACGTAGGACCCAACTACGCTCGCTTCGCCGCTCGGCCTGCGTCCTTGCCAGGCTCGGTTTCGCGGCCTTGGCGGCAGGCAGCCGGCGAACCTGAGGGCGCTTCCCGTACGTATCACCGTTGTACGGGGCGCGCGATAATCACGGTTGCCGACCGAAAGGGGACGAGGATGCACAATCCGCTGCGATCCGAGCGAGAGGTCTTTCGAGCAGTCCTGGTCGTCGCCGTCGCCGCAGGAGCCGTCGTCGTTCTCACGGTCCTCACGCGTCCCGCGATCGGGGCGGCGCTGCTCGCGGCCGAGATCGGGCTCGGTGTCGGCCTCATTTGGCGAGCAGGGCGCGGGACGCTGCCGCATCAGGCGGAGATTTCGCGGCGAGATGACCCCGTCTACCGGATCCTCGTGCTCGCCAACGAGACCGTGGGGGGCCGGGCGTTGCTGAGTGAGATCCAGAACCGCGGCAAGGGCCGCACCACCGAGATCCTCGTCGTGGTCCCCGCGCTCACCAGCTCGCGGCTCGAGCATTGGTCCTCCGACGTGGACCAGGCGCTCGAGGAAGCCGGCGAGCGCCTCGACGCATCGCTTGCGACCATGGCGCAGGCCGGTCTGAGGGCTCGCGGCCACGTGGGCGACCACCACGAGCCGAACGCGGCGCTCGAGGACGCGCTGCGGGACTTCCCGGCGGACGAGGTCATCATCTCGACGCATCCCCCGCAGAGGTCCAGGTGGCTGGAGCGCGGCGTGGTGACCCGGGCCCGTGAGGAGGTGCCGCTGCCGATCACGCATGTGGTGGTCGACCTCGAGGCCGAGGCCGGCGAGCCTGCGACCGTCGCCCGCGCGTCCTAGGGCGCGATCGGCCTAGCCGGACTTGCCGGTCTTGGGCTGACAGGCCGAGGCGTCGGCATGGCCGGCGCACGTCTGCAGGAACTTGACCAGCTGATCGAGCTGTTGCTTAGGGATTCTCTGGTCGAAGTCCTGTGGCATCACGCCGAGGGGGTAGCCGGGCGTCTTCTTCTTGTCCGGATCGACGATCGACTCCATGATCATCTGGGCCGATTGGCCGGGAAGGGCGTCGTCCAGGTCCGGTCCGGTGGTACCGGAGGACCCGGCCGCCTCGAGCGTGTGACATCCCGCGCAGCCGAACTGGGCGAACACCGGCGCCCCCGGATCACTGGGAAGCTGGGGGCCCTTGAACTCCGGGTTGCCGGCGACCGTGCCGATGTATGAGGCCACGTCGTCCAGGTCCTGGCCCTTGAGGAGATCGGCGGGCATGGAGACGTAGGGATTCGGGGCGCCCGCGGTCTGTGAGGCCGGGCGCGGGTTTTCCACCTGGTTCTTCACGACGCCGGCGATCGTCTCGGGGTCCATCCCGCTGGCGCGCGCCTGCGCGAAGGCGTAGTCGAGGTTCGGCCCGGTGGTCGACTGCGTCCCGGCGTCGCGGAGCGTGTGGCACGTCGCGCACACAGCAGCGAAGAGCTGCTTGCCGCGGTTGTAGTCGCCCTGCGTCGAGACGCCGCAGCCGGACAGCGCCGGCACCACGGCGAGCGCGACACATAGCGCCGCAAAACCGCCTCTCGCAGGGGTGAGCTTGGGTCTCGAGGGCCTGAGTCTCGACACGAGGGCCGGAATCCTATCGACGGGCCATGCGGCTCGGACCGGGGGTCAGAGCCCTCCCACCGCTTTTGGATAGGGTTGAATCAATAGGCACATTCGGCTCCTCGGGAGGGCGCAGATTGGAAGTTCGGGATGGCATGTCGAAGGTGGTGCTGACGCTCGGCCCCGGCCACACGCTGCGCGACGCCGCCCAGCGGATGACCGAGAAGGGCGTCGGCGCCGCAGTCGTCATCGACGACGAATACCCCGGCCCCCGGATGATCAGCGAGCGCGACATTCTCAACTCCCTCGGAAGGGGAGAGGACCCGGATTCCGAGTGCGTCCGGGATCACATGAGCGACACGCTGATCACGGCCGCGCCCGACTGGAGCCTCGAGCGCGCGGCGATGGAGATGTCGAGGCGTCACATCCGCCACCTCGTCGTCGTCGAGGGTGGCGAGCTGAGCGGTGTGCTCTCTATGCGCGACATCGTCCGCGTATGGACCTCGGAGGGCGCGACGTCAGCGATGACGTCCCCCGAGGCTGAGGCGGCGACGCCCTAGGCGACTAGGAGTCGTCGCGGCCGCGGAGCGGAACCGCCGGGAGCACGGCGGTGCTGACCCGCTGCTCGCGCGGGAGCCGCCCGATGTCCCGGCCGGCACCGCGGATCCAGGTAACCAGGCCCCCGAGCATGAGCAGGGCGCCGGCGATCACGCCGAGGAAGAAGTACACGCGGCTGCCGAAGAGGCCGAGCCCGACCATGGCAAGCCCCACGGCGGTGAGCACGGGCGCCCAGCTCGGGCCGGGCACGTACACGAGCTCCGTCGGCTGGGTTGCGCGGCGACCGTTCCTCATTGCGTGATGTAGATGACGGCGAAGAGGAAGGCGAGCCCGAACGCGAGCAGCGCTATGCCGGCGGCCACGAGACCGGCGGAGACGTTTCGCTGCGCGAGCCTGCGGTCCATGCGCGCGGTTCTATCACAACCCGATGGCGCATCGGCCCGGATAGGCTCGCCCGGCATGGCCGACGCAGCAGCTCCCGTTGCCGACCCCCTGACGACCCTCCGCAGCGGGGAGTTTCGCCGGCTACTGGTGCTCGCCGCCATCGTGGGCGTGGTGGCATCCGCCGTCGCCTGGGGCTTTCTCCAGCTGGTGTTTCACATGGATGGCTGGATCTACGACGACCTTCCCGAGGCGTTCGGGTTCCAGGGCACCCCACTCTGGTGGTCCCTGCCCGTCCTTGCGATTGCGGGCGTCCTCGTCGCGTTCGCCATCGTCCGCCTTCCGGGCCATGGAGGGCACATACCGGCTGATGGCCTGAGCCCATCGCCCACCCAGCCGGTCGAGCTGCCCGGGGTCCTACTCGCCGGCGTGGCGACGATCGGCCTCGGGATGGTGCTCGGCCCCGAGGCGCCTCTGATCGCGATCGGTGGAGGGCTCGGTTTTCTGGCCATCCGACTGGTGAGGCCAGACGCTCCACGGGAGGCGCAGGAGCTGATCGCAGTGTCGGCGACGTTCGCCGCGGTGGCATTCCTGTTCGGCTCCCCGCTCCTCGCCGCCTTGATCCTGATCGAGGCGTCTGGCCTCGGTGGAGCGAGGATGCCGCTGATCCTCGTACCGGGGCTGCTCGCCTCCGCCATCGGATCGCTCGTCTGGATCGGGCTCGGGAGCTGGACCGGGCTCAGCAAGGCCGCCATCTCGATTCCGGTGCTTCACCTTCCTGCGTTCGCGCGGCCGGATATCGCCGACTTCGGATGGACGATTCTGCTCGCCGTCGCGATCGCGATCGTGACCTTCGTGATCTTCCGCATCGCCCGCCACACCCAGCGTCTGGCGGCGCCGCGCCCCTTCCTGCTTCTCCCCGCGATTGGGCTCGCCGTGGGGGGACTCGCCATCGCCTTCTCCCAGGCAGCCGACAAGAGCGTGACCGACGTGCTGTTCTCCGGCGAGAGTGCGCTCGAGCCTCTGGTCGACAACCCAGGCGCATGGTCGCTCTCTGCCCTAGCCCTGCTCGTCGCCTTCAAAGGACTCGCGTACGCGCTCTCGCTGGGCAGCTTCCGCGGCGGGCCGGTGTTTCCCGGGCTCTTTCTGGGCGCTGCCGCCGGGATGATGGCCGGCCAGCTGCCAGGCTTTGACTTCACCCCGGCGGTGGCAGTGGGTCTGGCCGCTGCGACCGCTTCAGTCCTCAGGCTGCCATTGTCAGCTGCGGCCCTCGGGATCGTGCTGACCCTGCCCGCCGGCCCTGGCGCCAGCCCGCTCATCATCGTCGGTGCGATCGTCGCCTACATGACGACGCTGACACTCTCGGCGCGTAGCGCGCAGGAGCCGGTCGCCGCGCGTAGCTAGTCGGGCCGGCGCGCGAGGCGGGCGATATCCGCCTGCATTTCATCGAGCTTGGCGGCGAGCTCATGGAGGCCCTGCGCCACCCCATCATCGTCGGTCGACGCCATGTCCTTCTGGCGCTGCGCCACGAACGCACTCGTGATCGCCCCCGTGACGACGGCGAAGAGTGAAAGGCCGCCCAGCATCAGGACGCTCCCGATCACCTTGCCGGCGGTGCTGCCCGGGACCACGTCGCCGTAGCCCACGGTGGTGACCGTCTGGATTGCCCACCACATGCCGAGCCAGACGTTGTTGAACGTCCCGGGGTCGACGAGCCGCTCGACGACCCCGAAGACCACGACGCCGGCGGCCCACGAGACGATGATGAGGTACACCGCGTAGCGCGGGCGAAAACCCTGACGTTGGATCCGCTTTTGGATCGGCTTGCCAGGCAGGTGCGGGAACTGCTGATTCACGGTTTCGTCATTCGTCGCCGCATTCCCCTCTCCTGTCCCGATTCAGGCGAGGGACGGCATCCGGGAGACGCCCGGCCTAGGCGAGGATGATGCGGTCAGCCGCCATGGCGGCGAAAAGCAGCGCAAGGTAGGCGAGCGAGGCCAGGTGAAGCCGCACTGCCGCAGCGCGGGAGGGACGGCGCAGGAGATCCGCGGCGAGCCCGATGAAGCCGGCACCGAAGGCCAGCGCCGAGGCGAGATAGATCCACCCGAACAGCCCGGTGAGATACGGCAGGACGGTGAACGCCACCAGGACGATGCTGTAGACCAGGATCTGGTGCCGAGTGGTCGCGTCACCGCGCGCGACCGGCAGCATCGGCACACCCGTGCGCTCGTAGTCGTCCTTGACGAGCAGGGCGAGCGCCCAGAAGTGGGGCGGTGTCCACAGGAAGACGATCGCGAACGGGTAGAGCGCGTCCCAGGTCAACCCACCGGTTGCCGCCGCCCAGCCGACCAAGGGCGGAACCGCGCCGGCGGCCCCGCCGATGACGATGTTCTGCGGCGTCAGCGGCTTCAGCCAGAGTGTGTAGACGAAGACGTAGCCGAGCAGCCCGCTGAGTGCAAGGGCGGCCGCCACCACGTTCACGGTCGCGGCGAGAAGCGCGATCGAGCCGATGGCGAGCGCGATCCCGAACGCGAGCCCATGGCTGGGCTCGATGCGCCCCGTCACGAGGGGCCGATCGCAGGTGCGCGCCATGCGGGCATCGCGATCGCGGTCGACGAAGTGGTTGATCGCACCGGCCCCGCCCGCCGCCAGGTACCCGCCGAGCATCGTCCAGAGGATCGTCGCGAGGCTCGGTCCCGACGGGTCGGCGACGTACATCGTCGCGACCGTCGTGATCAGGAGCAGGACGATGATCCGGGGCTTGGTCAGCGCGAGGTAGTCGCGCATGACGTCCAGCGCCCGCCGTCGGCCGGCCTGGGCGGCGAGCGGGACCGTTGGTCCCTGCGGCGCCTCGACAGCAGGCGGTCCCACGAGCTCGGGTGTCTTGGTCGTGCGCTTCATCGTCAGGCGGTCACCGCCTGGGTCTCAGGCGCGCCTCCCCGCTCCTCCGGGCGCGGGGCCCTGGCGGTCTCGGGGATGGGCATCAGGGTGACCGCCGCGTATACGACCGTCCCCCAGAGGATGGTGCCTAAAGTCAGGTGCCCCACGATCAGCCCCGGGTGCTTGCCCTCCCAGACGTTGATCGCTCCGAGCAGGATCTGGCATGCGAGCAGCAGCGGGACGAGTAGGAACGCCCGGTTGCCGCCCGGCGGCAGGACGACGCGGCGGCGAACGGCGACCGCGGTCATTGCGACGATCGCGATCGCCGTCAGATACATCAGCAGCCGGTGGGTGAGCTGGATGTCGACCATCTTGCCGTAGGAAAACGGCATGAACTCGCCGAGGCAGGTCGGAAACTCGGTGCCGCAGGCGAGATGCGCGCCGATGACCGGCTGGGAGGTGGCTCCCTCCTCCTCGGTGCCGGCGACCACCCCGCCGGCGACGATGGTCGCGAGGACCAGGACCGCTGCCGCGATCGCAGTCCACCTGAGGGCTCGCGAAGTGTCCAGAGGCGCGGCCCGCTCGTCGCCCTGCGCGATGCGACGCAGGGTGATCAGGAGCCCCAGCAGCAGCATCGCGAGGCCGAGATGCGCGGCCACGAATGCAGGCTCGAGTCCGTGCTCGACCGTCAGCCCACCGAGGCCGGCCTGGGCGATCACCAGGACGGCCGCCGCCACCACACCGCGGACCAGCCAGCGGTGGGCGCGAAGGCGCCGGAAGGCGACGATCGCGAGGGCGATGATCAACAGCACGACGATCGTCGCGGCGATGCGGTGACTGAACTCGATGATCTGGTGCTCCTGGAGGAATGGAAGGACCCGCCCGCCGCACAGCGGCCAGCCATGGGTTCCGCTGCCCTCGGGCCCGCATCCGAGGCCGGAATCGCTGACGCGGACAACCCCGCCGATGACGATCAGGGCGAAGGTGGCGAGGATGGTGGCGGTGAGGAGCCGGCGAAAGCGAAGAAGCTCGTTCGCTTCGCCACGAGGGGCGCTAGCCATCGAAAGTCAGGCTACCGGGTGGCGGGTTCCGCCCCGCCGCTCTCGCCGGCCACTCGCTCGCGCTCAGGGTGGGCGGGCGCGGGCTCCCGGGCGGGTGGCCGCCAGGTATGGGTGCGGTCGCTGATCGCCCGGCGAATGTCATAGAGCGGCTCGGAGCTGCGCACGTCCGGCACCACGTCGAAGTTGTGGATCGGC
This sequence comes from Solirubrobacterales bacterium, assembly GCA_045805825.1. GTDB lineage: Bacteria > Actinomycetota > Thermoleophilia > Solirubrobacterales > 70-9 > AC-56. The sequence goes on from JBJMKM010000036.1 coordinate 9,243, forward strand.
GGCGGCGACGTGGCGAACCATTCGAGGGTCCCCGCGCCCCACGGGTCGTGTCCGGTGACGACACCTCGGCTGTAGCTGTAGGCGAGGTTTCCGAGCTCAAGGAGGACGCCCGCGGCCATCACGAACGCTCCGATGGAGGCGACGAGATTGAAGCCGTCAAGCCCCGCGTCCCCGTAGAACTTGTAGACGTCGACCGGCTGGCCCTTGACGCCGGCGAAGAAGGACATGAGGGCGAAGGCGTAGAGGCCTACGAGGATCGCGACCAGAGCGACCTTCGCGGCCCCGTCGCCCACGAGCCGGCCCGTGATCTTGGGCATCCAGTAGTGCAGCGCGGCGAAGCCTCCCAGGACCGCGGCGCCGACCATCACGGCGGTCGTTGCACCCTGGGCCGCGGTCGTGTTCTGGATCTGCCAGCCCACCGGGATGATCGACCACGCCAGGTCTCCGACGAGCCCGATCGTCATCGCACCGATCGCCGCAAGCGCGTAGAGCGGCGCCGCGCGGGTGCGAAGCGTGCCGCCCCAGGCGGTGGCGATCCAGTTGAAGATCAAGAGCCCGATCGGGATCGTCAACGCGACGGCGAAGAGCATCGCGAACACGATGAAGGCTGTGGGGATCGGCGCGGAATACATGTTGCGCATCCAGGCCAGCGGGCCGAGGATCGCGATCGCCAGCATGCACGCCGTGGCACTGCGATGGCTGAACAGCGGCTTACGCGCGAACGCCGGCAGCACGTCGGAGATGACGCCCGCGGCGAAGATCACGATGAACGTGAAGGCGCCGGTGAAGAAGAACCAGGCGAGGTGCTCGTAGAGGACCGGCGCGCCCCCGTACCCCGGGTCGAAGAAGACGCCGCCGTAGTGGCGATCGATGAAGAGCATCACGAGCGCCGCGAGCATCACCGGCCCGCAGACCAAGAGCAGGTAGCTCCCGAGGTTCGCGGCCCAGGTGAAGGGGGGCACTCGTCGCCACGCCATTCCAGGCGCCCGCATCGTCCGCAGCGTCACCACCAGATTGACGGCAAAGCAGACGAACCCCAGAATGGCGAGCGTGGAACCGACGATCCATGCGTCGACGCCATGCGTGTTGGAGTAGAACTGCTCTGAAAGCGGGGGGAGCGCCGCAACACCCGCCTCGGAGGGCCGCCAGAGGAAGCTGCCGTAGATGGTGAAGCCCCCGGCGACGTAGAGCCAGAACGACATCAGGTTCAGCCTCGGGAAGGCGACCCCACGGGCTCCCACCTGGAGCGGGGCGATGTACGAGAAGAGCCCCAGCGCCAGCGGGATCGCGAAGAGCACAACGCCGGTGACGGCGAAGGTCGACATGAGCCGGTTGAAGATCTCCGGATCGATCGCCGTGTTCTCTGGGACTATGAGTTGGACTCGCATGACGATCAGGGCCACGACGGCCGCGAGCCCGAACGTGAGCGCCGCGCCGATGTAGAGCGTTCCCACCGACTTGTGGTCGGAGCTCGTGGCGCGCTCGATCCACGCCTGCCGGCGGCGCGGCAGCTCCTCGGTGACGAGCTCCGGGCGGGCGGCCCCGGCTGCGGCCGGCGGCGTCATGGCATCGGCCCCGCGGGGGCGGTCTCGCCGAGCTTCTTGGTCACGTAGTCCTGGGCCTTCGTGAGCTGCTGGCGCTTGGAGGCGATGAATTGCTGGTACTCCTGCGGGGTCACCACCCGCACCCAGGCGCGCATCGTGGCGTACGAGGTCCCCGAGAACGACGTGGACTGCCCGTGGTAGATGCCGGTTTCGTCAGCTCGGAACCAGGTCCCCAGGTCCTGCCCGGGGATGGCGTCGACCTGCCCACCGAGCGTCGGTATGAACCAGCGGTGCGTCACGTCGGTGGAGGTCAGGTGGAGCAGGACGGTCGTATCGACGGGGACGGTCAGCTCTCCGTAGGAGAAGACGCGGTCCCCCGGCCTACCGCCCGGATACTCGAATCGCCACAGCCAGCGCTGGCCGATCACGTTGATGTTGAGGACGGGGGACCCGGCGGGGGCGCTGAGGCCGCTGACCTGGGCGACAAGGTCACTGTTCGCGCCGAGGCCCTCCGGGCCCGTTGCCTGGACCTCGCGGGTCTTGGTCGTCATCACGATGCCGAAGACGAACAGGCCGACCGCAACCGCCACCAGCGGGGCGGCGGGCCGGACGAAAGCCCTGGCACCTGCGGTGAACCGCCGCGGTGAGCGGCCTCGCCGTGCCCGGAACCGGACCAGCGCGGCGATCAGGAAGATGTGGACGGCGACGATCAGCAGGGCGCCGACGATGATCGCGACCCAGTATGCGGTCCGGATCTCGTCGGCGTTCGGCGAATGGCCGGGACGGGGTCCGAACACAGACGCTCCCGCAGGCGCGGCCAGCAGCGCCGTCGCGCCTAGCGCGAGGCATAGGGCGATCGCGATACGACGGACGGTCTTCCGGGTCGCCAAGGCGCGCGCATTCTAATCGCGGCGGGGCCCATGACCGTACGGCCCCATGGGCCGACATATCCGAACCCTCGGCCAAGCACAACTTCCCGGTGGTGGCCAGCGCCGGGTTCGACCACTTCCAGGGGTCCGACCCTCGGCACCTATACTCGCCGCGCCTTGCCCATCGGACTCCCTCGCCGTCGACGGCGCTCGCCCTGGAGGCCCGTGATCCGGGCGGCCGCAGGTGCGGCTCTGGCGGCCGCGATTGCCGTGCCCCTGGCGCGCCGGCGTCTGCGGATCAATCCGGCGGTGACTGTCCTCGCGACTGCCAGCGGGCCATTCGCACTGGCCGTCCTCTTCCCGCGAACGCGCACGCGGGACGTGGCGATCTTCGTGCTCCAGATGTGGGCGTTCACGGTCGTCCACGAGATGCCCTATGACCAGCCGGATCGGTTGCGCGAGCGCCTCCGCGTGCGGTACCCGATCGCCGTCGACCGGGCTCTGGGTGCCGGCGAGCTCCCGAACGTCCGCCTCCAGCGCGCGCTCTCGCGACCGGGACAGGTGACCCGCCTCGACCGGCTCCTCGCCAGCGTCCATTGGGCCTGGTTCATCGAGCCCTATGCGGCGCTCGTCTGGATCCTGCTCCGCGACGAGCGCCGGTTCCCGAGCGCCGCGCGTCAGATGGCGGTTGCGTTCGACATCGGCTGCACCATCTACTACGCCGTGCCTACAGCCCCGCCGTGGTGGGCGGCCGAGAACGGCTACGTCGCCGAGCAGGAGGGTCCCGAAAGCGAGCACCTGGTCGCGAGCGCCGCGACGCCACACCAGCTGCGCCGCGTCATGGTCGAGGTGGGGGAGGGGACCTGGGGGCGCGCCTGGCCGGCCCTCTACGCCTCGCTCGGCGGAAACCCGTGGGCGGCGATGCCGTCGCTTCACTTCGCCACGTCGCTCCTCGCCGCCATCCTCCTCTCGGAGTCCGGCACGGTCCCGGGCGTTGCCGGTTGGTCCTACGCGGCCACGCTTGGCTTGGCCCTCGTCTATCTCGGCGAGCACTACGTGATCGATCTTCTCGTCGGTGCCGGCGTCGTGGCGGCGGTGCGGCGCGGGGAGCCGCTCGCCCGCCCGGTGGCGGAGGCCGTCAGCGCGTTCGTCCAGCGCCTGGAGGCCGTCGCCAACTCCTGACGAACGCAACCGGGCCGACTGGGAAAGCCGCGGGAACCTAACGGCTGGGCCGCCTGCCAGTATTAGGAACCGATGGGGAACGACCAGGATGTGGTCGATCGGGATCTGAATGATGAGGGTGAGGAGACCGAGCCTTCCTTCTTCGCGTCCCCGAAACGCCTCCTCCAGACCGCGGTCGTCGTTTTGCTGCTCCTGGCGGCGATCTACATCATCGTGCCGAAGATCATCGGCACCAAGGGCGCGATCGGCCAGCTGAGCGAGGCGACCCCTTCGTGGCTCGTGGTTGCGGTCGCGTTCGTCGTGCTCATGTTCGCCTCGTACGTCGCGCTCTTTCGGGGCGTCGTCGGCGAACGCGTGGTGCACCTCGAGTGGCGCGAGTCGTACCAGGTCACGATGGCGGGGTTGGCCGCCACCCGCCTGTTCTCGGCCGGCGGAGCCGGGGGAGTCGTCCTGACCTACTGGGCGCTTCGCAAGGCCGGCATGGAACGGCGCGAGACGGCCTGCCGGATGGTCGCGTTCCTCGTCCTGCTCTACGCCATGTACATGCTGGCGCTGGTCCTCTTCGGGATCCTCTTGCGGACCGGTGTGCTCAGCGGCGAGGCGCCCGCGGGGCTCACCATCGTCCCCGCGGCCATCGCCGCGGCGGTCATCGTCGTCTTCCTGCTGATCGCGCTGATCCCGGCCGACATCGAGCGCCGGCTCGCTCACTTCGCGCAGGGGTACCGGTTCCAGCGGATTGCGCGGCGCCTGGCCACCGCTCCGGCAACGCTCTCACGCGGCACCCGCACCGCGATCTCCTTCGTCGCCAACCCGTCGCGAGGCGGGCTCGCCGTCTCCGGCGCGATCGGATTCTGGGCGTGCAACATCGGGATCCTGTGGGCGTCCTTCCACGCTTACGGCGTCCACGTGCCGTTCGGCGTGGTGGTCCAGGGGTTCTTCATCGGGATGGTGGCCAACCTGTTCCCGCTGGCGCCAGGTGGCGTAGGGGCTGTGGACGCAGGCATGATCGGGGCCTTCGTGCTGTTCGGCCTGCCGAGCGGTGAGGTGTTCGCGGCGGTACTCACCTATCGTCTGGCGGCGTTCTGGCTTCCGATCCCGCCCGGCATCGTCGCGTTCTTCCAGCTGCGACGGACAGTGGCTCGATGGGAGGAGGAGCGAACCCGGGCGCGCCCGGCCCACGAGGCCGGAGAACCCATGCGAAGGGCCATTACTTCAGAAAGTAAAGTATGATGGATACAGGCGCTTCGCGTAGCGCGGAGGCCCCGATGGAGACGGAGTCAAGGTGAACGAGCAGCGAGTAGAGAACGTGATCATCGTCGGCGGAGCGTCCGCCGGCTACACCGCGGCCGTCTACACCGCGCGGGCCGAGCTCGAGCCCCTGGTCATCGAGGGCTTCCAGTGGGGCGGCCAGCTTCAGAACACGACCGACGTCGAGAACTACCCCGGGTTCCCCGAGGGCATCATGGGACCGGAGCTGATGCAGAAGTTCCGCGAGCAGGCGGAGCGCTTCGGCACGCGGTTCATCACCGACGACGCCACTCGAATCGAGCTCTCCGGCGGCGGTATCCACAGCGTCTGGGTCGGCGACGACGAGTACCGAGCCCGGGCGGTCATCCTCGCGATGGGCGCCGAGCCGAAGCGGCTGGGCATCCCCGGAGAGATGGAGCTCGGCGGCCGCGGGGTCTCGACCTGCGGCGTCTGCGACGGCGCGTTCTTCAAGGGCGAGAAGGTGGCGGTGATCGGCGGCGGCGACTCGGCGATGGAGGACTCGATCTTCGTCTCGAAGTTCGCCGACGACCTGACGATCGTCCACCGTCGTGACGAGTTCCGCGCCTCCAAGATCATGGAGGAGCGAGCGCGCGACCGGGGCAACATCACGATCAAGACCCCATACGTCCCCGAGGAATTCATCGCCGGCGACGACGGCAAGCTCGCCAAGATCCGCCTGCGCCAGGCCGACACCGGCGACACCGAGGACCTGGCGGTCGGCGGCGCCTTCGTCGCGATCGGCCACACCCCGCGGTCGGAGCTCGTGGAGGGCCAGGTCGACACCGACGACGACGGATACGTGATCACCGAGGGCAAGTCCACCCGGACGAATCTGGCGGGCGTGTTCGCAGTCGGCGACCTCGTCGACCACACGTACCGCCAGGCCGTCACGGCGGCCGGCACCGGCACCATGGGCGCCCTCGACGCGGAGTGGTACCTACGCGATCTGCCTCCGTCGCCGGAGGCCCACTGGGCCGGGAAGGCGGGAGAGGCGCAGCCGGACCCGGCGGCGGTTCGGGCGAGTTAGCTACCGCCCGGGCCGTTCGCCTGTTCGCGGCGGTCGGGGCAAATAGGGCGGCTCGAGGCAGGGGCGCCAATGGGAATTCGCCCCACGCCACCCCTTACCCAGCCTCACCCCGGCGGCGGAGCGGTGAACCTCTAGAGTTGAGACCGTCCCGAACCTGGAGGAGGAGTACGCGCGATGGCAGTCGCTGAGGTTCCCAAGGTCAAGATCGAGAAGATCGGCCTGAAGCCGTTCCACGAGTTCGACGAGGCCAACGAGACCTGGCCACGCGGCGACCGGCCTGCCGCGATCCGCGCCGCGGCGGCCGAATTCCGCGCCCGCTTCGCGACTCCGGAGAATCGTGTCCGCGGCATTCGTACCGTCGACATCGCGTCGGCCGGGTACCCGCTCAAGTTCGCCTTCGGTGGCGCCGCGAAGGCGCCGAACCCCTTCATCAACATCATCAACCGGCTCCAGGTCGTGCAGTTCGAGGACTTCAACGGCGAGCTCAAGACGCTCGCCTACGAGCCCACGGTTCCCGAGGGTCCCGCCGAGGCGCCTTACTACGCGCAGCAGATCGAGAAGCTCGGCGAGTTCCTCTCCTACAAGGTGCTTGCGACGATCTGGAACCACCCCGACGAGGCGCTGGTGAAGGTCGGCCTGCGGCCGGAGGACGTCGATTTCGTCAGCTTCGACCATCTCCACGTCCAGGATCTGCGGTTCGTGCTCGGCACCACCGAGCCGATCCCGGGCGAGCCCGCGCCGCGGCCGCCGCTCTTCCCGAACGCGAAGCTGATCGCGCAGCGAAAGGAGTGGGACACCTTCGCCTCGCTCCATCCCATGCAGTGGGCCTGGTACGTCGAGGACGGGGTCAAGGACCTCATCACCAACAACGTCGTCCTGGTCGACGGCGACGTTGAGCTGGGCAAGGGAGTCGCGCTGGTTTGGACGCCGGGGCACACCGACGGAAACCACTCGTTGTGCGTCAACACCGAGGACGGCGTCTGGGTCTCCTCCGAGAACGGCGTAGCCGCGGACTCCTGGCACCCGCACCTGTCGAAGATCCCTGGCGTCAAGCGCACCGCGGAGTTCTTCGGCCGCGAGGTGATCCTGAACTCGAACACCCTCGAGGACTCGATCGACCAGTACGACTCGATGCTGAAGGAGAAGGCGCTCGCCGACTCGAACGCGCGCGACCCGCGCTTCAAGAACGCCTTCCCCTCGTCGGAGCTGACCAGCTGGCGGCGCCAGTGGCCGATCGTTCCGACCTTCAGCTACGGCGGGATGAACTACGGGACGATCGTCGCGGGGGCGGCGTCAAACGGGTCGCGCTGACGCGCCCACGGACCTGGGAACCGCTAGCGCCTGGGTCCCGTGCGCCCGCGATGCCCCTGGACCTCGACCGCCTGCTGCCAAGTCGGCCGGTTGACCCACTCGATCGGGTCTACCCCCACGGCACCGACGGTGGTGAAGCGGATCGCGTCGTGGCACATCTGGCTGTCGCCACCTCCGGGAGTGCCCTCGGGTCCCTGGGTGAGGCAGCCGCCGGACTCGGGGTAGAGCTGGTCCCGGTGGCTCTGGGTCTCGTCGATTGCCGCG
>JBJMKM010000037.1:0-12489 GCA_045805825.1 Solirubrobacterales bacterium
TGATGGTGGTCGGCGACACCGATCAGAGCATCTACAAGTTCCGCGGAGCTGATTTTCGGAACCTGACGAAATTCGAGGAGGTCTTCCCGGAGGCCTCGATCATCCTGATGGAGCAGAACTACCGCTCGACGCAGCGCATCCTCGACGCGGCCAACGCGGTGATCGCCAACAACGCGGCGCGGAGGCCGAAGCACCTCTGGACCGAGCAGGGCGAGGGTGCACCGATCGTGCGCTACGAAGCCGAGGACGAGCACGACGAGGCGTCGTTCGTCGTGCACGAGATCGGTCGCCTGGTCGACACCGAGCACCATCGCTACGGCGACGTCGCGGTCTTCTACCGCACCAACGCGCAGAGCCGCGTCCTGGAGGACACGCTGGTCCGCTTCGACACGGCTTACCAGGTGATCGGCGGCACCAAGTTCTACGAGCGGGCCGAGATCAAGGACGCCGTCGCATATCTGTCGCTGCTCGCCAACCCGGCGGACGGGATGTCGTTCGCGCGGATCGTCAACTCGCCGCGCCGCGGCATCGGCGATACCACGCAGGCGCGGCTGCTCTCGCACGCGAACACGATGGGACAGGACATCTGGGACGTGATGCGCGAGGCGGAGCGCATCCCGGCACTGGGGCCGTCGGCTCAACGGGCGGTCCGGCGGTTCGCCGACGTGATGGTCTCGCTGCGCGAGCGCGCCGACGCGGACAACGGGTCGATTCCCGTCGCCGAGCTGCTCCAGGCGGTGCTGGACGAGACCGGCTACCTGGAGGCCCTCCAGGCCGAGCGGACCATCGAGGCGGAGGGGCGGGTCGAGAACCTCGAGGAACTCGTCGGCGTCGCGCAGGAGTTCGACGCCAACCGCGCTGTGGAGGGATACAGCGACGTGCGCCCGCTCGAGGAGTTCCTCGCCCAGATCTCGCTGTACACGGACCAGGACTCGATGAAGACCGACGAGAGCCTCGCCACGCTCATGACCCTCCACAACGCGAAGGGCCTCGAGTACGACGCGGTGTTCATGATCGGCTGCGAGGAGGGCGTCTTCCCGCACATGCGCTCGATCGAGGAGGGAAACCTCGAGGAGGAGCGGCGCCTCTGCTACGTGGGGGTGACCCGTGCCCGCAAGCGCCTCTACATGACCTACGCGCGGCGCCGGAGCCTGCACGGCGGCCGCGGCTACAACCTTCCCTCGCGCTTCCTTGCGGAGATTCCCGACGAGCTCGTCGAGCGCGAGTCAACCTCCTCCGGCACCGGCTGGGCCCGTGGGCTTGGCGCCCCGGGTGGGCTCGGCGGGTCGCAGCGTCCCGAGCCGCACTCTGTCCCGCTGGCGTTTGAGGTGGGGGCCGACGTCATCCACGCCAGCTTCGGCGAGGGGGTCGTCACGGGTGTGGAGCCGGGCGGCGTGATCATCGTTCGCTTCGCCGACGACGCGATGGAGCGAAAGCTGATGGCCGACTACGCCCCGCTCAAGAGGGCCAGCTAGGGGCGCATGACGGCCACCATCATCGACGGCAAGGCGGTGGCCGCCGAGGTGCGCGAACGGGTTGCCGCGGGTGTGCGCGACTTTGCCGACGCCAACGGAGGCCGGGTTCCCGGCCTCGCCACCGTGCTGGTGGGGGAGGACCCCGCCTCCCAGGTCTACGTCGGCAACAAGCGCAAGCAGACCGAGGAGGTCGGCATGCGCTCGATCCATCACGGGCTCGATGCCGGTACACCGCAGGACGAGCTGCTCGCGCTCATCGCCGACCTGAACGCCGACGAGGGCGTCGACGGGATCCTCGTTCAGCTGCCGCTGCCCGATGCGATCGATCAGGACGCCGTGGTAGCCGCGATCGATCCGGCAAAGGACGTGGACGGACTGACGGCCGGGAGCGCCGGCCTCCTCGCTCAGGGCCGGCCGCGCCTGGTCGCCTGCACGCCTCAGGGGGTGATGGAGCTGCTGCGCCACGCCGGAATCGAGGTCGAGGGCGCCGAGGCGGTCGTCGTGGGGCGTTCGATCCTCGTGGGGCGCCCGCTGGCCAGCCTGCTCCTGAATGCAAGCGCCACCGTCACGGTCTGCCACTCGCGCACTCGCGACCTCGCGGAGGTCTGCCGCCGCGCCGACATCCTGGTCGCGGCGGTCGGGTCTCCCCGCATGGTGAAGGGCGAGTGGATCAAGCCGGGCGCAGCCGTCATCGACGTCGGCATCAATCGGACCGACGACGGGCTGGTGGGCGACGTCGAGTTCGACGCGGCCAAGGAGATCGCCGGCGCGATCACGCCGGTGCCCGGCGGGGTCGGGCCGATGACCATCGCGATGCTCCTCTCCAACACCTTGCGGGCGGCGAGTGCCCGCGCGGCAGCGACGGCCACCTCAGCCGCCTAGCGCGGGGACCTGGGCATGGCAACCAGGCAACTCGCCGTCCTCTACGACCGCGACTGCGGGTTCTGCAAGTGGGCCCTGGACAAGATCCTCGCGTGGGATCGCCGCCGGCGGCTGCGTCCGGTCGCGATTCAGAGCGAGGAGGGCGACCGGCTTCTCGCCGCCATCCCGACAGAGCGGCGGCTCGAGTCCTGGCACTTGGTCTCCGGCGGTGAAGTCAAGTCGGCCGGAGCGGCGGCGCCGGACCTGTTTGCCGCTTTACCCTGTGGTCGCCCGCTGGCGGCCGTCCTCCGTTCGGCGCCGCGGCTTACGGACAGGGCCTACCGGTGGGTGGCGGAGCACCGTGACCTGCTGGCGCGGCTCCTGCGGATCGACGCCTCGTGTCAGCTTCGGCGCTGAGCTTGCAGCCGGCTCCGCAAGTTGCGATCCGCCGCATCTCCGGTATAGGCTCCCGCCCGCGGTGGACTTCATGTATCTGAGCCGGGGCGAGAAGATCGCGGGGATCGCGGGGGTCGCCCTGATTCTCGTTATGTTCATCTTCGACTGGTACGCGGTCGAGGTGGGGGGTACCGCGGTTCCGGAGTCGGGCGTCAACGCCTGGGGCGCGTACGGCTTCATCGACATCGTCCTGTTCATCACGGCTCTCGCGGCGATCGGTCTCGTGGTGCTCGCGGCATCCGACTCGGACGTTGGGCTGCCAGTCGCAGGATCCGCGATCGTCTGCGCGCTGGGCATCCTGGCGGTCATCCTGATCCTGTTTCGCATCATCGACAAGCCGGGCGGCGACGTCGAAGCCATCGGCGTCATCTCTGGGGCGTTGGGTGGTCCTGAGACCAGCGTCGTCCTCAAGATCGGCGTCTTTCTCGGCTTGATCTCCGCTGCGGGCATCGCGGTTGGCGGTTACCTCGGGATGCAGGAGGAGGGAACGTCGTTTGCCGGTGAGGCCGACCGCTTCCGTGGCGGTGGACCCCCGGCCGGCGGACCGGGCGCAGGCCCGCCGCCCCCGCCTTCACAGCCCCCGCAGGCCCCGCCGCCCCCACAGAGCCCGCCGCCCCCCAGCCAGCCACCACCGCCGACCCGCGGGCCATAGAGAGCTTCCGGGCAGAGGCCCGGGGGAGGAGAGGCTGACGCGGCGGCCGCCCACGAGGCGGCCGTCGTTTGTTCGGCGCGCTAGGCAAGCCGCTCGGCCATCTGCCGCGCGACGCGCGACGCCATCGCGATGATGGTCATCATCGGGTTGACGCCGATCGAGCTCGGCAGGAGGCTTCCGTCGGCCACGTAGAGGCCGGAGGCACCGTGGACGGCACCGTCGGTCCCGACGACGCCGCGCGACGGGTCGGCATCCATGCGCGCAGTGCCCATCGGGTGGAATGCCTCCAGTCGAAGTCGTGAGTGGCGCGGGGGAGAGGACTCGAGGTCGGCGACCCGGTTCGGAGCGATGATCGGGAACCCGGCGATCTGTGGATACACCTCGCTCGCGCCGGCGGCGTAGAGCAGGTCGGCGGCGCGGGCGATGCCGAAGACCAGGCGCCTCGCGTCCTCGTCCGTGAGCTGGTACGTGACCCGCAGCGAGCCGTCTCGGGCCAGGCCGACCCGCCCCGCGGAGCGGTCGGACAGATGGACGCCGGTCGACGCGATGTGGTCGTAGGCGCGAACGCGTTCGTGGTGTGCGCGTCCGGTACCAGGAAGCCACTGGGCGCCGAAGGCGAGTGGCGTGAAGGTCGCCTCCATGAGGATGCCCTGCGGCTCCCACTCGGTGACTGCGTAGCTTTGCATCACGCCGTCCCAGCCGCGAACCTCCTCGTCGAAGCGGGCTCCCACCCAACAGGCCGGGTGGATGCGGAGGTTGCGTCCGAGCTCGCCCGTCCTGAATCCCGACCGCAGCAGGAGCTCGGGCGTCCCGAACGCGCCACCGGCGACCACCACCGCTCGCTTCGCGCGGACGCTGAAGGGCCTGGCGTGCCCGTTGACCCGTGCGAAGCAGTCGACGCCGGTCGCGCGCTCGCCGTCGAATGAGATCGCCGCGGCGTCCACACCGGCCCGCACGCGCGCTCCGGCCGCGACGGCGCGGGGCAGATAGGAGACGTGCATCGCCCGCTTCGCGTCGAGCCGGCAGCCGGAAGGACACGAGCTGCACTGGAAGCAACCGCCCGCATTGCGGCGAAGCGGCTCGTGGCTCACGCCGAGGACCTCCGCGCCCTCGCGCAGGAGCTGACCATTACGCCCCATGCGCTCGGGATCGACGGTGCGCACCCACATGATCTCCTCCGCCTCCGCGTAGTCGCCACCGAGCTCGGTCGCCCATGGGATCCCGTGCTCGTCACGCCATCCCGCGAGCACCTGGTCCGGGGCGCGGAAGCAGGTGCCCGAGTTGATCACCGTCGTCCCGCCCACGGCGCGGCCGACGGGCGTCGGGATCGCCGGACGCCCCTCCGCGATCGTCAGTCCGCCGTCGCGGTAAAGGGCCCGCAGCGCGGCGAGCGGCTCCTCCGGATAGCTCGTGGCGTCCAGGTAGTCGCCGGCCTCCAGTACGACGACGTCGAGCCCCGCCTCGGCGAGGATCGCCGCACACGCGGCTCCGCCTGCTCCGGAGCCGACGATCGCGACGTCGCACTCCTCGCCGCCCGCCGGCGGGCGCAGGTCGCCCAGGCCGGCTGGCGCGTCGGCCACGGGCGGCAGCCCGTCGGCCACCTCGCAGCTCATCTCGTAGCCCACGGCCTCGCGGACGCGCGCGTCATTGCCGTAGCCCAGGCCCGCAAGTACCTTCAGGAACAGGAGGAGGTCGGCGGCGAACGGCAGGCGGGAGCGCTCGAACCGCTCGAGGAACTCTTGGCGGGCCTCGAGGCTCGCGCTGCTGAAGCGCCACGGGAAGGGCATCAGCTCGAGGGCCCAGAGGGCGAGCTTGACCTGGCGTACGGGGCGATGGGGAAGGCCCGTCAGGAACCGCTCGATCGGCTCAACCGTCTCGACCGCGTCGTCCGGATCAGGATCGCCCGCTCGCTTCGGGCCGGCGGCAGCCGGCAGGCCCTCGACACCGGGTGCCATCGCCTGGGCAAATGCGGCAAGGATCCGACGCTCGGCGGCCCGTAGCCCCGGGGCGGCCCTTCAGGACGGCGCGGCGGGCTCGCCGATTCGCCCGGCGACCTTCCAGAGCAGGAGGGCAACGCCGACGAGGAGTCCATCGACGATGAAGTTCAGGAGGTAGATGAAGACGTCGCTGTCGAAGACGAAGAAGCCGAGCGCCGACAGTGACGACGCGGCCTTGCCGACGGCGAGGACGAGCAGGAACGGGCGGTATCGCACCACGTCGGACTGGACGACGGCGCAGATCCCGGCGATCACCACCATGTAGGCGAAACCGAGCGCGAGCCAGAACTTTTCGACTGTCTCGGGCGCTCGGCTGAAGTCGCCGATGGCGTCGCCCAGGTCGGAGATCACGTCCAGGACCCCGTTGGGCACGGCGATGAACAGGATCCCGACGACCGCGAAGCTTGCCGCCAGAAGGCGGAGATTTCCAACGACGAATCGCTCCGCCCGGGCACCGGTCATGCGCGGCGGTGATCCTATCCCGCGGCTCATAAACTTCGAGACGTGATCGACCGCGACCAGGTACTGCATGTCGCGCGCCTCGCGCGCCTCCAGCTGACTGACGAGGAGCTCGAGCGAATGGCCGGCGAGCTCTCGACCATCCTCGACCACGTGGAGCAGATGAACGAGCTCGAACTCGATGGGGTCGAGCCCACCTCACACGTTGTCGCCCTCGAGAATGTGCTGCGGCCCGACGAGGCGCGGCCGAGCTGGCCGCGCGAAGCAGTGCTCGAGCCGGCGCCCGACCCGGACGAGGGCGCCTTCCGGGTCCCTTCGCCTCAAGCATGAGCGAATGAGCGATGTCCTCGAGCTGACCGTCGGCCAGGCGCTCGACCGCATCGGCGCCGGCGAGCTTTCAAGCGACGAGTACTTTGGCGCCTACGCCGAGTCGGCGGCCGGCGACGAGCTGGGGGCCTATCTCTGGCGGGCGGAGCCGGGCTCAGCGAACGGCGCTGCCGAGGGGCCGCTGCGCGGGGCGCCGATCGCGGTCAAGGACATCTTCTGCACCGAGGGCATCGAGACCACGGCCGGCTCGAGGATCCTGGAGGGGTATCGACCCCCGTACACGGCGACCGCCGTACGCAGGCTGAAGGAGGCGGGAGGGCGGCTCCTCGGCAAGACCAACATGGACGAGTTCGCGATGGGCTCGTCGAACGAGAACTCCGGCTACGGGCCGGTGCGAAACCCATGGGATCGCGAGCGCGTCCCCGGCGGCTCGTCCGGCGGCTCTGCCGCAGCCGTCGCCGCGCGGCTCGCTCCGTGGGCAATCGGGACGGACACGGGCGGCTCCATCCGCCAGCCCGCAGCGCTGTGCGGCGTTGTCGGCATGAAGCCGACCTACGGGGCGATCTCGCGCTACGGGATGATCGCCTTCGCTTCGTCGCTCGATCAGTGCGGGCCGCTCACGCGCGATGTCACCGATGCGGCAATCCTCCTGCGCGCCATGGAGGGCCGCGATCCATGCGACTCCACTTCCGTGGGTATCGAAGGCGGAGTCGGGCTACCGTCGCGCACGGATCTCAACGGGCTGCGATTCGGCGTCCCGCGCGAGCTCGCGGCCGACGCGCAGGGAATCGAGCCGGGGGTGACGGAGGTCTTCGAGCGCACGCTCGGCCTGATCCGGGATCTGGGAGGCGAGGTCGACGAGTGCGAGCTCCCGCACTCGCGGCACGGTCTCGCGGCGTACTACGTGCTCGCGCCGGCCGAGGCGTCGGCGAACCTCGCCCGTTACGACGGTGTCCGGTATGGGCTGCGGGCCGGGAGCTCGGACGAGGCCGAGACCGCTCTGGTCTCGATGTACGAGCGAACGCGGGCGCTGGGGTTCGGCGCCGAGGTTAAGCGCCGGATCATGCTGGGGACCTACGCCCTCTCGTCCGGCTACTACGAGGCCTACTACGGCCGGGCCCAGCGGGTCCGGACGAAGATCGCGGAGGACTTCGCGACGGCGTTCGAGCGCTTCGACTACCTGGTGACGCCGACGTCGCCGACGGTCGCGTTCAAGCTCGGGGCCCGAGCCGAGAACCCGCTCGCCATGTACATGTCGGACTACTGCACCGTTCCGATGCCGATCGCGGGCATCCCGGCGATCTCGATCCCAGCCGGGCTCGCCCAGCCGGACGGCGGTGGCCCGGAGCTGCCGGTCGGCCTGCAGATCACCTCGCCCGCGTTCACGGAGTCGAGGCTCCTGGACGCCGCCTTCGCGATCGAGGGCGCGATCGGCTTCGACGCCACACCCGGGGAGAGGTCCTGATGGCGCTCCCGAACAACTACGAGGCGGTCATCGGCCTGGAGATCCACGTCCAGCTTCAGACCAAGACGAAGATGTTCTGCGGCTGCTCGCTGTCGTTCGGCGACGAGCCCAACGTCCATACCTGCCCCGTCTGTCTTGCGCACCCCGGGACGCTCCCCACCATCAATGAGCAGGCGGTCCGCTACGGCCTTCAGATCGCACTGGCGCTCGAGTGCGAGGTCGCGCCGCGCTCCATCTTCCACCGGAAGAACTACTTCTATCCCGACAACCCAAAGGGCTACCAGATCAGCCAGTACGACATCCCGCTGGCCGCAGCAGGCAGGGTGGGCGACGTCCGCATACACCGGGTTCACCTGGAGGAGGACGCGGCGAAGATGATCCACGTCGGCAGCTCCGGGCGGATTCACGGGTCCGCCCACTCGCTGGTCGATTTCAACCGAGGCGGGACGCCGCTCGTCGAGATCGTCACCGAGCCCGACTTGAAAAGCCCCGAGGAGGCGCGCGAGTGGGCGCAGCTCCTGCGAACGACCGTCAAGCAGCTCGGCGTCTCGGACGTGAACATGGAGGAGGGGAGCCTCCGCGTCGACGCCAACGTGTCCGTCCGCCCGGCGGGCACCAGCGAGCTGGGGACGAAGACCGAGCTCAAGAACATGAACAGCTTCCGGTTCCTCGAGCGCGGCGTCGCGGCCGAGCTCGAGCGCCAGGCCGCGGTGCTCGACGCCGGGGAGGAGGTGATCCAGGAGACGTTCCACTTCGATCCGCGGAGCGGCTCGCTGACGCCGCTTCGCTCAAAGGAGTACGCGCACGACTACCGCTACTTCCCGGAGCCCGACCTCGTGCCGCTGGCGCCCACCGAGCAAATGCTCGACGAGGCGCGCGCCGCGCTGCCGGAGCTCCCGGCCCGCCGGCGCGAGCGCTACGCGACCGAGCTGGGCCTTCCCGACGACACGGCGAAGCAGCTCGCCTTCGACGCCGAGCTCGCGGACTTCTTCGAGCGTGCGCTCGAAACCTCTGATGGCGCCCAGCCGCGGACGATCGCCATCTGGGTCACCGGCGAGCTGGTGGCGAGGCTGCGCGAATCCGGCGACGGCGAGGCCGACCCCTCCACCTCGAAGGTGAGCCCGGACGCGCTGGCGTCGCTCGCAGGGATGGTGGACGCAAAGCAGGTGACCACGGGCGCCGCGCGTCAGGTGCTGGCGACGCTGGTGGCCGAGGGAGGCGATCCGGCGTCGATCGTCGAGCGCGAGGGCCTTGCCCAGATGTCGGACTCCGGCGCGCTCGACGCCATCGTTGCAGCGGCGATCGAGGCGGAGCCCGCCGCGGCCGAGAAGGTCCGTGGCGGCAACGCCAAGGCCATCGGCCCGATCGTGGGCGCCGTCATGCGCGAGACGAAGGGCCGGGCCGACGGGGGCGAGGTCACGCGCCTGATCCGGGAGAAGCTCGGAGCCGGCTAGATACACGCGTTTGGTGGTTTGGGGCCGCTATGGCGTACCCAAACCACCAAACGGCGCCGGGAAGGCGGCGGGAGTCGGCACAATTGAGGCATGGCCGGCGGCGCGTACGTCCTCATCGCCCTCACCCTCGGCATCGCGACCGGGGTGATCGGCCGGGCCAAGGGCAGCTCGTTCCTCATCTGGCTGCTCGTCGGGACGATTCTTCCCCTGTTGGGCCTGATCGGCGTGATCCTGTACCGGCCCGAGCAGGAGGAGCCAGAGCGCCGCTGCCCGGCCTGTGGCAAGGTCCTCAAGCTCTACGTCCAGGTGTGCCCGCGCTGCGGGACCGACCTCTATCTGCCGGACCCCTCGGAGGTCAGACAGCCGGGGAGCGGGGCGTCTACCGCAACCAGGCCCTGACGATCGCGTTCGCGAAGCCAAGGCCGTAGCGGACCACCGCCGGCTTCTTGGAGTGGCCGTGGAGGCGGCGGGCGACGGTCACCGGGACCTCCTTCGCCGGGATACCGCGCTTGATCGCCTCGATCAGGAACTCGGAGGTGTGGAACTGCTCCTGGCGCAGCACGAGCTGGGGGAGCACGTCGGCGCGCACCGCGCGGTACCCGTTGGAGCAATCGCTCACCTTGGTGCGCGTGATCAGCGAGACCATGCGGTTGAAGAAGACGATCCCGAGCTCGCGCGCGTAGTGGTTCGGCTCGGCCTCCCCCAGAACGCGGGAGCCGTGCGCGATGGCCACCTCGCCCGAGACGACGGGTTCGACGAGGCGCTCCATCTCGGATGGCAGGTGCTGGCCGTCGGCGTCGAGCGTCACCACGATGGTCGCCCCGGAGTCGGCGAGCAGCCGGTACCCGGTACGCAGCGCGGCGCCGCCGCCGCGATTGATGAGGTGGCGCGCCACCACCGCGCCGTGCTCGGCAGCGATCTCGGGGGTCCCGTCCCGCGAGCCGTCGTCCACGACAAGGATGGCCGTCTCGAGGCCGCACACCGCCTCGGGAAGCCGGTCGAGCACCCAGGCGATGCTGTCGGCCTCGTTGTAGGCCGGGATGAGGACGCCGAGCTTGTCCCGGAACCGCTCGGGATGCCCATCCACCCTAAATTGCTCCCAGGCGAGGCCCTCGAGAACGCTGGAGAGCTCGCGCGTGATGCGGGACCCCTGTGACAGCGCGCGGATGACGAGGAGAAAGAGGATCAGGATCGCGAACACCGCGACGCCGACGATCCGGGTTCCGTTCGAGCGCTGGAACGAGAAGGCGCCGAGGATCGCGTCGAGGAGCTGCGTTCCCGCGACGATCGCGAGCCCGAGCGCGATCAGGAGCAGGATGATCACGTCGATGTTGCGAAGCGTCCGTCGGCGGCCGATCGCGAACGCGGCGACTGCGCCGGCGACGACGAGACCTACGATCCGGATCGCGGTCATCTCGGGGGGGAAAAGGCTTCCCGCTGGGAAGTAGGGGTCCAAGGCGCACAGAGGATAGGCGGGAATCAGCGGGGCGCGAGGCTCTACCTGAGGTGGAGCAAGAGGTCGCCCTTGTCGCACGTGCCGGTCACTCGTCAGCCCGCCGTGCTCCACGGGGACCGGATGGGACCCCTTGGGCGTTCAATGCCTGAACGCCAAATGGCGCTCGTGGGGGATTGCGCCGGCGGTGTTTCTAGCCGATTCTCTGCTTGCGCCCAATTGTTGGGACGCTCGACCGCACCGGCAGGGAGGAAAAACGCCCCATATGACTCGTCCGTCACCCAAGAGGTCTCGCCTTTGGCTCATCGCGCTCGCCGCGCTCATGCTCATGGCTGGCGCGGGGACGGGCTCCGCGGTCGCAGGCGATGGCACCGGTGCGCCCTCGATCACGAGCGACCGGGCCGATTACGCGCCGGGGGAGCACGTGGTGCTGACGGGCGCGAACTGGCAGCCGGGAGAGTCGGTGGACATCGTCGTGAACGACGACCAGGGTGAGACCTGGCGGCACGAGGCGACCGTCACCGCCGATGGTCAGGGTGAGATCCGAGACGAGTTCGACCTGCCCCAGTGGCTCGTCGCCACCTACAGCGTCACCGCGATCGGCGAGGCGTCCGGCACCGCGAACGCTTCCTTCACGGACGGGAACACCTTCGTGAAGAACGCCAGCACCACTGCCGCCGGAGTCACGGTGAGCTACCGCCTCGAGAAGTGGAGCAATGCCACGAACTGTCCGTCATCCCCGAGTCCCAACACCACCTCGAACTTCACGATCACCGGTCCGAACGCCGCCACCGTCTCCGGAACCAGCTCCGTGGCGAGCAACGCCGGGGATTCTGTTCGTATCTCCATGCTGAGCGCGACCGGTGGCAACGGCTTTGACAAGTGGCAGCTGGCGAGCGGTTCGCCGACCGCGAGCGATGGAAGCGCGTTCGCCGGGGGATCCGCCGTTTGCTTCAACGCGCCCTCCAACTCGAGTGCGACACAGACCTTTGTCGGCTTCGTCAAGCAGACGGCACAGCCCCCGACCGCCAGCGCAGGCAGTGACCAGACCGTCAATGAAGGCTCCACGGTGCACCTGGACGGCAGCGGGAGCGCTGGCGCAACGAGCTATAGCTGGACGCAGCTCAGCGGGCCCACCGTAACGCTCAGCGGCGCAACCACGGCCAGCCCAAGCTTCACCGCGCCGAACGGTCCCGCCACCATGACGTTCCGGCTGAGCGCGACGAATGCCGCCGGCTCCAACACCGATGACATCCAGATCACCGTCAACAACGTCCCGCCCTCAGTCGCCCTCTCGGGGCCGACGTCGGCGAACAAGCACGACACCAAGACCTACACCTACACGATCAGCGATCCCGGAGATTCCCGAGGCAACATCTCGGTCACCGAGTCCTGCGGAGCGAATGGCACGCGGATCGACACGCCGGCTCCGGACAGCTTCGATTGCAGCTTCGACCACGTCGGCAGCTCGACCGTGAGGGTGACGGCCAATGACGGCAGCGACACCGGCTCGGACTCGAAGACCGTGACGATCGGCGCAGTGGCGCCCACCGTGTCCATGTCCGGGGCAACCAGCGCCAACGAGGGCAACACCAAGACCTACACTTACACGGTCAGCGATCCGGACGCCACGGTGACCGAGTCATGCGGCGCCAACGGCACGCGGATCGACACGGCCGCTTCCAACAGCTTCGACTGCACGTTCCCGGATGGCCCTTCAACCTCGCAGGTGAGGGTTTCCGCGACTGCGGACGGCGCCACGGGATTCGGCGAGAAGTCGGTCGCGGTCGCCGACGTCGCGCCCCAGATCACCCTCTCCGGCCCCGACTCCGCCAACGAGGGCGAGACCAAGCACTACTCCTACACCGTCACCGACCCCGGCGCCGACAC
>JBJMKM010000038.1:0-8459 GCA_045805825.1 Solirubrobacterales bacterium
GGCGTACGCGGCGATCGGGGGGAACCCGGCGGACCCGTGCCGAAAAGCGGGGCGCCCGGCTCGATCGCCGGGCGCACCGAAGCGGAATCAGGTCTTGCGTTCCAGGTCGCCGACTTCTTGGGCCTTGTCCTCGACCCGTTCCTCGGCTCGACCCAGCTCTTCCTTCTTCTCGCCTTTGGTTTCTTCCTTACGACCTTGGCGGCGGAGAGACTTGTCGCCGGTGACATCACCAGCGGCCTGCTTCGCGCGCCCGGTCAGCTTGTCGATGAGGCTCATCGAATCACCTCCTGGGCGCGTTCCTACCCCCGGCTCGCGCGACGCAAACCGCGCCGGCGGAGCTCAGCTCGTCGAGCTCGTCTCGCCGTCGCCCTCGGCCTGCACGGCGTCCAGCAGCTTGCGCAGCGCCTTTCGCATGATTCGCGAGACCTGCATCTGAGAGACCCCCAGGCGCCGGCCGATCTCGTATTGGTTCAGGTCGTGCTCGAACCGGAGCTGCAGCACTGTGCGCTCGCGCTCGGTCAGCGGCGCACCCTCGGCCGCGATCTGGGCCTCGACGCGGTCGTAGCCGGACTCCGCCTCGCCGACGGTTTCGATCATGGGAACCGACTCCGCGTCCTCCCTGCTGCGGGGGACGTCAAGGGACAGCGTTCGGCGCGCCTCCTCCGCCTGGAGCGCCTCCGAGACCTCCTCCTCGGTGATCTCCAGGCGCTCGGCGATCTGCGCGACTGTCGGAGTCTTGCCCTGCTCTTCCGCGAGCTTCTGCGCGGCCTCCTGGACGGCCATGGTGCGCTCCTGAAGACCGCGCGGAAGCCGAAGCTCCCAGACGCGATCGCGAAAGTGACGGCGAAGCTCCCCCAGGATCGTGGGCGCCGCATAGGCGATGAACGACCGGCCACGCTCGAGATCGAACCCGTCGAGCGCCTTCACCAGTCCCAGGCTCGCGACCTGGATCAGGTCCTCGAGCTGCTCCGACGCCCCGCGATAGCGAAGCGCGAGGGAGCGCGCGAGCGGCAGAAACCGCTTGACCAGCTCCTCCTTCAGACGCGGGTCGTGGGTCTCCGCGTAACGGCGCAGTAGCTCGTTCTCGTCGGCCAGGTGTCCGTTCATTCGAATGGCATGCGCGGTTGCGGGGTCCACGAGTTCGGAGGGCACGTGGCCGTTCTGCTTCCTGGCTGGCGAGGTGGCGTTCGACTTCGAACGGGTGCTCACTGACAACGCTGCCCATCCTCCTTCAGTTGGCTAAAGCACTGGGAACGGGCGGCGGACCGCGCGATTGGGCGCATTCCACAGCTGGAAGTGGGCCCCTCGCGGCTTGGCCGCTGTTGTCGGATCACGTGGCCTCGTGCGAGCTGGCGTGACCGGGGTCGATGTTAGCGAACTGCTACCCGCCTTCCTGTCAGCAAAACAACAGGCAGGAGCTCATTCGGCAGGCCCATCCTCGAGGCCCGGCTCGAGGATGAAGGCCTCCACGGCGTAGTCCGGATTGACCGCGTGATCGCTCAGGAACGCCAGGACCTTGCGTCCGGTCAGGCGCTCCACCACGGCGATCGCCTCGTCGCGAAACGTTCCCTGGAAGATCCGGCGCAGGGAGCGAACGTGGTCCTCCAAATTCTCGTCCTTCAGTGTGCGCTCGGCCTTCGTCATCGTGTCGTGGAGGACGGTCACGACGAGTCCGTTCTCGATGTAAGTGCGAGCGCGGCCGGGACCTCGGCCCGTCGCCTCCTTGAACAGCGCGACCATCGCGCGAGAGATGTCGCGATTCAGACTTCGGGTGGTGGATGTCTCGCCGGTAGTGGCCACGCTGTCCATGCGCGACGCCATCTGGTCGGCGCCGTCACCTTGTTTTCTAGCGTACAACCAGGGTACGTGCGTCGGGTGGAGGCGACGAGGCAAACTCAGCGGGGAGTCAACGGCGAACGCGTCGATCTGCTCGAGCGCGACAGTGAATTCGCGCGCCTGGTGCGCTCGGCCGAGGGCGGGCGCCCCCTCGACCGGCTGTGGGCAGCGGCAATGAAACTTCAGCGCGGTCCCTGGCAGCCCACGACCGCTCCGAGCGACGCTCACCTGGGCTATCTGGTCCTCGACGGCCTGCTGGGCCGGCGCGTCGTCGTTCCGGAGCGCGGGCGCAGCCTCGAGTTGCTGGGCCGCGGCGATCTCTTCAGCCCCTGGCAGGAGGACAGCCCCTCGTTCTCGCGGATCGCCTGGACCGTCATCGAGCCGAGCTGGATCGCGGCGCTGGATCAAAGCTTCATGGTGCAGATCCGCCAGTTCCCGGAGCTGATGGAGGCGCTCACGGACCGGGCCCTGCGCCGCTCCCGCCGGATCGCCGTCAGCGCGGCGATCGCGAACACCGTGGGAGTCGAGGAGCGCCTGCTTCTCCTGCTCTGGCAGCTCACCGAGCTCTGGGGCCGAAAGGCCCAGGGCGGCGCCATCTTGCCATACCGTCTCTCGCATCAGACGCTCGCCGACCTGGTGGGCGCGCGGCGACCGACCGTGACGCTCGCGCTCCGTGGGCTCACCGACCGCGGCCTTCTCGAGAGAGGCTCGGGCGGCGAGTGGATCCTCACGGGCTCGCCGCCGTAGCGGTCCTCACCCGATCGAACGAGTTGCGATGGGCCGCGCCGCCGGCGCGGTACGACGAGCGCACGCAGAACGGGCAACGAGGGGAGCGGCATTGGCGAGAGAACTTGCCGAGTGAGCGATTCACCGGCATATGTCCGGTCAATCACTCACTCGATTCGGGAACCCCGCCGGGAGATGGTTTGACCACGCAATGCGTGGCGAATCCTGCTCTCGGCGCTTAGCCCGTTTCGGTCGTTGCCCTCGCTGCCTCGTTGTCTACTGGCGTCTGCCGAACAGCCGGCCCAGCCGGCTGCCGCCAAGGCTCGGGCGGGGCAGGGTGGCGACACCCTTGGGCGGCGGCGGGAGCTCCTGAGCCTCCGTCGAGGTAATGGTGAGCGTCACGGCGCGCTCGGCGGTTCGCGCCACCTCCGGTGCATCGACGAAACGCAAACCGGCTCCGTGGATGCGAATCACAAAGCCGTCCAGGATGTTCTCGCGGTGGTTGTCCAGCATGCGGTCCACGGTGCCGATCTCGACCTCGTCGGCGCCGTAAACGGGCGTCCCACGAGAGACCTCCGTGTAGTGGACGGAATGGCCGTCGTCGATCATCGTGGCAAGGATACGTGGATGCCTGACGGGACCAGAGCCGTCAACCCGGCAGCCGCGAGCGGACGGCGTCGGACTCGGCGAACTCCGCGATCGCTCGCGCAAGCCGGCCACCCTGCCACGCGAGCGGGGAGGTGCCCTCCTCCTCGCTGACCAGGCGCGCGCCGGGAATCGCCTCCGCGTAGGCCGCCGCGACCGCGTAGGGATGACCGGGGTCCGCGACGTCGTGGCTCGCGACTACCAGGGTCGGCACGTCCAGGAGCTCCAGGTCCGACATGGCGTCGAACGGCGCTGAGCGCGGTACCTCTCGCAGCGCCCGGGCGAGCGCGTCGAGGTGGAGGTGCTGACTGATGCGCTCGCGCGTGAAGCGAAGCACCACGTCGCGCCACGCAGGATCCAGCCCGCGGTCGAAGGCTTCCATGAACCCGTCTACGCCATCTCGATCCAGGCCGTCCGCCAGGCGGTCCCAGGACTCGAGGGACTGCGAGTCGATCGACCCGGTGTAGACGGGGCCGATCGCCGCCAGCCCCGCGACCCGATCGGGCCACTCGAGCGCGTATGCGACCGCAGTGTGCGCGCCCATCGAATGCCCTCCGAGCAGGAAGGGTCCATCGCCGACCTGTGCCCCAACCACCGCCTCGACGTCCGCGGCCAGCTCCGCATAGGTGTAGCCCTCGCCGGACGGTGCCGCGTCGGAGCGGCCGTGTGCCCGCGCATCGTAGATCAGCTGACGGTAGCCGGCTCGCGCCAGCGCCTTGGATCCGTGGACCACGTACCGGCGCGTGGCGGTGATCCCGTGGAGAAGCACGATCGGCGGCCCCTCTCCCATCGCCTCGCCTGCGAGCGCGCCCGACTGGCGCACGACGATGAACTCCGCCGGATCCTGGGTGGCCACCGGGTCGGTCAGGCGGCCGCCTGGGAGCGCACGCCCTCGAGGGCCGATCGCAGCGCGTCCACGTCGCGATAGTGAAGCCCCAGCAGGGCCACGTGGCGGTAGCGCACCGTTCCCTCAGGATCGACCATGAAGATCGACCTCCGTACGAGGCCGCCAGGGCCGAGGACTCCATAGGCGCGGATCACGGTCCGGTCCGGGTCGGCGAGGAGCGGAACGGTCAAGCCGTACTTCTCCCGAAAGCGCTCGTGGGACTCGACCGACTGCGGAGAGATCCCCCAAACCGTGGCGTCGAGGCGGTCAAGCTGGTCCCCGGCATCCCGATACGAGCAGAACTGCTGCGTGCACACGCGGGTGAAGTCGCCCGGATAGAACGCAAGGACGAGCCAGCTGCCGCGGCATGCGTCAAGCCGGTATCGGCGGCCGCCGGTTCCCTCGAGTTCGAACTCCGGCGCCACATCGCCGATGTCGATGCGGGCCATCAGCCACCCCCCTTGACGGTGACTTGCCGGACGACTGCTGTCGCCAGCGGGGTCCCGGCGTCCCCGTTGGCCCGGTCGCCCAGCTTCGTGATGCGCTTCACGACGTCGAACCCGGAGGTCACCTTCCCCAGGATGGCGTAGTTGGGAGGCAGGCCGGCGTCGGCGGCCGTCACGACGAAGAACTGGCTGCCCGACCTGCCCGCGGGCTCGATCGCCGTCTTCGCCATCGCAACGGTGCCCCTTGTGTAGGTCGTGTTGGGCGGCGGCGTCTCGGTGACCGTGTAGCCGGGGCCGCCATGCCCGTTTTGGAGCGGATCGCCACCCTGGACTATGAAGCCCGGAACGATGCGGTGGAAGATCGTGTTGTCATAGAAGCCCTTCTTGGCGAGGTAGACGAACGAGTTCACGGTCTTCGGGAACTCCGTCGTGTCCAGACGGATGTCGAATCTGCCGCAGCTCGTGTTGACGGTGGCGGTCAACGCCTGACCGCGCTGGACCGTTTGGCGCGGTGGCTTGAGCTCGCGGTGCTGTGGCGGGGGCTTGGATACCTGCTCGCACCCGGGCGCCAGCGCGGCGCTCGTTGACGGCTCTCCCCCGCCCTCGCCGCATGCGGCGAGGGTGACGGCCGTCACGGCGACGGCTACGAGGCAAGCGGGTCTGCGAGGCATCGGCGCGCCAGACTAGTCGCCGGCGACCGCGTCCGTCCCTCGATCGGCAAACATGAGGGCATGCCGACAGCATCGGGAAACTCGGACGGCGACGACAGCGAGCGCCGTCCCACCCCGGCCCGAGTCCGGCGGATCGGCCGGATGCTCAACCGCCTCGTGGTTCGCGCACCGTGGGCGTGGCCGGTCATGCGCGGCCCGATGACGCGCTTCTTCGACAGGGCCGCTCCGGGTTGGGACGATCGAACGAGCGCCGGATCCGTTGAGCACCTCGCCCCGCTGGCCGCGGCCTTACTCCACGTGAAACCCGCGCCCGAGCGCGCCCTGGAGGTGGGAACGGGCACCGGCGAGGGAGCCCTGCTCCTGGCGCGGGAGTTTCCGCAGGCAAGAGTTCGCGGCGTCGACGTGTCGACGGAGATGATCGACGCCGCCAAGGCGAAGGTGGGCCTGGACCCAGAGGGACGCATCGCCTTCCGAGTCGCCGACGCGGCCGGCCTGCCGTACGAGGAGGAGTCGTTCGACCTCGTGACCCACCTGAACATGCCGCCATTCGTTCGCGAGGTGGCCCGCGTTCTGCGGCCCGGCGGCCACGCGATCGTCGCTTCCAGCTGGGGCCCGGCGACCCCCTTCTACACGCCGAACAGGGCGCTCGATTGGGCCTTTGCAAAGCATGGGATCGAGCCGCTCGTGGCCGGCGAGGCCGGTGGTGGGACGTTCTGGGTCGGCCGCAAGCCGCGGTCGTAGGTCCTTGCCCACGACTAGATTCCTCCTGTGAACGGCGGTCGCTCCCACCTCGTCCTCGTAAATCCGTCGGCCGGCGGAGGACGAGCTCGGGATCTTCTTCCGCGCCTCGAGGGCGCGCTTCGCGATCGTGCCTTGGAGCACCGGCTCGTGATGACCACGAGCCTTGATCACGGCGTCGAGGAGGCACGTCGCTCCGCGGGGGCCGGGGAGGCCGTGGTGGTCATGAGCGGGGATGGACTGATCGGTCAGATCGGCGGCGCCCTCGCCGGGACCGGCGCTCCGCTGGGGGTGATCCCCGGCGGGCGCGGCAACGACTTCGCTCGGGTGCTCGGCATCCCGACCGAGATTCCGGAGGCGGTGGCGGTCGTCGCGAGCGGAGCCACACGGAAGGTGGACGTCGGCGAGGTGAACGGGCGCCGCTTCCTGGGCATCGCGAGCTGCGGCTTCGACTCCGACGTCAACCGCATTGCAAACGAGGCACGCCTCATCAAGGGGAACCTCGTCTACCTGTACGCGGCTCTGCGCGGCCTCGCGGCGTGGAAGCCCGCCCGCTTCGAGGTGACCCTCGACGGTGAGCGCCGCACCTTCACCGGATACGCCGTGGCCGCCGCCAACAATCGTGCCTACGGCGGCGGGATGTTCCTCGCGCCCGACGCGGAGCTCGATGACGGCAGGCTCGACGTGGTCATGACCGGCGATGCCTCCAAGTTCCACTGCCTGGTTAACCTGCCGAAGGTGTTCAGCGGCAGTCATGTCGAGGACGAGGAGGTCACCATCCGGCGCACCTCCGAGGTCGAGATCAGCGCCGACCGACCGTTCGCGATCTATGCCGACGGCGACCATCTCGCGGACCTGCCGGCGCGGATCACGGTGATTCCGCGCGCGCTCGACGTCCTCGCTCCGCCGGGCGAGCTGGTCGGTCCACGCCGCAAGTGAGCCGCCTGTTCGGGCCGAAGCTCGCGGCAGCCAGGGCCGCGGGCGTGCTGTCCCGCCGAAGCGGAAGGGGCGGCGGAACCACGCTTCCCGGGCGACTCCTCCTACGGATGGCTCCGGACGCCATCACCCGCCTCGGCTCGAGGCTTCACGGCGGCACAACGATCGTCAGCGCGACCAACGGCAAGACCACCACCGCCGGCATGATCGCGGCCGCCCTCCGCGCCGCCGGCCGCGAGCCCGTCCACAACCGCGCGGGCTCCAACATGACCTGGGGCGTGGCCACCGCCCTGCTCGAGCAGCGAGGATCGGAGGGTTTGTTCGAGGGAGACGAGGCCTGGCTCCCACGCGTGGCCACCGAGCTCAAGCCCAGGCTCGTCGTCCTGGGCAACCTGTTCCGCGACCAGCTCGACCGCTACGGCGAGTTGGAGCACCTGGCCGACGAGTGGGCGGCCACGGTCGCCGACCGAGCGGGTGCGACCGAGTTCGCCCTGAACGCCGACGACCCGCTGGTCGCCGACCTCGGCCGCAACACCGAGCTCGCGCGGCGCCACGGCGTCACCTACTTCGGCATCGAGGACGAAGGCCAGGCTATCCCGGAGCTCCAGCACGCCTTCGACGCCAAGCACTGCCGCCGCTGCGGGCACCCCTACGCGTACGAACGCGCCTTCGTCGGCCACCTGGGCCACTACGCGTGTCCGAACTGCCACGCCGACCGCCCGGCTCCCGACTTCGCCGCGACCGAGATCGAGCTCGACGGGATGACCGGCTCGCGGTTCGTCGTGCGCGATCCCGACGGCGAGCACGCCGTGCGCCTCCCCCTCCCCGGTCTCTACAACGTCTACAACGCGCTTGCGGCGCTCGCCACCGCCGTCAGGCTCGGGGTCCCGATCGAGCAGGCGGTCGCGGGCCTGGCGAGCGTCGAGGCGGCGTTCGGTCGGGTCGAGACGATCAAGGTCGCAGATGTCCCGGTCGCGATCCTTCTGATCAAGAACCCGGCTGGGACGAACGAGGTGCTGCGGACCCTGCGGCTCGAGGCCCAGGGCTCCAGCCATCCCAGGGACCCGCTCGATCTGTGGATCGCGCTCAACGACCGGATCGCCGACGGGCGCGACGTCTCCTGGATCTGGGACGCCGACTTCGAGCTTCTCGCGGGGATCGTCAACCGCATCCACTGCGCGGGGACGAGGGCGCCCGAGCTCGCCGCGCGGCTGAAGTACGCCGGGATCGACCCCTGGCGGCTGGGGGTCGACGAGTCGATCGAGCGATCGCTCGATGCCGCGGTCGCCACCGCCGACGGGTGGCTCTTCGCGCTGCCTACGTATACCGCCCTGATCGAGCTTCGCACCCTGCTCGCCTCGCGC
Source organism: Solirubrobacterales bacterium (assembly GCA_045805825.1). Taxonomy (GTDB): domain Bacteria; phylum Actinomycetota; class Thermoleophilia; order Solirubrobacterales; family 70-9; genus AC-56. Next base: position 8,249 of record JBJMKM010000038.1, read on the forward strand.
GGGTTGGCGCGGGAGTTCTGGCGATGATCGCCACCGGGCACGAGGCGGCCTGGCACGACGTCGAGTGCGGCGGCTACGCGGCCGATCTCGCGATCTGGACCGAGCTCGCGCACGAGGCTGGCGGCCCGGCGCTCGAGATCGGCTGCGGGACCGGCCGGGTCGCGCTCCACCTCGCCCGCGCCGGTATCGACGTCACCGCGGTCGACACCTC
>JBJMKM010000039.1:0-11958 GCA_045805825.1 Solirubrobacterales bacterium
ATCATGTTTCCGATCAGTGAGACGGAAGGGCGCGTAATTGGCTTCGCTGGACTCGCGACTCACCTGGGACCTTCATGGCCACTCTGGCTCGCGTCTCCCAACCAGGGACCGTTCGATGCCGGGACCACCATCTTCGCGCTCGGCCGGGCGGTGCCCACGATCGTGCAGGCGGGACGGGCATTGGTGCTGCGAGACTGCGTTCAGGTCCTCGCACTCCACCAGCAGGGCCGCCTTGACGCGGTGGGCGTGATTCAAAGCCCGATCACCCGAAGGCACATCGAACAACTCGCCTCGACTCTTGGTACCCGCGGGCGCGATCTCCAGTTCGCGCGGCGGGATGGCCGCCTGGGCGTGGTTGCGTTGCCCGCGGGCGCGGAGGTCGATGACCAGGCCTTCGCCGCGCTCACAACACCCACCGGCCTCACGCTGATCGACCCGAAGCGACGGGCGAAGGTCGGTGAGCTCCCCGAGCCCAGTGTTTCACCCGGCCTCGACGAGGAGCCAACGCCCGCCCGTCCCTTCGCTTACCTCGCGGGCATCGGCATCGGCATCGGCATCCCGATCGGCCTGCTACTCGTTGCGGCGCCACATGACAAAGCGGCCCGGGGGTCGACACCGACCTTGAACCTGGTGATCATCGGGGTCACGGCGGCATACCTGTTGCTGGCCTTGGTGGTCTCCCGGATCTCGGCACGGGTCCGCGCGCGTTCACGAACGCGGCGCATGCGAGAGCCATGGGCGCGAGGGAGCGGCGAGTGGCAGCCCGCCGGGTGGACGCATCACCGGCTCGAGGAGATCTTGGTCGTTGCCGCGCTCGCCAGCGCCATCACCTGCATCGTCCTGCTGATGACAATCGGCGGCTTTCTCGGCTGAAGACGCATCTGCTGCTCGGCGGACCAGGGCACGCCGTCGTGCCCCTGGTAAACCGCAGAGTCAGGGATTTCTGGAAGCACTGCGGTTCCGTGATCGAAAGGCATCGGCGATCGAGGGCTTCCTAAGACGTCTGGAGCCAAGGTCTCGATGTCAACTGGCTCTCGACCGGTGTGGTCTTCGCCTGGCTCACTGCGACAAAACTCTGTATTTCCTTGCCGCAATTTCACCGGGCACGCAGATCAACTACGTCGCCTTCGTCGCGGTGCCATAGAGCAAACAGGATCCCGAGGAATGCTTTGCGACGCCGTTGTAGTCGACCTGGATCAGTGTCGACGCGCCCCTAAGCATCGCCGTCCCCGCAATGCGCCCATCGCCCCCAGAAAAGCCCGCGAGCTCTGTGACCTCGGTGTTCGTATTTGCCGGAATGGACACTGCCCTGGAGACATGGCCGCCGTCGCTGACATCGTTGACGGTGTAGCTCTCCATTATCTGGGCATTGCCGGCTGGGCCGTTCGCAAATGCGCGCAGTACGACTTCGTCATGGGTAGTGGAGGTGCAGCTGGCCCTGAACGTGTAGGGGCCTACCGTCGCGAGTTTGACGGGTGCGGTGGAGGCGTCTACCGGCGATTCGAATACGAGCTTGTGGGCGCTGCCGTTCAGCGACTGCTCGAGAACGTCGCGACCGCTGAGGGTCTCGTCAGCCACGTCCTGTCCGTTAACCGTCCCGGCGATCAGATTCGCGTGCTTGCCGGTGGGGGGCTTATGGCCCGAGATCGTCCCCGGAGCGATCTGGTTGTTGGAGGAGACGACGTAGGTGACCGCCATTGCGGTGCCCCCGAGCGCGACGAACAGCGCGATGCAGGCGACGATCATCGCGGGGCTGGGACGAAATCGGAAACGCATTGGACCTCCCTGTCATTGGGGCGGAGGCCAGGCGCATCTGCGAGTCCGTTCGGGCTTGGCGGCAGCGGGCGATCCGCGGGTGTGGGGCGAGCCTCTCACCTGAGTCTGCGTGGGTCAAGGCGGGGAGGGGCGGCGTGGTCGGGACTGGCGCTCAAGGACCGCCGCGGTGGTCACCGCGGAAAAAACTCCTGGGACTCCTGATCGGAAATCCCGGGAGGGAACGCCCACGGGCGTCTGCATCACTTCTGCTTTCACGCGAAAGCAGCAGTCACCCATCTAGTTCGGTGAGAGCGCCACCGCCGTGATCTGCACGGGGCCATACCTCATGTCCCCCTGATCCTGCCTGCACCGGATCGCGAAGTCATGGGCGCCGACCATCGGCGGGGTCACACCCGACATCGTGAGGGCCTCTCCCGCGCCGTTCACCAGCGAGCCGTTGGTGACGATGGTGGGCATGGCCGTCTCTGGCAGGTCGGCGACGTCGGTCGCCAGCAGGCAGGTCCCATGGGCGTCATCACCATCGGTGTGGGCGTTCGCTGACCCGATCATGAGGACGCGCGAGGGCGAGGGAAGCGTGATGCTGACGAACTTGCAGGTGAACAAGTCCTCACCCGGATTGCAGCTCCCTGTCCCCGAACGTGCGATCCCTCCCAGGGCCGCGTTCGGCACCTGAGCGAGCGAGGACTCATCGACGTCGTCGCCGGTCAACGTACCGTCGGTGATGTCTGTACCAGTCAACGTGCTCACTTCGCTGCTGCCCACACTGTCGCTCCCCAGATCGGAATCCGTCAGCGAGTCGTTGGCGACCTCGCTGCTTCGGACCGAGCCTGCGCGGAGATCGGTGGCCAGGAGGCCGCCCCCGGTCAGGGTGTCGTTGCGCACGTCAGCCGAGACGACCTGGTCGTCGACGATGTCATCGCTGAAGACGGTGTTCGAGCCGGTGAGCGCGACCGCCGTGCCTCCGCTGAGGACCAGAAACAGAGCAATGGTGGCGATGACGTTGGCGTAGGTCAGATGGGCACGGATCCGCGACATACGACGCCTCCCTATGCGGAGGCCCCTCCCTGAGCCCTGGAAGCCGATCAGCGTCCGGCCGACCGAGTCTCAACCACATCTATCGGCCGATTCGAACGCGGCCTTGAGGAACGGCCGACGCGAAAGCGCCGATGATCCGTACGCGAGCTCGCCTCACGTTGGCGAAGCATGGGATTTTCACGCGGAGCGTGCCTTCTGGAGTCTGCGCTTGCTATCGCGACCACTTGAGCCGATGGCAGGGCGCCGGAGCTCACCCAATTCCTGACTGTCAGTTGCGTCACTCCTAAGCGGTCCGCAATCTCGGGAACCGAGAGATAGTCGGGAATGGTCGCCACCGTCAACGCGCTCTATTCGCTTGCGCCGCTGCGGTGGCATCGCGGCAGGGTCGGCATCCAGCCTACCCCCCGTTTCCGACGACTTCCGCCGATTGCCGAAACGGCGACGATCGGAACGCAACGCCTGACCCCGAGACGATCCTGACGACCTCGAAGGAGCACCAGGAGCTCGGCGCTCGGCGTCCGACCGTCACGTCCGTCCAGCAACGCTTGCTGCGCTTTAGGCGGAACCGTTGAGGGTCGATGCTGGTGGTGTGCAAGACCGCCAGCGACACGGAGAGTGCCCGAGGACCGGCGAGCGGATTTCGCTTCCCTATCCAGTAGGTACCGGCATCCGGATCATCGACTCGCCGTTCACGTGTGCTGCGTGCGGGGAAACGCACCAGCTCGACTACCCGCCGTTGCTGATCAAGCCCTACACCCCGCGCCCGCGGAAGGGCATCCGTGCGCGGATGGCCATTCGTGGGACTGATTTCAGCGAATGAGCCGATGCCCCCGAAGCCACCCGGGCTGCGGGAGTAGCTCGCGCGCCGGTGGCGGCGCGATCCGCCATTCGCCAACCATGGGTGCGGCGTGGGCACGGCTTGGGTACGGGGCTGACCCCGACTGACCCCGACTGACGCCTAGCAGCGGCCCAGAACCCGTGCCTGACGCTAGGGTGCGGCGGTGTGGCCAACCACAGGATCTGGGCGCCTTGGCGCCTTCCCTACGTGAAGGACGCCTCCAAGGATTCCGACGAGGGGTGCATCTTCTGCACGGCGCCCGCCGAGGATGACGATCGCCGCACGCTGATCCTCCACCGCGGCGAGCGGTGCTACGTGATCCTCAACAAGTTCCCGTACACGAACGGGCACCTCATGGTCGCGCCGTATGACCATGTCGCCACGCTGCCCGAGCTCGATACCGAGACCGTCGCTGAGCTCATGGCGCTTGCTCAGAAGTCGATTCTGGTTCTCGACGAGGTCTACGGGCCGCAGGGCTACAACGCCGGGCTGAACCAGGGGCGAATCGCGGGAGCGGGATTCGCCGACCACATCCATCTGCACGTCGTCCCGCGATGGGCGGGCGATACGAATTACATGCCGGTCATCGGCGACACCCGGGTCATGCCCCAGTCGCTCGACGACAGCTACGACAGCCTGGAGGGCAAGTTCTGAGCGCCGTTCCGCCGGGCATCTTCAAGGCCTACGACGTGCGCGGCCTCTACGGGACCGAGCTGGATGGCGACACCGGCTATCTGGTTGGCCGGGCGTTTGCGCGAGTGCTCGCCGGTCTTCGGGAAAGGGAGACGACCGAGCTCCGTGTCGGCCTGGGCCGCGACATGAGAAACGAGGCCCCGGAGATGAGCGGGCGCGTGCGCCAGGGACTCGTCGACGAGGGCTGCAGCGTGCTCGATGCGGGGATGGTCGGCACCGAGATGCTCTACCACCTCGTCGGCTCGCATGAGCTCGACGGTGGGGCGATGGTCACCGCCTCGCACAACCCGAAGGCGTACACGGGCATCAAGCTCGTCCGCGAGGGGGCCCTGGCGCTCTCCGGAGACGCGGGCATCGGCGACGTTCGCGACACGATCGCAGCGGGCCTGCCCGATCCGCCCGGCGGTGGCACCGTCGAGGCGGTCGACGTCTACGACGACTACCACGAGCGTGTCCTGGGCTTCATCGACGCCGACGCCCTGAAGCCGCTCAAGGTGATCGCCGACGGCGCCAACGGCATGGCGGGGCCGATGGTCGGCCCGCTGCTCGAGCGCTTCGGGCTGGACCTCGAGACCTTCTACTGGGTTCCCGACGGCGATTTCCCGGATCACGACCCCAACCCGTTGGTCGAGGAGAACCGCCGCTTCATCATCTCCAAGGTGCTCGAGGAGCGCGCCGATCTCGGGATCGCGTGGGACGGTGACGCCGACCGCTGCTTCTTCATCGACGGCGCCGGAGAATTCGTCGACGGCGACTTCCTGACCGCCCTGCTCGCACGGCAGCTGCTGCTGAAGGAGCCAGGCGCGCGGGTCGTCTACGACGTGCGCGCAAGCCGCGCGGTGCCGGACACGGTGCGCGAACTGGGCGGAACCTCCTTCGTCAACCGGGTCGGCCACGCCTTCTTCAAAAAGGCCCTACGCGAACACGAGGCCGCGTTCGGCGGCGAGGTCTCCGGCCACTACTACTTCCGCGATTTCTGGTGCGCGGACTCGGGGACGATCCCGGCGCTCCTGGTACTCGAGCTGCTCTCGACGCAGGACCGCCCGCTCTCGGAATTGGTGGGTGAGCTTCGCTCTCGCTACTTCATCTCCGGGGAGATCAACTCCGAGGTCGCAGACCAGCAGGCAAGCATGGACGAGCTCGCAGAGCGGTACTCCGACGGCGAGGTGTCGTGGCTCGACGGCGTCTCGGTCGACTACGCCGACTGGCACTTCAACGTTCGCCCGTCGAACACCGAACCCCTCCTGCGACTGAACCTGGAGTCGCTCGTCTCGCGCGAGGACATGGAGACAAAGAGAGACGAAGTTCTGGGGCTGATCCGAGCATGAGGTCACTCGCGACCCCGACAGGGGCTCGCTCACGGCGGGCATATCTGTCGGGCCTCATCCGCGCGTGACTCCGGAGGAGTCGCTCGAGCGGGCGCGCGAGGCGGGCATCCGCCGCCTGCAGATCCCCACGCCTTTCGCCGTCGGACGGGTCAACTGCTACCTGATCGAGGACGATCCGCTCACCCTCGTCGACACCGGTCCGAACTCGGGCAAGTCGCTCGACGAGCTCGAGCACCAGCTTTCTCACCTCGGTTTTGCGATCGCCGATCTCGAGCTGGTGATCCTCACCCACCAGCACATCGATCACCTGGGGCTCGTCGAGATCATCGCCGACCGCTCGGGGGCCGACGTCGCCGCGATCGACGTCGTTGTCCCGTTTGTGGAGAACTTCGGCGAGGACATCGAGGCGGACGATCGCTTCGCCGCCTCGCTCATGCTCAGTCACGGAATTCCGGAGGATGTCGTGGTCGCGCTGCGGTCGGTGTCAAGGAGCTTCCGCGCGTGGGGCGCGAAGGCGAACGTGACGCGGCCCCTCCACGACGGTGAGGAGCTCAGCTTTCGCGACCGAACCCTCGAGGTGCAGCACCGTCCGGGGCACAGCCCGTCCGACACCGTCTTCTGGGACTCCGAGCGCCGGATCCTGATCTGCGCCGATCACCTGATCGGGCACATCTCGTCCAACCCACTGATCTCGCGTCCGCTCGACGGCAGCGAGGAGCGCCCGCACGCCCTGATGATCTACATCGAATCGCTTCGCCGTACCCGCGAGCTGCCCGCCGACATCCTCCTCCCCGGGCACGGCGACCCGATCACCGATCACCGGGCGCTGATCGACGAGCGCTTCGAGCTGCACCGGCGCCGCGCCGAGAAGATCTACGGGCTGATCGCCGAGCGGCCGCGAAGCGCCTATGAGATCGCGCAGGAGCTGTGGGGCAACGTCGCGGTGACGCAGGCGTTTCTGACGCTCTCGGAGGTCCTCGGCCACGTAGATCTGCTGGCGGCTGACGGACGCGTCGTCGAGGTGACCGACGGCGACTTGATCCGGTTCGAGGCGGTTGAGTAACGTGCGGCTGGAGGAGCGCTCCCCTTGACGGCCGGTCCCGCCACCATCGAGGCACCGCCTCGCCCAGAGGCGCGCACGAACGGCGCGCACGCGCCGGCACGCCCGGCGAAGAAGCGGATGCTCATCATCGTCAACCCGTATGCGACGACGGTGTCCGATCGTCTGAAGAACCTCGTCGTGTATGCGCTTCAGGGGCGCTACGACGTCGAGGCAGTGCTGACCGAGGCCCAGCACCACGCGATCGAGATCGGTCGCGAGGCGTGCGCCGGCGACTACGACATCGTGGTCGCGTTCGGCGGGGATGGGACGCTCAACGAGGTCGCGAACGGGCTTGCCGGCACCGACGTTCCGGTGTCCGTTCTGCCGGGAGGATCGACGAACGTGGTCGCGCGGACCCTCGGGATCCCGAACGACGTCGTCGACGCCACCGAGCACCTTCTGGGTCTGGCCGACGACTTCCGCCCTCGCCGCATCGACCTCGGCGTCGCGAACGGGCGCAGGTTCGTATTCGCCTGCGGCGCGGGCCTGGACGCGACCGCGGCCAGGACCGTCGACTCCCATCCCCGGATGAAGGCCCGGGGCGGGCGCTGGTACTACACCTACGCCGCGGTCTCGGGCTTCTACGGCAGGTACCTGCGCAACCCGGTGCGCATGCGGATGCAGGTCGACGGCGAGACGGCCGAGGGCATCACCGCCATCGCCCAGAACTCCGACCCATTCACCTACTTCGGCAACCAGCCAGTGCGGATCTGCGAGAACGCGGAGTTCGGCAACGGCACGCTCTCGGTCGCGATGCTGCGTCGCGCAGCGCAGCGCGACGTGCCGACAATTGCCGCGCGTGTCCTGATCAACCGCCTCAGGACGCCGCTTCACCGCCAGATCGAGCACTTCGACGGCGTGACCGAATGCCGCGTCGAGTCAGCGTCGAAGGACGCGGAGGGACGCATCCGCCCGTTTCCGGTCCAGGTCGACGGCGATTACATGGGCGACCACGGAGAGCTCAACGTGGGCATCGAGCCGGCCGCCCTCTCAATCGTTGCCTAGTCGCGAGGCTCGCTAGGGATGGCGGAGACTGAAGACTGTCGCTTCTGCGCGATCGCGTCGAGCGTCGAACGGGCTCACGTCGTGTTCGAGGACGAGGTCTCGCTCGCATTCCTCGATTACCGCCCGCTCTTTCCCGGTCACTCCCTTCTCATCCCGCGCGAGCACCACGAGACGATCTGGGATCTGCCGGACGAGCTCGTGGGTCCGCTGTTTGCCAATGCGAAGTTCCTGTCGGGGGCGATCCGCACCGCGATGCAGTCCCAGGGAGCGTTCATCGCGCTGAACAACGTCGTCAGCCAGAGCGTCCCCCACCTGCACGTGCATCTCGTGCCGCGAAACCGCAAGGACGGCCTGCGCGGATTCTTCTGGCCGCGGCGAAAGTACGACAGCGAGGAACACATGCGCGAGACGGCGGCGAAGATCCGGGCCGTTGTGGAAGAGGGCAAGTGAGAGCAGCCCCGCCGCCGAGATCAGCGGGTCAAGTGAATCCAGTTGCGGAAATCGAGACCGAAATCACTTGACCCGGCCTAAGCGGTTGCCGGCGGCGTAGCCCGCTCGGTGGGCGACCAGGCCCAGGCCGTCCATGCTGCGAAACAGGGCCTCCACTACTTGCCCCTCCTTCACGTGCCGAACAATGTCTCGGCCCGTGCTCCCCAGCCCAAACCGCAACGGCCACGGCGGCGAGGAGCCCGGGTAACGCTCGTTGAGCCAGCGGGCGCCCGCTCCGTAGCGGGCGATCGCTCCGAGCAGCGACGGGACGGACGCGCGGTGCCGGTGGTGGACGATCGCACCGGGCCGGAACTCGAGGCGCCACCCGGCTGCCTGGAGGCGGTGGCACAGGTCCAGGTCGCCCCCGGATCTGATCCCCTCGGCGAAGCCCCCGATCGCGTCGAGTGCCGCCCTGCGGACCACCAGGTTGCCCGCCGCCGCCCCTCCCCCATCGGCGCGGATCAAGCCGTCAGCGTGGTCGAACAGGCGCCGCGAGCGGGCGTACCGGGCGGCGAAGGAGCGCTGATCCGGCTCACCGAGGATCTGACCCGCGAGCGCACCGACGTCCTCTGGAATCGCCTCGCCGAAATACGCGTCGAGCAGGCCCGGCTCAGGGCGGCAATCGGCGTCGAGGAACAGGATCCACTGGGCGGTCGCCGCACGTGCCCCCTCGTTGCGGGCGTGGTACGCGGAGCGCTCCCGAGTGGCCCGGACGACGCGGACCCGGCCCGCGGCGAGGTGCTGTGCGGCGCCCATGGCGGTGTTGTCCGCGACGACGACCTCGTCGTCGTCACGCAGGTCGAGGCACCGAAGGGCGGCGCCCAGGCGTTGGGCGGCGGCGCGATCGCCGCGAAACGGCACGACGACCCCTACCGCAGGCCGGCCACCGCGACGCTTTGGGGGACTCTGTGACCCCATGGGGTACCCAAGTCCCCCAAAGGTGCGTCGGGAATCGGCCGTCAGGCCGTCGGCGTCACGCGGTAGGCGTCGAAGACCGAGTCGACGTTGCGGAGCCGCACCACGCACTGACGCAGCTGCTCCGAGTCGCCCACCTCGACGACGAACCGGTTCTTGACCATCGGGTGCTTGGTCGAGCAGAAGGCTTCGATGATGTTGACGCCGGTCTCGGCGAAGGTCCGCGAGAGGTCCTCGAGCAGTCGCGTGCGATCCCAGGCATCGACCTGAAGCTCCACCCGGTAAGAGGTCGCGTTGTCGCCCTCCCATTCCACCTCGGTGAACCGCTCGGGCGAGCGCTTGAGGGCGCTCATATTCCTGCAGTCCTCGCGGTGGATCGTGATCCCGCGGCCGAGGGAGACGTAACCCACGATGGGATCGCCCGGGACGGGCCGGCAGCACTTGGCGAGCCGGATCATCACGTCGTCGACGCCCTTGACGCTGATGCCGTAGGCCGAGGCCTCCTGCGTGCGGCGCTGGCGCTCGTCGCGGCCCTCCAGCACGCCCGCCAGGCGCGCCTCGGTCTCGTCGCCGGCGACGGCCTCGCCCTGCTTCAACCGCTGGAAGACCTTGTTGGTGACCGTCTTCGGCGAGATCTTGCCCTGGCCGACGGCAATGTAGAAGTCGTCGGCCTTGCGGAAGCCCATCTCGCGCGTGACGTCCGCGAGTAGCGGCGACGCGGCGATTCGCTGCGGCGGCAGACCGCGCTTCCGGATCGCGTCCTGGAGCTGCTCGCGACCGCGGCGCTCGGCGTCGTCGCGGCGCTCGCGCTTGAGGAACGCCCGGATCTTGTTGCGGGCGCGGCTGGTGCGGACCAGCGCGAGCCAGTCGCGCGATGGGCCGCGCTCCTGCTTGGCCGTCAGGATCTCGACGATGTCGCCGGACTTCAGCTGGTAGTGGAGCGGGACGATCTTGCCGTTGACCTTGGCGCCGACGCACCGGTGCCCGACGTCGGTGTGGACCGCGTACGCGAAGTCCAGCGGCGTCGAGCCCGCGGACAGGTTCTTGACCTCGCCCCTCGGCGTGAAGACGAAGACCTCGTCCTCGAACAGGTCGATCTTCAGCGACTCGAGGAACTCGGCGGGGTCCTGGTCGCCCTCGATCTCGAGGAGCTGGCGCAGCCAGGTCATCTTCTCGCGCTCCGGGTCTCCCTTGGTGCCCGCGCCCTCCTTGTAGATGACGTGCGCCGCGATCCCGTACTCAGCCGTCTCGTGCATGTCCGGCGTTCGGATCTGGATCTCCAGAGGGCGCCCCTCGGGGCCGATCACGGTGGTATGGAGCGCCTGGTACAGGTTGAGCTTCGGGGTCGCGATGAAGTCCTTGAAGCGCCCCGGCAGTGGCTTCCAGAGCGAGTGGATGATCCCGATCGCCCCGTAGCAGTCCTTGACCGAGCCGACCAGCACCCGCATCGCGGTGAGGTCGTAGATCTCGTTGAACTCGCGCCCCTTCTTGGTCATCTTCGAGTAGATCGAGTAGAAGTGCTTCGCGCGGCCGGAGATCTCGGCCTCGATCCCGACCTTCGCCAACTCGCGGCTCAGGAACTCGCCGGCGTCGGAGACGTAGCGCTCGCGCTCCTCGCGCTGTTGGGTGACGAGCTTCTTGATCTCGTCGTACTTGCGCGGGTGCAGGCGCTGGAACGACAGGTCCTCCAGCTCCCACTTGATCGCGTGGATCCCCAGGCGGTGGGCCAGCGGGGCGAAGATCTCCAGCGTCTCCCGAGCCTTCTCCTGCTGCTTCTGCTTGGGAAGCGCCTCGATCGTGCGCATGTTGTGGAGCCGGTCGGCCAGCTTGATCAGGATCACCCTGACGTCGGTGGCCATCGCCACCATCATCTTCCGGTAGTTCTCGGCCTGCCGCTCGTCGCGGCTCTTGAACGTGATCCCGGTCAGCTTGGTGACGCCGTCGACAAGCTGCGCGATCTCGTCCCCGAAATCAGTCCGGACCTGGTCGAGGCTCGCGCTGGTGTCCTCGACCGTGTCGTGCAGCAGGGCCGCGCAAAGGGTCGCGGTGTCGAGGCGGAGCCCTGCGCAGATTCGCGCCACACCGAGTGGATGGGTGATGAAGTCCTCGCCTGACTTGCGCTCCTGGCCTGCATGGCTCTCGCAGGAGAACGCGAACGCCCGCTCGATCTCCTCTCGGTCGATCGGCTCCCCGGTGTCGGCGGCGTGCTCCTCGATCACGGCGAAGAGGTCCCCGAGCAGGGCACGCTGGTCGGCGGTCAGCTCGCGCGTGATCGCGTCGGCTCGCGGCGTGGGCGAGCGGTCCGGGGGCTCACCGACGCGGGTGTGACCACGGCGCTCGTCGTCGCGCCGGGGCGCGCCGTCACGGCGACCTTCGCTGTTCTGCTTGCTCGCTACTCCTGTGCTCTGCTTTGCAGGAATCGGAGGGCCTCCTCGTGCCCGGCGGCGCAGACAACGTATGCCCGCGATCGCCCCAAATCCGTCCTCTCCGAGGATAAGACCCGCAGACGCCGGGCGGCGCGATCACCTGTCCACTCGCAGAGCCCGAGCTCGACGAGCACCAGCACGCAGCGTGCCGCCACCTCGGCCGGGCGCGGATAGCCGGATTCGCCCTCGAGCAGCATGCGCAGCCGGGCACCCTCCGCCTCGTCGTCGCTTGCGGCGAGCGAGCGCCAGATCTCCGCCACCGGCTCACGCAGCTGCCACTCGCGCTCCAGGAGGCGCTCGGCGAAGTCGAGCTCTGCCCCACCCCAGGCGAGGTGGAGGAACCCGGACCCG
>JBJMKM010000040.1:0-15535 GCA_045805825.1 Solirubrobacterales bacterium
GAGGACGTCGAGGTGCACGGCCTCGATCCGCTGGCGGCCCCGAGCCAGCAGATCTGGGGCTATGAGACCACCTGGGGGTCGTTCGCGCAGTTCACGAAGGTCCAGGCGCAGCAGCTCCTCCCCAAGCCGCCGAATCTGTCGTGGGTCGAGTCCTCGGCTTACGGCCTCACGTACTTCACCGCCTACCGGATGCTGATGGACCGCTGCAAGCTCCAGGCCGGTCACAACGTGCTGATCTGGGGTGCGGCCGGCGGGCTGGGCGTCTTCGCCACGCAGCTCTGCAAGGCGGCCGGCGCCAACGCCGTCGGCGTCGTCTCGTCGGCCGAGAAGGGCGAGCTCGTCAAGCAGCTCGGCGCCGTCGACGTCATCGACCGCAACGAGTTCGCGGGCATGATGCGAAAGGGCGGTGAGTCCAAGGACGAGGAAAAGGAGCGCTTCAAGGTCTCGCGGGCGTTCACCAAGCGGGTCAAGGAGATCCTTGGCGACGCTCCCGACATCGTCTTCGAGCACGTCGGCAAGGCCACCTTCCCGACCTCGGTGCTGACCGTGAAGCCGTTCGGCAAGGTCGTGATCTGCGGCGCCACCTCCGGCTATCAGCTCGACTTCGACGTGAGGTACCTGTGGATGCGCCAAAAGGAGATCCTGGGATCCCACTTCGCGAACGCCTATGAGTGCATGCGGGCCAACCAGCTGATGGCGGAGGAGAAGATCCGCCCGGTGCTCTGGCAGGCGATGGGGTTCGAGGGCGTCCCCGACGCCCACCAGCTCCTCCACGAGAACAAGCATCTCGGCAAGATCTCGATCATGGTCGGCGCCACCGATCGCGAGGAGGGAAAGCACGAGGATGGTGCCGGCGCGATCTGGGCCGAGGTCGGAACCTGAGGAACGCAGGCGGGAGCCCGTGATGCCCGACGTCAACTACATCGACTGGCACGTCCATCCGTTCCGCGCCGAGCGCTGGTACGAGATCTGGAAGCCGGCACTCGACCGGGCAATGGCGTTCGGCGCAAGGTCGTGCGTCCTGAGCAGGGACGTCGACGATCCCCTCCACTTCCGCCAGGCGTCCGTCTGGGACGACCACGCGGACTTCGAGCGCTACTGGTACTCGGACGAGATCTCCGCCTTGCGCGAGGCGGCGCTCAACTACTACAACAAGCCGCTCCTCCCGAGCTGGCACACGACCGTCTTCGACGGCACACCGGTCGCGACGAGCGACTGAGGGAGGGCGTCAGTGGCGCTCGAGGGGCGCCATCGTGAGGCCGGCGTCCTTCAAGAGCTCCCAATAGAGCTCGGCGACCTCCTTGGCGCCCGTCCAGACGATCGCCTGGCCGGAGTTGTGGATGCGATCGGCGAAACGAAAACCCTGGTCCAGTGAGACTCCGGGGATCACGTTCGACAGCGTCCGCGCCACGTGGTCGAACGTGTTGTGGTCGTCGTTCAGGACGATCACGAGCCAGTTCCCGCCAACCCCCGAGCCGGGACCGCCGGTGCGGGGGCGCTCGACCGTCTCCGTGGCCATGGCGAGTGATGCGTCGCGCGACTAGGGCTTTGGGACCTGAACCGTGAGGTTGTCGAACGTCGTCGACGCGGCCTTCGTGCGCTTCTTCGTGTAGCCGAGCATGATCTCGAGCTTGCGACCGTCGACCGGGCCGGAGTTGCGATCGGCGACCTTTGCCACCCGCTTGCCGTTCACGCCGGCGGACAGCTGCGAGCCCCGTACCGACAGATTCAGGACGTTCGGCTTGTTGATGCCCTTGATCGCCTTGCTCGCGCCCTTGGCGAGGATGCTGACGTTGTCGCCCGTTCGACGCGTGAGCCTGAATTTGTGCTGAGTCGGGAACACCTGAAGCTCGTATCCCTTGTCCTTGCCCGAGCGCACCGCCGCCCCGACGTAGACGCGGTCGCGAACGCTCTTCGGCGTGTCCTTCAGCAGCTTCGTCTCGACGTGAAGCTTGTGGTTGGGCGAACCGGAGTCACCCTGGACCGGCGGCCGATACCCGCACACGGTTCTCCCGCGCTCCGCAGTCACCCTGAGACTCTTCGCCTTCTTGCGCCAATCCTTCTTGCAGTGCTTGCCCTCGGCGTGCCGGAGCTCCTTCACCTCCCCGCTGCTCGAGAAGTCGTTGGAGTAGACGGTCACGCCGGCGATCGCGACGGCGGCCGCCACGGCGGCGACCAGCGCGACCAGGGCCGGCAGACCGATACGGGCTCTGCGGATTGCACGTCTCATCGAGGTCCGTGCAGGGTAGCCCGTCCGGATGCGGCAGTTGCGACCGGGCGTCCAGGGCGAGCTACGGTCGATCCGCCCGCCCCGGCGCCTGGCGCAGCCTCAACCTCCGTTGGATTCGCCGCGCTTTCGCCAGTAGCGCTCGAGTCCCAGCCATAGCTGCTCGGGCGGCGCGGCCTGCCGAATCCGAAGGGCGATCTCATTGTCGACCTCGTGGCCGAGCTCCGAGCCGACCTCCTCGAGGAAGCGTTCGTGACCCTCGCGGGCGAGCTCGGCGTGGTGACGCAGGCTCTCGCGAAGCCGTTCGAGCTGCTCGAGCGGCCGGTCCGTGCGGTCGAAATGCGTCAGGCACAGCCTGTGGGGCTTCCACTCGGCGACCCGGTCGAGCGAGCTCTGCCACGCCTCGATGTCGATGTCCGGAGGCGGCGTGGGAGCAAGCGTGAACTCGAGCGGCGGGATGCGGACGCCGGCGACGTCGCCGACGTACGCATCGCCCGAGTCCTCGTGCAGGTAGGCGACGTGGTGCTGGGCGTGGCCCGGCACGTACGCCACCCGAAAGCCGTCCACCGTCTCTCCGCCGGAAAGCGCGACGACGTTCTCCTCGGGAACCGGCAGTACCTCGCCCCAGAGTCGCTTCATGTCGTCGCCGTAGAGGCGCGCGGCGCTCTCGAGCAGCTTCGCGGGATCGACGAGGTGCCGGGCACCAGCCTCGTGGACGTAGACGCGCAGGTGCGGGAACCGCCGCACGAGTGAGCCGGAGGCGCCGGCGTGGTCGAGGTGGATGTGGGTCAGGAGCAGCGCCCGGGGCTCCTCGCCCAGACCGGCGAGGAGCGCTTCCATCCCGGTGGATGGCCCCGGATCGACGATCAATCCGTCGATCTCGTAGGCCCCGATCACCCGGTCGCGGCCCAGGTGCATCACGTCAATCAGTCTGTTCATCCCCTGAAACGTAGAATTTCCGTGATGGCGGAGCACAGACTGCCCGAACCCGACCGTCCGTGGGTCATGCGCACCTATGCCGGCCACTCGGATGCCCGGCGCTCGAACGAGCTCTATCGCCGCAACCTCGCCAAGGGCCAGACAGGTCTCTCGGTCGCCTTCGACCTGCCCACCCAGACCGGGTACGACTCCGACCACGTGCTCGCGCGCGGCGAGGTCGGCAAGGTCGGCGTCTCGATCGCTCACAAGGGCGACATGCACGCGCTGTTCGACGGCATCCCGCTCGACGAGATGAACACGTCGATGACGATCAACGCGACCGCCGCCTGGCTGCTCGCCCTCTACGTCACGGTCGCCGAGGAGAACGGCATCGACCGCTCCAGGCTCAAGGGCACCACCCAGAACGACATCATCAAGGAGTACCTGTCACGCGGCACTTACGCGTTTCCGCCGGAGCCGTCCATGCGGCTGATCGCCGACACGGTGGCCTTCTCGGTCAACGACGTGCCGAGCTGGAACCCGGTCAACGTCTGTAGCTACCACCTGCAGGAGGCCGGCGCCACCCCCGTTCAGGAGATCGCCTACGCGCTTTCCACCGCGATCGCCGTCCTGGACGAGACCAAGACTCGGGGCCAGGTCTCCGACGAGGACTTCCCGCGTGTATTCGGGCGGATCTCGTTCTTCGTCAACGCCGGGATCCGCTTCATCGAGGAGCACGCGAAGCTCCGCGCGATGGGCAAGCTGTGGGAGGAGATCGGGCGCAACCGCTATGGCGTCACCGACCCCAAGTTCCTGCGCATGAGATACGGCGTCCAGGTCAACTCGCTGGGCCTGACCGAGGCGCAGCCCGAGAACAATGTGCCGCGGATCGTGCTCGAGGCGCTGGCGGTCACGATGGGCCGCAACGCCCGCGCGCGGGCGATCCAGCTTCCCGCCTGGAACGAGGCGCTGGGGCTCCCCCGCCCATGGGATCAGCAGTGGAGCCTCCGGATCCAGCAGATCCTCGCCAACGAGACCGACCTCCTCGCCTACCCAGACATCTTCGAGGGCTCGCATGTCATGGAGGCGCTCGTGGACGAGCTCGCGGAGGGCGCGCGTGAGGAGATGCGCACCGTCGAGGAGCACGGCGGCGCCGTCGAGGCGGTGCCGTACATGAAGGCGCAGCTCGTCGAGTCCCACCGCGAGCGAGTGGCGAAGATCGAGCAGGGCGAGATCAAGGTCGTCGGCCAGAACTCCTTCACCGAGACCGAGGACTCCCCCCTCACGGCCGGCTCAGACGGCGGCATCCTCACCCCGGATCCCGAGGTCGAACGCGAGTGCCGTGAGGCGCTCGAGCGCTGGAAGGCCGAGCGCGACCAGGACGCCGTCGACCGCGCGCTCGAGCAGCTCGCCGCCGTGGCGGCTGACGAGAAGGCCAACATCATGCCGGCGACGATCGAGGCGGCAAAGGCCGGCGCGACGACCGGGGAGTGGGCCGGTGTCCTGCGCGACGTGTTCGGCGACTATCGGGCGCCGACTGGCGTCGGCTCCACCCCAGAGTCAGGGGACGGCGACCTCCTCGCGGCCGCTCGCGAGCGGGTCTCCGCCGTCGCCGAGAAGCTTGGACACCGGCCGCGCATACTGGTCGGGAAGCCGGGCCTCGACGGGCATTCGAACGGCGCCGAGCAGATCGCCGTCCGCGCCCGGGATGTCGGCATGGAGGTCATCTACCAGGGGATCCGGCTGACGCCCGAGCAGATCGCCGCGTCCGCGCGAGACGAGGACGTCGACGTGATCGGCCTCTCGATCCTCTCGGGCTCCCACCTTGAGCTCGTCCCGGAGATCGTTCGGCTCCTTCGCGAGGACGGCGTCGACGCTCCGGTCGTAGTCGGCGGGATCATCCCGATCGCCGACGCCACGACCCTCGAGGAGGGAGGCGTCGCTCGCGTCTACACGCCCAAGGACTTCGACCTCAACCGAATCATGGGCGAGATCGCCGACCTCTTGGCGGAACGCGCGGCGAAGGCGCCGGCGCCGGCCGGGTAATTCCCGCGACCGTGGCAGGGACGCCTCGCACACGGTACGCGCGCAGCGGCGACGCCCACATCGCCTACCAGGTCTTCGGCGAGGGCGAGATCGACCTCGTCTTCGTCCCCGGCTTCGTCTCGAACATCGAGCACTACTGGGAGATGCATGGTGTTCCCGCGATCCTCAACCGGCTCGGCTCGTTCGCCCGGGTCATCATGTTCGACAAGCGCGGAACCGGGCTGTCGGACCCGGCCGGCAACGCGCCTCCGCTCGAGCAGCGCATGGACGACATGCAGGCCGTCATGGACGCGGCCGGCGTGGAGCGAGCGGCACTCTTCGGAATTTCGGAGGGTGGGCCGGCGAGTGTTCTCTTCGCCGCAACCTATCCCGAGCGCACGAACGCCCTCGTCCTGTACGGCTCGACACCGCGCTTTCGCACGGACGAGGACATCACGTGGGGCGCCACCGACGAGCAGATGGAGTTCGTTCTGAATGAGGCGTCGAATCGGTGGGGAGAGGGGGCGCTGCTCGCGGCCTTCGCTCCGAGCGTTGCGGGCGACCCGAATATGGAGGAGGCGTGGGGTCGTTTTCAGCGTGCGGGTGCGAGCCCGGCGATGGGACGCGCTGTGCTGGCCGCCCTGTACGAGATCGACGTTCGCGACATCCTGCCGACGATTCAGGTGCCCACCTTGATCCTCCATCGCACGGGCGACCTCATCGCCCCGGTCGAGGGCGCCCGTCTGATGGCGGAGAAGATCCCGAACGCCCGGTACGTCGAGTTCGAGGGCGACGACCACGTCCCGTTCACCGGGGATTTCAACCCGGTGCTCGACGAGATGGAGGAGTTCCTGACAGGCACGCGGCGCCCACGGCAGCTCGACCGCGTGCTCGCGACCGTGATGTTCACGGACATCGTCGACTCGACGAGGCACGCAGCCGAGGCTGGGGACCGGAGCTGGCGGGACCTGCTCGAGCGTCACAACGAGCTCACGCGGCGCCAGCTCGAGCGCTTCCGCGGCCGCGAGGTGAAGACGCTGGGCGACGGCTTCCTCGCGACGTTCGACGGCCCTGCGCGCGCGATCGAGTGCGCGTGCGCGATCAAGGACGGCGTGCGGCCAATCGGCCTGGAGCTCCGCGCCGGCCTCCACACGGGCGAGTGCGAGCTGGCCGGCGATGACGTCCGCGGGATGGCCGTCAACATCGGCGCACGCATTGGCTCGCTGGCCCAGCCGAACGAGGTGCTCGTCTCTGGGACGGTCAAGGACCTGGTCGTCGGCGCCGATCTCGAGTTCGCCGACCGCGGCGAGCACGAGCTCAAGGGCGTGCCGGGGACCTGGCGCCTCTTCTCGGCTTCCCCGTGAGCGCGCCGATCGAGTTCCCGATTGGTGGGATCTCGGACGGCGAGATCCGGCTACGCCTCCGGACCGACGCGGACAATCCGGCGATCGTCGAGGCGTGTCGCGACCCGGACATCGTGCGATGGACGCGTGTGCCGGATTCCTACGACGAGGCCACCGCCGCGGAGTGGGCCGATGAATCGCGACGCCAGCGTGACGCCGGGACGGGCTTGCATCTGATTGTCGCCGGCGCCGCGAGCGACGAGCTTCTCGGCTCGATCGGAGTGCACGTGAACCAGGACGAGGGCCGCGCCGACGTCGGGTACTGGCTGATTCCGCAGGCGCGAGGCCGCGGCATCATGACCAAAGCTGTCCGGCTGTTCAGCCGGTGGATCTTCGACAACCTCCCGGTCGAGCGCATCGAGATCACGATCGAACCCGCAAATACCGCATCGCGGAGTGTTGCCGAGCAGGCCGGCTACATCTTTGAGGGCATCCTGCGATCGCACACGGTGATCAAGGGAACTCGGCGGGACATGGCCATGCACTCGCTGCTGCGAGACGAACTGCATCGAGGCTGAATCTCACCAGGCACTAGCTACGCTGGTTGCGATGAACGAAGGCTTTCCCGAGGAGCGGGGTGCCTGGCTGCGGTGCTATCGCTGCTGGTCACAGCGCCTCGAAGCCCAAGTCCATTACGACGCGATTCTCAAGGTCGATCAGGAGACGGGCGAGGCCGCCGACCGGGTCGAGGAGATCCAGGAGGCCGTCGTCCAGTGTCTCGACTGCATGCACGACCAGCCGCACCTGACGGTCGCCGATGGCCGCGTCGTCCCGGTCGAGGAACGCTGGGAGCGGATGGTGGCCGGCAAGCCGTTCGTCGCATCGTGCACCGTGACCATCGACCAAGATCAGGTCGAGACTTGCTCAGGCCCCGAGGCAGCCGACAGCCTCACGTTCGGCGCCCTGGGCGATTCGGGCACGCGGGAATTCTTCACTCATGTGCGGTTCCACAAGCACGACGAAGACCTGATCGTCGTGCATCTCCTCGTCGAGCTGTACGCGCGAACCGAGGAGGAGGCGATCGACGTCCTCGAGGACGCCGCACGCGGCACACTCGAGATCACCTCGCTCGCGGAGGAGTCCCGGCCTCCCGCCCACGCCGCCGACGAAGCGCACTGAGCGCTTAGCCGGATATAAACCCGGCCGATGCCGGGAATAGGCGCCTTCATCTCCGCCGGGCGCTCGCTCGACTCCGCGCTCGACCGAGTGCGCCTGGCCGACGAGCTCGGGTTCGACTCGGTCTTCACGACCCACATTGCCGGCCGCGATTCGCTGTCGCTCCTGATGGCCTACGCGTCCGTGAGCGAGCGCGTGCGGCTTGGCACCGGGGTGGTGCCCATCTTCTCCCGGACGCCCGCCTCGATGGCCCAGACGACCGCAACCATCGACGAGTTCTCGGGCGGACGGATGGTCCTTGGCATCGGGGTCTCGCACAAGGTCACGGTCGAGAACTGGTACGGCGCCCGGATCGAGAAGCCGGTTACTCAGATGCGTGAGTACGCAACCATCCTGCGCGCGATCTTCCGCGGCGAGGCGCCGCCGGAGGGCGAGTTCTTCAAGACGCACTTCCAGTTCATGGGGTATGCAGCCCGCGCTGACCTGCCGATCTACATCGCGGCTCTATCGCCGAACATGCTGCGCCTGGCCGGCGAGATCGGCGACGGCGTGATGCTGTGGCTCTGCAATCCGGACTACATCCGAGACGTGGTGGTACCGACCGTCAGCGAGGGGCGCGAGCGGGCCGGCAAGTCCATGGACGGCTTCGACATCGTTCCGGCCGTCACGGTCGCGCTCACCGATGACGTGGAGGCAGCCCGAGCCACCATGCGGCAGGAGCTCGTCACGTACGCCTCCCTCCCCTTCTATCGCGCGATGCTGGAGCGCTCCGGCTTCGCCGACGACCTTGCGGCGTTCGATGAAGGAATGCAGGCCGGCGACGTCGAGCGCGCGAAGGCGGGGCTCTCCGATCAGCTGCTCGAATCCCTGGCCGGGCTCGGCTCAGCCGATGAAGTGCGCGGCGCGGTCGAGCGCTACCGGGACGCCGGCGCGACCTCGCCGTCCATCGGCGGCCTTCCGGGAAGCGACTTCGACCGCGCGCTGCGAGCCGTCGCCGAGCTCGTCTAGCCCGCCAGTCGTCGCACCAGTCTCCTGTAGACGTCGAAGGCAGGCTTCGGTGAGTAGTCGTCGCGTAGCAGCCCGTAGTGCTGCTGGAAGCTCGGCCCGGCGCTGTTGTGGTCGCGCAGGTCGAACCAGCGGTAGTCGGTCACGTGGTAGGTCCCTCGAAAGTCGTTGACGGCGCCGACCATCTGGCGGAGGGCGCGAACCTGCTCTGATTCCGGGCGCTCCGGGCCGGTGGGCCAGCCGTTCTCCTCGACGTGGATGGGTACGTCGCGACCCAGCCGGGCGATCGGCATGAAGCATTCGCGAAGCTGGCTCATCGCGTTGACCATGCCGTCGCGGTAGCCGTTCCCGATCGGCGGCTCAGTGGGCGGGAACACCGTCCCGGGATAGGCATCGAGCCCCACCCAGTCGACCGAGCGCGCGAAGCGCTTGCCACCGCGCTCGCGCAGAAATCCCCAGAAGCGCGCCTCGCGATTGGGATCCGTGCGGTAGGCCCAGTTGAAGCCGACCTTCATGTGGTCGAATCCCAGCCTATTCACGAGATGGTGCGCGGCCTCGACCCCGCGGACCAGGGCCCGCCGAGCTCGGTCGTAGGCGCTGTCCGACGCATCGGGTGCGAAGCGGTAGAAGTTGACCTCATTCGTCACCTGCAATGCCGTGACCCGCGGGTTCGGGCCGAACTTCCGCACCACCCTGCGAACGAACCCAACCCAGGCGTCGATGTCGCCCTCCTGCGCGGGGCGTGGGTGATAGCGAAGCTGGAGCTCCACCTGGTAGCCGCGGCTCGTGTACAGCCGCGTGAGGCGCTGGAAGCGGCGGATCCCGGCCTTGCCGTCCGACCAGAAGAAGCGGTTCAAGCGGAGCACGAAGGGCGCGCCCGGCGGGCGAAGCCGGTGCAGCGCGGCAAGCGTCTTTCCGCGGTCGATCGGCGTGAGCGGCACGGGCGGTCCGATGGCCCCGGCCCGGCCGGCGGGCGTGATTCCCATCCGCAACCGCGGCCCGGGAAGCTTCGGCACTCCGGCCGCCGTCAGATCCCCGGTGCACGGCGAGCCGCTTCCGCCCGCCTCGCTTGACGACGGCGCGACCGCGCTACCGACCGCCGCCGTCAGCGCGGCGGCCAAAGCCGCGATCGCCATTCTCGTCCTCACGCTGCAAGTTTTAGCGCCTGGCCGCCGGGTTGACGCCGGCTCAACCGGAGTTGATCAGGGCGGCGAGATGCGAACGCGCTGACTCGGAGCCGGGCGGCGGAGACATCGGTCTCGTAAAGCGTGGGGAACAGATCCCGAGCGATGCTCATGGCCTGAGCTCGCTTTCGGTCGCGAAGTAGAGCCCAGCCCGAACGGCCTCATGAGCATGTTGTCGGCGTGGCCGCCGGAATGCTGAACCCCCGCCCCCCAACGCGCATTGGCGGGGTCAAGGACGCTATGGCGTCCCTAAGCCCGTCAATGTTGGGCGACGGGTCTAGTCGACCTGGCCCTCGGCGTCGGGGCCGGTGTCCTCGCCGGCCTCGGGACGCTTGCGCACCAGCACCGCGCGCTTGAACTCCGCGACGAGGGTGCCGTCCTGGTTGTAGGCGCGGGTGTGGACCTTGACCACGCCGCGGTCGGGCTTGGAGCTCGACGGCCGCACCTCCAGCACCTCCGACTCGGCGAACAGCGTGTCGCCGTGGAACACCGGGTTCGGGTGGCTCAGGTCCTCGGTGGCGAGGTTGGCGATCGCCTTGCCCGAGACGTCGGACACGGTCATCCCGAATACGAGCGAGTACACGTACGGTCCGGCGACGACGTTCCGGCCCTGCTGCGACTCGGCCGCGTAGACGTCGTTCACGTGCAGGGGATGGTGGTTCATGGTCAGCAGGCAGAAGAGGTGATCCTCCGCCTCGGTGATCGTCTTCGCCGGCCAGTGCTCGTAGGTGTCCCCCACCTCGAACTCCTCGAGGAAGCGCCCGTAGCGGTGGGCCCCAGAGGCCTCGCGCGTGGCCTGGTCGGTGTGCAGCTGATGCTCGGTCGTGTCGGTGTCGCTCATGCTCCCTCGTTGACTGGCTCGTCCGTTTTCGGGCACGGCAGTATGCCCGACGACGGTTAGCGGCGAATGTAGCGGTGCGGGGAGGCCGGTCGTGGCCTCCCCGCGTGAACCGCGTGGCTGCGTGTGGCAGGGCTAGTCTGCGGACGCGGTGCCGTCCTCGCTCGACCTAGTAGCTGTAGCCCGATCCGCCGCCGCTGCTCGACGTCGAACCGCCGCCGCCGCTCGCCGTGCTCCCGGAGCTGCCGACCGAGATCACGTGCCAGGTGAACTGCTGGCCGCCGAAGGCGTCCTTGAATCCGTCACCGGTGACCTCGCCGGCCTGGTCCTGAGTGAACGTGTAGAGGGGCTCGCCGTTGTAGGTGACCTGCATTGCTCCATCCGGACGCTTGACGGCGCCCAGATTGCCCGGGAGGGAGCCCGAGGCCGTCGGGGTCCCGTTGGCGGTGAGCGGCTCCCAGAAGGAGTTGCAGGCGCCCGCGCAGAGGACCTTTCCGGACGCCGCTTCCTGATCGGATGCGTAGAGCGCGTGGCCGCTCGAATCGACGAGCACGGTGCCCGCCCCTCCGACGTCCTTGACGGCGACCGCGTTCATCCCGGTGCCGGCCGTAGCGACGTCGCCGCCGCCTCCGCCACCGCAGGCCGCCAGGGCAACGGCGGCGGCGATCAAAATCGCCGGTATCAACAGCTTCTTCATCGATGACCTCCTGTGGTCGGTTGAGGTTGTCCTTTCATGGAGGGAGACGCCGGCGACCCCCGGTTTCTTCCCGCGATTGTGAGAAGGCGTAATGCGCGCGCCGCGCAGGCTGGACCCGGATCGCGCCGTCGTTCACCTGCCGCGCCTGTATCGCGCCGCCCGCGCCTGGACCCGGTCGCGCGAGGAGGCGGAGGACCTGGTTCAGGAGACGTATGCCCGCGTGTTGTCGCGGCCGCGGCTGATCCGCGGCGAGGGCGAGCTCGGCTACCTGCTGCGCGCTCTTCGCAACACGCTCGTCAGCCAGCGCCGCGCCGAGGGGCGCCGACCGACCACGTCTCCGCTACTCGAGGAGTCGCCTACCGGCTCACGGCGGTCAGACGATCCGGCCGAGGCGGCCGAGATTCGCGAGGTCCACGACGCGATCTCAGAGCTCGATGAGGAATTTCGCGATGCGGTGGTCGCCGTCGACATCGCGGGGCTGTCCTATCGCGAGGCGGCGAGCGCGCTCGGCGTCCCCGAGGGCACCCTCACCAGTCGGCTGTTTCGCGCGCGCGACCGGCTGGCGCGACGGCTCGACGGCTAATACCTGAGGCTCCCGCCGGCGCGCCAGCTTGCGAGCGTGAGTAGCTGCGAGCGCGAGGTCGTGCCGGCGAGCACGCACGTGTGCCCGAGCCGCCGCCAGGTCACCGCCGGGCGTCCATCGACGGCGAGCGATTCGTAGCGGACGCCGCGCCGGTTCACTGCCTGGGCCCCTGACGGTCGAGGAATCGCCGAACCGGCCAAGACGACGTAGCCAATCCGCTTTCCGCCCTTCTCGTAGTAGACGGCGGTGGCGGCACGGCCGCCCACCTCGCCGCGGCTCACTCCGGCCGGCTTCCAGCCGTAGGCGCGCGTCAAATCCGGGAAGACGACCCCGTCGACCCGCACCGCGAGCTTCGACTTGCTGCCATCCAGCCGACTCGGCGCCGGCCCCGTGGGCGGGCTCGCGGCCAAGCGCGCCGCGTCGGCGACGCTCGGGCCCTCGGGGGCGCCGGTCAGGAACAGGGCCAGGACGATCGCCGTCGCTGCGGCCAAGGCACCGCCGAACGCAAGCACCGGGACGAGCCGCGACCGGCGCCGGCCGGCTGTCCTTCCGCCCGTGGTGCGCTCTACGCTCGTGCGAAGGGAGGCGGGCACCGATTCCGTCGCGGCCATACGAGTGGCCGCGACCGCCCTTTGCTGGCGCTCGAGCAGGTCTTGCAACTCAGGCGACGCCGCAATTCGTGCCTCGAGAGGCCCACGCCGCTGGGGCGGCAGCGTCCCATCCGCGAGCGCCGCGAGCTCGGCCATTTCCTGGCTACTCAAGTTCGATGCCGCATCCCCCATCGCCATCTACATACCACCAAATCGATTCGAGACCACGAGGACGTCTTGGCCTATGCCCCCACGGCCAGGACCGCGAGCGCCCCGCCCACGCGCGCGAGGAGTGACCACGACCCACGTCGGCTGGTTGGAGTAGAGAGATGCTGAACGATGCTTTCCATTGGAGCCTCCTTTGAATTAGTGGCGTCACCGATCAATGACGCCGGGGAGGCCCCCGTTCTTCCCGTCGGGACTTACCGCCGAGAATCCAGCAGCGCGCCCACGCCCAGCACCAGCGCGTCCATGCCGGGACGACCGACGACCTGGACCGACGCCGGAAGCCCGGACTCCGCCGCTCCGCACGGGATCGCGAGCGCGGGGGCGCTGATCGCGTTGAACGGGTAGGTGAACTGCGTAAGCCGGTCGCGGAGGGCGAGGTCGCCGATGCCCACCGGCGGCGCGACCATCGGCAGTGTGGGCGTGAGCAGAACGTCGACGTCACGCATCAGCTCCGCGAGGCGCTCGCGGTATCGCTCGCGCGTCTCGACCCCCGCCTCGTACTCCCGGTCGTTGACCTCCAGGCAGCGGTCGAGCTTCTCGGCCACATCGTGGCCGTACCGGTCCCGGTACTCGGAGAAGAGCTTTACGTGCGTTTGCGCGGTCTCGCGCATCCGCACGTGCTGGACACCCGGAGGCATTGCCGGAAGATTGAGCTCGCGGCGGTTGGGAAAGACTCCGGCCGCCTCCTCGACTCGCGCTCGAACGAGCGGGTCGGCCTCACCAAGCCAGGCGACGCCGACGCGCACGTCGTCCGGCGCTATCTCCGGCACCGGATCGAGCGCCGGCGCCAGCACGGTCATCATCCGAGTGCAGTCCGCGACCGTGCGCGCCATGGGCCCGACGTGGTCAAAGGTCGGCGCCAGCGGGAAGCAGCCGGCGGCCGGCACCAGTCCAAACGTGGGCTTGAAGCCGACGACGCCGCAGCACGCCGCGGGCGCCCTGATGGAACCGGCCGTGTCGGAGCCCAAGCCAGCATCGGCCATGTCCGCCGCCAGCGCCGCGGCGGAGCCGCCGCTCGAGCCCCCGGCGATACGCCCCGGTGCGACCGGGTTCGGAACGGTGCCGTAGTGAGGGTTCTCCGAGGTCATCCCGAACGCGAACTCATGGAGGTTCGCCTTGCCGACGTCGGCGTAGCCGGCGCCCTCAAGCCGCACGACGGCCTCCGCCGAGGTGTCCGGCACGTTGTCCTCGAAGACCAGGGAGCCGTAGGTCGTGCGGATCCCGGCGGTGTCGAGGATGTCCTTCACCGCGAGCCTGATGCCGGCCGGCGGATCGTCCACCTCGGTGATGAAGACCTGGGCCAGCCGGGGCACGGTCTCAGTGCGCCCGCTTGAGCCTCGAGCGCGCAACCTGCCGGTCGATCACCTTGCCCAAGAGCTGCTGGATCTCGGGGTCGCCGGTCACCCTGATGTGCCCGCGCTCATACGCCTCGCGCCAGTCCCCGAGCTTGCCGCGCTCGGCCAGCTCATTGAAGTCCTGCCGCGGCATCGCCAGCTCGAGCCTCGCGTTCTCGGGCTCGCCCTTGGTGATGATCGGCCCGGGGATCCTGACTCCGAAGACCTGTACGTCTCCCCTCCCGCGCAGCTCCAGCCGGATTGTGAGCTTGAGGTTTCCCAGGCCCGGAACTTCTGCGATGAAGCGCCGATAGCCGGTCGTGATCAGGTCCTGCGCGCGGGGCATCGGCTACCAGCCCGCCAACGCAAAGAGATGAGCCCGCACTGGTCGGCCTAGACCTTGTTTCGCTCGAGGAGCTTTTTCCCGATCACCATCTTCTGGATCTCGGAAGTACCTTCGCCGATCAAAAGGAGCGGCGCGTCCCGGTAGATGCGCTCGATCTCGTACTCCTTGGAATATCCGTAGCCGCCGTGGATGCGGAGCGCCTCCTCCGCGTTTTCCTTTGCGGCCTCCGAGGCGAAGAGCTTCGCCATCCCCGCCTCGAGGTCCGAGCGCTCGCCGGCGTCCTTCATGCGCGCCGCCTTGAGCGTCAGCAGGCGCGCCGCCTCGAGCCTCGTTCCCATCTCGGCGAGCTTGAAGGTGATCGCCTGGTGCTGCGCGATGGGCTTGCCGAAGGTCTTTCGCTCCTGGCTGTAGCGCAGGGCGAGCTCCATGGCCCGCTGGGCGACCCCGACGCCACGCGCCGCGACGTTCACGCGGCCGACCTCCAGCGCGTCCATCATCTGCCTGAAGCCCTCGCCGAGGCCGTCGGGGCCCCCGAGGATGCGGTCCTCCGAGACCTTGAAGCCGTCGAAGACGAGCTCCGTGGACTCCACGCCCTTGTAGCCCATCTTCTTGATCTTCGGCGGGATCGTCAGTCCCGGGACCTTGTCGGCGCCCGGCTCCTTCTCGCAGATGAAGCAGGTCATGCCCTTGTAGGGCGGGTCTGACTTCGGGTCGGTCTTGACGAGCACGAACACCACGCCGGACAGGAGTCCGTTCGTGACCCACATCTTCTGGCCGTTGATCTCCCAGTCGCCGTCGTCGTTCTGCTTCGCCGTGGACTTGATTCCCTGGACGTCGGAGCCGACCTCGGGCTCTGAGAGGGAGAACGCCGCGCGGATCTCGCCGGTCGCCATCTTGGGCAGAAAGCAGTCCTTCTGCTCGTCGGTCCCGTACTTCATGAGCAGGTATGAGCCGATGAAGTGGGTGTTGACGACACCCGAGATCGAGATCCACCCGCGCGAGAGCTCCTCGACGATCATCGCGTACGTGGTGAGGTCGAGC
>JBJMKM010000041.1:0-10716 GCA_045805825.1 Solirubrobacterales bacterium
TTGGTGATGGGGTAGAACGCGGCTGCGGACAGGATCCCCGAGACGGCGAGGCCCCGATACAGGGCCGCCTCGACGTTTCCGGTGCGGGTTCGCACCGAAAGCGCGCCGACGATCGAGGCGAGGATCGCCACGGCGCCCATCACCAGCGGGAAGATCGCAACCTCTCGCGACTCCGAGAAGGTGAGGACGCCGAGCAGCATCACCGCCACCGACGTCACGGCGTAGGTCTCGAACAGGTCCGCCGCCATGCCGGCGCAATCGCCGACGTTGTCGCCCACGTTGTCGGCGATCACCGCCGGGTTGCGGGGATCGTCCTCGGGAATCCCCGCCTCGACCTTGCCCACGAGATCCGCCCCCACGTCGGCCGCCTTGGTGAAGATCCCTCCCCCCAGCCGGGCAAAGACCGAGATCAGCGATCCGCCGAAGCCAAGTCCGAGGAGGGCATCCACCGCCTCCTTGTCGGTCTGGCCGGTGACGATCAGGATCCCGAAGTAGCCGGCGACGCCGAGCAGGGCGAGTCCGACGACAAGCAGGCCGGTCACCGAGCCGCCCTTGAAGGCGACGTCGAGCGCCGGCGGCACACCGCCGCGAGCGGCCTCGGCGACCCGCGAGTTCGCTCGCACGGAGAGGTTCATGCCGATGAACCCCGCGGCCCCCGAGAGGACGCCGCCGATCGCGAATCCGATCGCAGTGTCCACGTTCCGCAGCACGATCAGCAGGACCGCCAAGACGACGGCGACGCCCGCGATGATCGTGTACTGGCGCGTGAGGTACGCCTTCGCGCCCTCCTGAACCGCGCCAGAGATCTCCTGCATGCGCTCGTTGCCGGCGGACTTCGCCAGCAGTCGGCGAGTGATGACGGCGCCGTAAACGACGGCTGCGGCGGCGCATGCCAGCGCGATGACGACGCCGTAGTCGGTCAGGAAATCGGTCAAGTCTCGTCCTCCGGTTGGGGGGGTTTCGATGGGTGTGGGTTAAAGGACGGCCGTCGCAAGGGCCGCCGAAGCGCGGGGAGCATAGTGGACCGACGTCCGAAAATTCCCGGCCGGTGTGCCGTGTCCCTAGGTTCCAGGCGGCGTCCAGAGCCGAGAGGGGCCTTGCTGGCCAGGACCGCCAGTGGGCGGTTGCCGAGGCCCCGATTCCGGCTCCCCGCCGCCTCCCTCGGCCCCCGGCTCGTCCGCGCCGCCGGCCTCCTTCGCGTAGAGCATCTGGACCTCCGCCAACGCGCTTCGCACCTGCGCGGCCGGCTCTTCGTCCAGCAGGCCGATCACCGCCCGCACCGCCTCGATACCGACCCGCGCCTGCTCGAGGTCGCGCTCGTCCTCCTTGGCGATCCGGCGAGCCGTCAGGTTGAGCACGCTGACGACGCTCTCGAGCAGCAGATCCTGGACCCGGACCCTGCGGAGCTGCTCCTCGAGCCGCTCGCGCATCTCCTCCTCTGTCGGCTGGCGCGCTTGACCTCCTCCAGGCTGCCGCTGACCCTCCTCCGCGTTCACGCTGTCGACACCTCCTCGGGTACATAGGTTCGTTGCGTCTCGGCTACCGATTCCCTGTAGACCTCCTCCACCCCCGCTCGGCCGGCCAGCGCCGCGTACGCACGCTGGGCACCGTTGGCCTCGGGGATCGCGACCTCGATCCCGAGCAGCTTGCGGGCAGGCTCCGTCCAGTCCAGGAGCCGCTCGAGCGCCTCCCGGGTAGAAATCTCGGCGCCGCGCTCGAAATCGATCATCCGGCCGTCCATCCCGTACCGGATCGCCCGCCACAGGTTCTCCTCGATCTCCCGCTGGCGCAGTGGCGCCTCGAGACTTCCGTCGTCGTAGTCCAGCGCCGCCTGGGCGACGCACGCCGCGATCATCCCGGCGAGCCCGAATGACTCGCTCCCGCGCGACTGCGCGTCGCAGATCCGAAGCTCGACGGTGCCGAAGGCGTGGTGCGGCCGCACGCTCCACCACAGCTGCGTGGCCTCGACGATCGAGCCTGTCCGGACCAGCAGGTCGACGAAGTCGGCGTACGACGCCCAATCGCCGAACGGCTCGTGCACGCCGCAGCGGGGGAACGTGCGAGTGAAGATCTCGGTGCGCATGGAATGCAGCCCGGTCTCCCGGCCATCCAGAAACGGTGAGTTGGCGGACAGCGCGAGCAGCTCGGGCAGGAGTCCGCGCAGGTGATCGCAGACCGCGACGGCGCGATCGGCGCCGCGCACCCCCACATGGACGTGCAGGCTCCACGTGTTGTTGCGTTGCGCCACCCATCGAAGCTCCTGCCGCAGCCGCTGGTAGTGCGGCGTGTCGATGATCTTCTGATCGAGATAGCTCGCCCATGGGTGCGTACCGGTCGCGGCGAGCTCGATCCCGAGGTCGTGGGCGGCTGCGAACAGGCGCACGCGCCGCTCCTGCTGGCGCTCCATTGCCTCGGCGAAGGTCTCCGACTTGCCCGAGCGGATCTCGATCTCCGAGGAGATCAGCTCCCCCGCCACCGACTCGGCCAGGACGTCATCGGCCTGGCAGGCTGCGTTCAGCTCCACGTACCTGTGCACCAGGTCGAGAGTGTCCGGGTCGACGAGCGCGAATTCCTCTTCCAGGCCGATCGTGAAGTCGGTCGAGTTGGCGAACCGCTCGCGCGCCTGGTCAAGATCGAGGTGCGACTCGTCCGAGGTCGCGGTCATGCGCTACGTCAAATAGAAGTAAAGGGCGTACAGCAGGTCGACTGCCGGGCTCGAGGTGTGCACGGTCACGTCCGGCGGCACCTGAAGAAGCTGCTCGGAGTAGTTGAAGATGATCTTCACACCCGCGTCGACCAGCCGGTCCGCGACGTCCTGAGCGGCGCCGGACGGGACCGCGAGCACGCCCACGACCACATCCTGCTCCTCGACGACGGACGGTAGATCCGCGACGTCGTGAACCTCGACCTCTCCGAACTTGCGTCCGACGAGCTTCGGCTCGACGTCGAAGATGGCGACGATCTGGAAGCCGTGGTCCGCGAAGATGTCCGAGCTCGCGATCGCCTGCCCCAGGTTCCCGGCGCCGAACAGCACGATGTTGTGCTTTCCCGAGCTCCGCAGGATCCGGCGGATCTCGTCCACGAGGGAGTCAACTCGGTAGCCGACCCCCCGCTTGCCGAACTTCCCGAAGCCCGAGAGGTCACGGCGGATCTGCGTCGAGTTGATGTGCGTGTATTCGGCAAGCTCCTGCGACGAGATGGTGTCCTTGCCCATCTTTCGCGCCTGGATCAGGACCTGCAGGTAGCGCGACAATCTGGCCGCGACGCCGAGCGACAGGCGGTCGCCGTCGCCTAGCGCCAGCTCATTCGCGGCCGGATCCGCGATCACGTCCTCGGTCATCGAGGCTCCTGTATGGCGTCGTTGGTCATGGACCGGACAGTACCGGTCCGGCGCTCGGCGAGCGCCTCGCGAAGGGTTGGCGGGTCGAGGTGGAGCTCCGCCACCTCCTCGCCGTCCACCTCCACGACCGGGATGCGTTCCAAGTAGCGGGCATGGAGCGCGCCATCGGACTCTATGTCCACCTCGCGGAGCTCGAAGGCGCCCTCGGAGTCCCGCACCGCGAGGATCACGTCCCGCGCCTCGTCGCAGAGATGACAGCCCGGCCGCGTGTAGAGCGTCACCACGGTCATGCGGCGGCGGTCCAGTCGAGATAGCCGGGATATGGGGTCGGCTCGAGGAACCGCGCGGCCGAGGCGATCATCGCGGCGTTGTCGGTACAGAGCTCGCCCGGCACGAGCTTGAGGCGCAGACCGCGCTCCTCGCAAAATGCCGTAGTGCGCTCTCGCAGCAGCGAGTTGGCGGCGACGCCGCCGCCGAGGGCAACCGCCTTCCACGCGCCCCGCGCGAGCGCGCGCTCGAGCTTCGCCACCAGCTGGCCCACCACCGCGGCCTGATAGCTCGCGGCGATGTCCGCGCGACGGCGCTCGAGCTCGTCCTCGCCCAGATCGCGAACGGCGTACAGCAGCGCCGTCTTCAGGCCGCTGAAGCTGAAGTCGAGGCCCGGGTCACGGGTCATCGCCACGGGGAACTCGAACGACTCCGGATCACCTCCCTCCGCCTCGCGCTGGATGGCGGGACCGCCCGGGTAGCCAAGCCCAAGGAGCCGCGCCCCCTTGTCCAGCGCCTCGCCGGCCGCGTCATCGAGTGTCTGCCCCAGGACCTCGAAGCCATCGTGCGAAGTCACACCGGCCAGCAAAGTGTGCCCGCCGCTCGCGATCAGGCACAGGAACGGGGGCTCGAGCGGATCCGGCTCCAGGAAGTTCGCGGCCACGTGCCCCTGGAGATGATCGACCGCGACCAGGGGCTTGCGCAGCGGCGCCGCGAGGCCCTTGGCCGTGGCGACACCGATGAGAAGTGCGCCGATCAGCCCCGGATGCGTCGTGACCGCAAGCGCATCGACCTCGCCGAGCTCGACACCACCCTCGGAGAGCGCTGCGTCGACGACGGGATTGACGAGCTCCAGGTGGTGGCGCGACGCCACCTCCGGCACGACGCCCCCGTACTGCGCGTGGGCGGCGGCCTGCGACGAGATTACGTTCGAGAGGATCCGCGCGCCGTCCGTCACCGCGGCGCAGGTGTCGTCGCAGGACGTCTCGACCGCTAGGACGATCAAGCCTCGACCGGGGAGCGGGTCTCGAGCCACATGATCAGGGCGTCCTCCCCGTTGTCGTGGTAGTAGCGGCGCCGGTGGCCCGCGCGGCGGAACCCGAAGCGCTCGTACATCGCGATCGCCCCGCGGTTCGACGTCCGGACCTCGAGCGTGTACCGCGCGTCCGCGCCCGCCTCGTCGAACAGCCGCTCGAGCATGTTCCGAGCGATGCCCTGTCGGCGGGCCTCGGGGTGCACGGCGATGTTCATCAGGTGCCAAACGTCCGCGTAGCGCGAGCAAACCAGGTAGCCGATGAGCCGGTCGTCACGGACGGCGGCGAGGCAGATTCCCGACGGCTTCGAGAGCTCCAGCACGAACATCGCAAGCGACCAGGGCGTCTGGAAGGACCGCCGCTCAATCGCGAGCACGGACGGAAGGTCGCTGTAGGTGAGCCGTCTAAGGCGAATCTCGTTCAAGCCAAACCTGCGCGTCGGGGGGTCTCAGGTAGATCGGCTGGATTGCCTGTGGTGGAGACGGCGCTCCGTCCTCGGCGATCCGGCAAACGTGCCGGGCCCAGACCAGGTGCGCCGAATCTGCATCCGGAGGAACGTCGGCGCCCGCGGCCTCCAGCTCATCGCGAAATCGTAGCGCTCCCGAGCCGGCCGCCAGCGCGGTTACCGGCAGCCCGGCCAGCCGTTCAACGAGCTCGTCCGGGGATGCCACGAACGGCTCCCAGCGCCAGCCGCCGGCAGGGTCGAGCAATGCCGCGAACACCTGGCGGCGCCGCGCGTCCAGCACCGGCAGCACCGCGCGGTCGTGCGCAGTCGCTGTCTCGGCGGCGCCGCGAGCGAGGGCGTCGAGCGTCCCAACCGGCACGATCCCCACGCCGAGCGACTGGGCGATCGCGCGCGCCGTGGCGAGGCCGATGCGCAGGCCGGTGAACGACCCGGGGCCGAGACCTGCGGCGAGCAGGTCGATCGCCTCCCAGCCGCCGGCCTCGGCGACCACGGCCTCCAGCTCGGCGAGCAGCGCCTCGGAGTGGCGCGGGTGCACCCCCGGGGGCTTGGGCACGAGCCGCTCGGCGACGACTTCCGAGTCGCGCGTGACCGCCACGCTCACGTCGTCCGTCGCGGTGTCGAGCCCCGCGATCGTGGTCACGCGCCGCGCACCTTGATCTGCCGGCGATCGGCGCCGTCGTGGGCCAGCTCCACGCGCATTGCGACGCGTTCCAGCTCCGGCTCAGCGGCAACCGGCCACTCGATGAAGACGACGGCGTCGCCGGTCAGGTAGTCGTCCAAGAGGCCTGGATCCTCGCCTTCGAGGCCCTCCAGGCGGTAGAGGTCGAGGTGCGCGACGGGCACCTTGCCCTGATACCGGTGCCCGATCGTGAACGTCGGCGACGTAACCGGCTCCGTCACCCCGAGGGCGTGCGCGGCTCCGCGGATCAGCGTGGTCTTGCCCGCGCCGAGCTCCCCGCTCACCAGCACGACATCACCGGGCTCGAGCTCCTCGGCGATCCGCGCGCCGACCCCCTCGGTCTCCGCGGCGCTCGACGTTCGGATCAACTACCGAAGAGGCCGAGCTGATCCACGCCGGCGGCCACGGCCTCCGGGGTCAGATCCGCCGGCGAGGGACGTTCACCACCGCCGTCGGGGCGCGGCCTCGCGATCAGGTCGGGCAGCTTCGCGAAATCCTCGCGCAGTGTGTCCACAAGCGACGGCGTGCGAAGGGCTGCCGCGGGATGGAGCAGAGGCATGACGAACACGGCCCGGCCTCCCAGCTCGTGGACCTGGGGCGTCCCCCGGACCCTGGTGATTCCCGTGCGGCTGCCGGTGATGAGCTTGGTCGCAAAGTTCCCAAGTGTCCCGATGACCCGTGGCTCGATGAGCTCCACCTGTCGGTAGGTGTATGGCTGGCAAGATTCGATCTCGATCGGCTGGGGATCGCGGTTTCCGGGCGGGCGGCACCGCAGGACGTTCGTGATCCAGACGTCCTCGCGCTTCATCCCGATCCCCTCAAGCAGCTCGGTCAGCAGGGCGCCGGCGCGGCCCACGAAGGGCAGGCCCTGGCGGTCCTCCTCGGCGCCTGGGGCCTCGCCGATGAACATCAGGTCGGCGTCCGCGTTGCCCGCGCCGAACACGACGCTGGCTCGCGTCTTCGAGAGCGGGCATAGCTCGCAGACCGAGGCCTCCTTGTAGACCTCGACCAGCCGCTGGCGCCGCTCCTCGCGAGTCGCGCTCACCGCGATCCTCCGCGTCGCGTACGGGCGCGCTCCCTGGCCGCCTTGAAGCTCTGCTTGGTGCGAGCCTGAAGTTCCGCGTTGCGCGCCTCCTGCTTCCGGGCCCCCGCGCCGGACTTCACCATGCGCGGCTCGGGTGCCGGCGCCGAGAGGACGCGGCGGGCGCCGGTTGCGCCGCAGGCGCGACAGGTGGTGGCCTCCGTCCCGGCGCTGACGAGATCCTCGAACCGGCCTCCGCAGCGCCCGCACTCGAACTCATAAAGAGGCACGTGGGCGATGGTAACCGGGCAACATGCGGAGATTCCGGTGAGGGGGCAATCAGCCCCGAAACCGGCTGGTGCCGTTACCGGTATTTGCGCGTCAATGCGGAAAATGCGGGTACCCGAGGTCCCGGCGAAAGTCCATTCCTATACTCCGGAAGGGCCGCGACCCGCCCAGGGCGTGGACCACGGCTCGACTGGCCGACTCACCAGCACAGCACGAAGCCGTCTGGTATCTCCGATGAGGGAACTGGAACGGGAACTACCAACCGATGCCGCGCGGGTCGCGGAGCAACCGCCGATCCCGTCACTCGCGGTGGTCGGATCCGGCCGGGTGGGTCGCTCGATCGCGACGGTTGCGGAGCGCGCGGGCATCTCGGTCCGCCTCGCCGGTCGCGACGACGCCATCGACGCCTGCCGTGAGTCGGAAGCCGCCCTACTCTGCGTCCCCGACGGGGAGATCGCCGGCGCGTGTGAGGCGATCTTGGCGGCGGTACCGCCCCTAAGCTTGATCGGCCACACGAGTGGCGCCACCACGCTCGGCGCGCTCGCCCAGGCCCGAGCCGCGGGTGCCGATCTCTTCTCGCTGCACCCGCTGCAGACGATCCCGGATGGCGATACCGAGCTGGTCGGTGCGCCGTGCGCGGTCGCAGGCTCGAGC
The DNA here is from genome assembly GCA_045805825.1 of Solirubrobacterales bacterium. Classification (GTDB taxonomy): domain Bacteria; phylum Actinomycetota; class Thermoleophilia; order Solirubrobacterales; family 70-9; genus AC-56. The sequence continues at coordinate 7,750 of JBJMKM010000041.1, forward strand.
GAAATCGCCATGGAGCTGGCTCGTGAGCTCGCGGCGCGCCTCGGAATGCGGCCGTTCGAGGTCCCGGAGGACAGCCGTGCGGCTTACCACGCCGCGGCAGCGATGGCGTCCAACCTCCTGGTTGTGCTGGAGGAGAGCGCCGCCGAGCTGCTCGACCGGGCGGGCGTGGAGCCCCCGGCAGGGGAGCTGCTCGCGCCGCTGGTCCTGCGGACGGCGGCGAACTGGGCCGAGCGCGGACCGGAGGCGCTGACCGGGCCGATCGCGCGCGGCGATGTGGACACCATCGCACGCCACCTCGAGGCCCTGCGAGAGACCGCGCCCGAGCTCCTGCCGGTCTACGAGGCGCTCACGGAGCGGGCGCAGGCACTTGGCGCGCCTGCGGAGCCGGCGCGATGATCGTCGCGCGGACGAAGAACGAGGTGCGCGAGCAGCTCGAGTCGCGACGGCAGGAGGGCGCCAGGATCGGCCTCGTCGCAACCATGGGCTATCTGCACGACGGTCACCTGTCGCTGCTACGGGCCGCGGCGGAGCGGTGCGACATGGTCGTGATGAGCCTGTTCGTGAATCCCGCGCAGTTCGCTCCGGACGAGGATCTCGCCACCTATCCGCGGGATGAGGCCCGCGACCTCGAGCTCGCGGAGGCAAACGGCGTCGACGTCGTCTTCGCTCCCGCGGTCGAGGAGATCTACCCGGACGGTTTCGCGACCACGATCGAGGTGGGTGGCGGCCTCACCGATGTGCTCGACGGCGCGCCCGAGCGGCGCGGGCCGGGTCACTTTCGCGGAGTCACGACCGTGGTCGCCAAGCTATTCAACGTCGTCCGTCCCGACGTCGCGTTCTTCGGCCAGAAGGACGCACAGCAGGCGATCGTGATCCGGCGCATGGTGCGTGACCTGGACTTCGCGGTGGAAATCGAGGTTCTGCCCACCGTGCGCGAGCCGGACGGCCTCGCGATGAGCTCACGAAACGCCTACCTGGCGCCGGAGGACCGTGAGCGGGCGGTCGCCCTCAGCCGCGCCCTGCGCGCGGCGGAGTCCGCTGCCGAATCGGGCGAGACCCGCGCCGAGGCAGTGCTCGCGGCCGCCCGGGCGGAGCTCGATGGGGCCGGCATCGACGCCGAGTACCTGGAGGCGCGCGACGCGCAGACGCTCGCGCCCGCCGCGTCCCTGAACGGCAGGCCGGTCCTGATCGCCGTGGCCGCTCGGGTCGGGCCGGCACGACTTATCGACAACACCGTGATCGGAGGGTGAACTTGCAGAGGCAGATGCTGAAATCGAAGATCCACCGGGCGACAAGGTGATCGTCGCCTCGTTCGGCGCCTACGACGAGCGCGATCTCGGCTCGTACGCGCCCATCGTCGTCCACGTCGACGCGCGCAATGCGATCGCGCGCATCGACTCACATCCCGAAGTGCTCCTCGAATCCTCGCTCGCGTCGGAAGCGGACTTTGAGGTGCCGGGCAGCCTGATCCACGAAGGGAGTAACCGATGAGCACTCATCCGCGGCAACAGCAGCCGGAATCCAGCGACCGGGCGCCGGTGACACTCCAGCGCCTCGCCGAGATGAAAGTCAACGGCGAGCCGATCGTGATGATCACGGCGTACGACTACCCGTCGGCCCTCGTGGCCGAGGAGGCGGGCGTCGACATCGTCCTCGTCGGCGACACGGCGGCGATGGTCGTCCTCGGCTACGACGCCACGACACCGGTGGGGATGGACGAGATGGTGACGATGGCCGCAGCGGTTCGCCGGGGCCTGCGGACGCCGCTGTTGATCGGCGACATGCCGTTCGGCTCCTACGAGCGCTCCAACGAGCACGCGATCGAGAACGCTCAGCGCTTCGTGCGCGAGGCCGGGGTCGCCGCGGTGAAGCTCGAGCGCGGCGGCCCGTCGGTCGAGCGCGCGCGAGCGATCGTGGACTCGGGCATCCCCGTCATGGGTCACGTGGGCCTCACGCCGCAGTCGGCGAGCGCCCTCGGCGGGTTCAAAGCACAGGGCAAGACGGTCGAATCGGCGAAGCAGATCGCGCACGACGCGCACGAGCTGCAGGCTGCAGGCTGCTTCGCCATCGTCTTCGAGGCGGTTCCGGCCGCGGTCGCGGACGCGCTCATGCAGCACATCCACGTGCCGGTGATCGGAATCGGCGCCGGGATCTTCACCGACGGCCAGGTGCTGGTGTTCCACGATCTGCTGGGCATGACCCGCAGCCACGTGCCGAAGTTCGTCAAGCGCTACGCGGAGATCCACGAAGCGATGGTGAACGGCGTCCGCGCGTACGCCGAGGAGGTGCGTTCCCAGCACTTCCCGGACGCAGATCACGTGTACTCGGTGGATCCGGAGGCTGTGAACGAGCTGCGGGCGTACCTCGATCAGGGCAGCCTCGCGACGTCACCCTGGGACTGGTAGCGCACCGCTCGCCGCACGAAACAGCTGCATTCACGGGTAACCGCCCGCCGGTTGCGGGGTAATGCTCGTGTCGATTCGCACGAAGCGGATCCCTTCTCAGGAGGTAGGTAGATGGAGATGCTGAAGCGACTGGAGCCCGTGGCCCTGTTGGTGATGTTCCTCGGCGCCCTCAACTGGGGCATCGTCGGGATCACCGACGGCGACACGAACGTGCTCTCGTCGATCTTCGGAAGCGGCACGTTGCTGAACGTCGTCTACGTCATCGTCGGCGTGTCGGCGCTGGTGTTCGTGCCCAGGCTGATGGAGGCCCTTCACATTCGAGGGCCGCATCCGCGGGGCGCGTAGCCAGACGGTGTTGCACCGCCCCGGTTTGGGAGGCCGGCGGCGGGAAGGACTGAGCGGGCCGGGCCATCAGGCCTGGCCCGCTTCGTTTCGGACGGTCCCTTGCCTTGTTACGTTGCGGGCGTGGCGGTGCACACGAGCGAATTCCGTCTCTCGACCCGTGGCCACTCCGACGTCGTGGACATCACCCGCCGCGTCCAGGCCGCCGTCGCCGAGGCGG
>JBJMKM010000042.1:0-4213 GCA_045805825.1 Solirubrobacterales bacterium
GGACCCGCACATCCAGGCAGCCATTGCGGCCAACGTGACGAGGACACTGTTCGCGAAAGTCGACGTGGCAGCCCGCGCGCAGGACGTCCTGCCCGCTCGGGCCAAGGTCTTCGCCCCGGCGATCGCGAACGCACTGCACACCTTTGTCCAGAACGCAACGATGAGCTTCCTGGCATCGGACCAGTTCCAGCGACTCTGGGTTGAGCTCAACAGACGCTCCCACAAGCAGCTGAACAAGATCCTGACCGGGAAGGGGAAGCTCGTCCGAGACACGAACGGGCGCGTTGAGATCGCCCTGGCGCCGGTGCTCGACCGGGTGGAAAAACGGCTGCACGACCGGGGCATCACGCTCTTCGACCGCGTTCCCCCGGGCACGATCCCGGCGAACTTCGTCATCCTCGACTCCAAGCAGCTCAAGCAGGCGCAGGGCGGTGTGAAGCTGCTGAAGGCGCTCGCGATCGCGCTGCCCGTCCTGGTACTGGTGCTCTTCGCCGCGGCGATCGGCCTCTCGCAGCGCCGGCGGCGGACGCTGTTGCAGGCCTCACTCGGGCTGGCAGCGTCGATGGCAGTGCTCGGGATCCTGCTCACAATTGGCCGTTCGATCTACCTGGACCAGATCGCCGGCCCGAACCTGCCGCGAGACGCCGCGACGGCCTTCTACGAGATCCTCGTCCACTACCTCCGCCTCGGCCTGCGCATCGTCGCCGGCGTGGCGCTCCTGGTCGCGGCCGCCGCCTATCTGTCCGGGCCTTACCCGACCGCAGTCAGGATTCGAGGCTGGTTCGGCTCGGGCGTCGGCTGGGCGCAGGGGGAGACGGGTGCCTCCGCCACCCCACTCGGCCACTGGGTCGCAGAGCGGAAGACGGCGCTCCGGGTTGGCGCGATCCTGCTCCCGCTGGCGATCTTCCTGCTCTGGAGCAGCCCCACCGTGAGCATCCTGATTGTGCTGGCCGTGCTCGCCGTGCTGCTACTGCTGGTGATCGAGGTCTTCGGGAGGGCACCCCCCGGCGAGTACGGCACCCCGACCTCCGTCACGTGAGCGGTTCCAGCCCACATCTGGCGACGTTGCTCGTGACGGTCGGGATCGGACTGGTGATGTGCCGGATGGGGTTCCGCGAGCGACGGTTGCTGGCCAGGCGCGACCGGGGCCGGTGCGCGTCGTGCGGCCGCCGGCTCGGCACTCGCCGCCACTGCTCCAACTGCGGTAGCTCCTAGATCGCGGGCGCGCCGTGGCGGGCGACGGCGACGGCCTCGATGCGCGAGTGGACGTCGAGCGCCCTGAACAGGTGGCGGATGTGGTTGCGGACCGTCTCGGGGCTGAGGTGCAACTCGCCCGAGATCTGCTGGGTCGAGTGCCCGCGCTCGAGCAGTCGCAGCACCTCAGCCTGACGAGGTGTGAGGCTCGGGTGCGGCGGGCGCTCGGCCTCTTCGTCGACGTGCACGACCTGGCCGAAGACGCCGATGATCTGGCCGCCGGCGTAGAGCGGGACGGCGCTGAGCTCGGCGTTGACCCGGTCTCCGTCGTCCTGGAGCAGCACCACTTCCTCGTCGGTCGACTCGACACTGCCGACGATCTTCTGCGCGAATGACTCGCGTGCACGGAGCGTCTCCTCCGGCGCGACCACCGAGGTGAATTGCCGTCCCGTGACGTCCCCGACGATGCGTCGGCCGGCGGGGTTGACCCAACGGATGATTCCATGGGTGTCGATCACGTACGCGGGCACGTTGATCTGCTCGAGCGCCCGCTCGACGTCAGCGTCCATCGCCCGAAGCCGGGACATCGAGCTGATCGTCCCAGCCGGGCTCGGCTTGGTCATCGTCCGAAACGGACGAGGTCGCGCTTCAGGCATACCGACCTCGACGTCATCGAGCCGACACTCGACGCTGCGGCCAGGCCCTGGATCACCCGGAATGGATGAAGGGCCGGCGAACCGGCGGATCTAGCCTCGATGCCAGCCGACCAGGGGAGGTCACCGTGCCAAAGCCGTCCGCAGCCGTCATCGGGCTCGACATACGCGAGTCGGCCCCCGACTCGGACTCGCCCTCGCCGGCCCCGGGCATGCGCTGGATCCCGGGCGGGACGTTCGCCATGGGCTCGGAGGACTTCTATCCGGAGGAGGGGCCGGTCCACTCGGTCTCGGTCGACGGCTTCTGGATCGACCAGCATCCGGTGACCGCGGCCGAGTTCCGGCGCTTCGCGCGCGAGACGAAATACCTGACGGTCGCTGAGCGGCCGATCGACGAACAGCAGTTCCCGGGCGCCGACCCCGAGCTGCTCGTGCCGGGGTCGCTCGTCTTCCGCAAGACCGCCGGCCCCGTGAGCCTCGACGACCATCGCAACTGGTGGGAGTGGGTGCCCGGCGCGCACTGGAAGCGGCCGGGGGGCAAGGGCACGACGATCAATGGTCGCGACCACCATCCGGTCGTGCACATCGCCTACGAAGACGCGGAGGCATACGCGGCCTGGGCGGGGAAGGAGCTGCCCACCGAGGCGGAATGGGAGTACGCCGCGCGCGGCGGGCTCGAGGGAGCGGTCTTCACGTGGGGCGACGAGCACTTCCCGGAGGGAAAGGCGATGGCCAACACCTGGCAGGGCGAGTTTCCCTGGCAGAACCTGAGGCTCGACGGCTTCGAAGGAACCTCGCCGGTCGGGAGCTTCCCGCCAAACGGCTTCGGCCTCCACGACATGGCGGGGAACGTGTGGGAGTGGACGACCGACTTCTTTTCCTCGCGGCATCCGGAGGCGGACAAGCCGTGCTGCGCCCCCCACAACCCTCGCGTAACGAGGCCGGAGGCACGGCCGGGGGAGACGATCGCCCGCCGGGTGATCAAGGGCGGCTCGCACCTCTGCGCGCCGAACTACTGCCTTCGCTACCGGCCCGCCGCTCGTCAGGGGCATGCGGTCGACTCCTCGACCACGCACCTCGGCTTCCGCTGCATCGTGCGCGGCTGAATCGGAGACTCGCCGCTAGGACGGAGACTGCACGAGGATCACGATGACGGTGCCGAGCCCGAGCAGCACGCCGATCGCAGCGAACAACAGGCTCGCGCGAGCGTCGAGTGGCGCGTATTCGCCTCGCTCGAGCGCCTCCTCGACGCGCTTCTGGCGGACGTACGCATACGCGATCATGAGCACTCCGACGATGCCGAAGGCGATCCCGATCGCCTCGAAGGGCCAGGCAGCTCCGCTCGAGAGCTCCGGGACCAGCTTGCCCGCGGCGAGGCTGACCGCGAACGTCGTCAGCCCTGTGCGCCACCACGCGAGGTAGGTGCGCTCGTTGGCGAGTCGCGTCCGCCTGAGGGCGTCCTCGCCGCCGTCGCGTGCCGTGTTCACGATCGCCGCTTCGGCGCAGCGCCGTCGTCCCCTGCCGCTAGGCGTTCTCACCCGGTTCGGGTGATGTGGCCTCGGTGCGCGCTCGGCATCTTCCGGCTCTGACGAAGCCATGCTGACCCTCGCCTCCAATCTCGGCGCCGCGCGCAGCCAGATGGCGTTCACACTCGGCTTCCACATCATCCTGGCGTCGCTGGGTGTCGCGCTGCCGGCGCTGATGCTGATCGCCAACTACCGCGGGCTCCGCCACGACGACGCGGACGCTCTGAGACTCGCACGGCGCTGGTCGAAGGCCGTGGCGGTGACGTTCGCAGTCGGCGCCGTCACCGGGACCGTCCTCTCCTTCGAGTTCGGGCTGCTCTGGCCCGCGTTCACCGGGCGCTTCGGGCAGGTCTTCGGCGTCCTGTTCGCGATCGAAGGAGTCTTCTTCTTCCTCGAGGCGATCTTCATCGCTATCTACATCTTCGGCTGGCGCTACCTCTCGCCGTGGGCGCACTTCTGGGCCGGCGTGCCGGTGGTGGTCGCGGGCTTGGGCGGCGCCTTCTCGGTGGTCGCGGTCAACTCCTGGATGAACCAGCCGCAGGGCTTCTCGCCGGCGAGCGGCAAGGTGACCTCGGTCGAGCCGTGGAAGGTGATCTTCAACCCGGCCGTGCCCTACGAGGTCCCGCACATGATCCTCGCGGCCTACCTCGTCACCGGCTTCCTCGTCGCATCGATCTACGCCGTCGGGATGTTGCGCGGCCGGCGCGACCGCATCCACCGGCTCGGGCTCCTGATCCCCTTGACCGTCGCGTGCATCGCCACGCCGATCCAGTTCGCCGTCGGCGACACGGCAGCGCGCGCGATCGCCAGGGATCAGCCGGTCAAGTTCGCTGCGATGGA
>JBJMKM010000043.1:0-28068 GCA_045805825.1 Solirubrobacterales bacterium
GGTGACCTCGACGTCGTCGCCAATCATGATGCTCTGATTCGTCTTTCTCGTTAGGACGAGCATCTCGCCGCCATTCGAGTGGTCCGGCCACTCGGGCCGCCAATGAATTCAGAGTAACCACTTGTTCGGCGCGGCGCCACCCACAACCGTCATCCGGCCGTCCGTTAGCATCACGCGGCCGCAGGGACCCGTACAGATGGCCAGAAAACCACTTCGTTCACAGCTCAACCAAATTCGCGCCTGGGTGCGCCAGGGGCGCACCGACGCCTGGATCGCGCACCAGCTCGACGTCTCGGCGTCGGAGCTGCGGGAGTTCCGCCGCCGCCACGAGCTCGCCCCCGAGGACGAGGAGAGCGGCGAGGTCGAGCTTCGCGACGAGATCGAGGCCGAGATCGAGGCGCTGAGCGAGGCCGAGGAAGAGGAAGACGAAGCGGAGGAGGAGCCCGAGGCCGAGGAGGAAGAGGGCGGCGAGGAGCGGCGCGAGGGCGAGCCCGGAACGGGTCGGCGCCGGCGCCGCAGGCGGCGGCGCCGTGGAGGCGGTGGCGGCGATCGGGCCGGCGCCGGCATGCAGGCCACGTTCGACCACGGCGAGAAGGACGGCTTCGGCCTGTGGCTGGATCCGGCCGTCGGGGACGATCCGGTCTACAGCGAGCACTGGGCCGGGCATCGGCGGGTCGAGGTGACCATCGAGCCCGACCGGATCGTCGTCAAGCGGGTCTAGGCCGGCAGGCGCTAGCGCGAAGCGCCCTTGACGGCGGTGCCGGTGCCGAGACGGCCCAGCCCCCGTCCGATTCCTCCAGTCAGCCCTCGCGACTTGCGGAGCTCCCACACGTCATCGCCGGCCTTGGCGAGCTCGTTTCGCACCTCCTCGAGGGTGCGCAGTTCGTGCGCATTCTCGCCGCTCGCCAGGATTTGGCGCATCTTCCTGAGGCCGACCGCGACCGCCTGGTCGGAAAACAGGAACAGAGAGATGCCGGCGTCGTACTCGCTCTCCGCGGACAGCTGCTCGATCCCGCCGTTCCTGGCGGCGCGGCGCAACAGTCCCACGAGCCGGGCCCCCTCCGACTCGGGATGGACGAGGGCGCCGAGGGGGTCCCCGTCCTCGGTCGACTCCGGCGGGACCAGCGCGTCGGGCGGCAAGCGATCCACCACGGCCACCCGTAGCGCGTCGCGCTCGTCGGCGCTCAGCGAGCGCAGTCCGGCGCGTTTCTTGAACGCGACCACCGATCGCCGCCCGGTCGCCGAGAGAATCATGTGCTTGATCGGGGCCCGGTGATGCTTGGGGATGATCCGCAGCACGAACAGCAGGCCGAGCCAGACGAGCATGATCGCCGCGATCGCCGGTAGCTGCAGCCACTTGTCCGCGGGATGGGCGAAGTGGTAGCCGACGGCGATGGCGACCGCTACAAGGGTCGCCTGCGCCATCAGGAGGTACGGAAACTTGATCGGGGTCTCGCCGAGCTGGGTCCTCAGGAACATCACCGTCGAGGGGATGATGAATGCCGCGAGCATCGCCGTCGGCGGCGCGTAGATCCCGATGTCGGTAAAGCTCAAGAGGGCCACCGACAGGCCGACATACGCGAACGCCACGAAGATCACCGACCCGATGAACATCCTCCGGCGGTTGCTGTAGGTGGCGGACATCTGGATCGTGCGCATGAGGGGGACCATCGTCATGGAGGCCGCCGTGAGCGGGACCAACGGAGCAACAGATTCGAACTTGCTGCCGCCCACTTGGATCAGGATCTCCCCACCGAGCGTCATCGCGAGGACCGCCGTCAGCGTGAGTAACCAGAAGTACGCGAGCATCTGCCCCTGCGCCACCGCGATGCCGTACTCGCGCCGGAACGCCTCGTAGGCGGACGTCTTCTTCAGCGGACGCAGCGCCATGCGGAAGCCCTGCGGGAGGAACGCGACCATGAACCCAGTTCGCGAGGCGAGGTTGTAGAGGCCGATCTCCGAGTGATCGAGAAACCGCGAGAGGATGAACGAGTCGGAGTTCTGCACTACCCACAGCGACGACGCGATCGGAATGCGCATCTTGCCGCGGTCCAGGATCTGTCCCAGCTCGTGGAACGAGAAGACCTTCTGGAAGCTAGTCCAGATCAGCGCGACGCAGACCAGCGTTGCCGTGCAGGTGCCGATCGTCTGTCCGATGACGGCGCCCTTCACGCCGCCGCCCAGCGCGAGGATCGTGATGATGGCCACCAGGTTGAAGGCCGGGCGCGCCGCGTCGACGAGGACGAAGGCGCGGGGCCGACCCTCGAACCAGATCACCATCTCGGCGAGCTTGAAGATCGCCCAGACTGCGCCGGTGATGGTCGCGAACAGGACGACCGGTCCCTGGCTGGAGTCGCCCAGCAGGAACGACGCGATCTGGGTCTGGAAGATGGCGACGGGCAGGGTGATCGCCACCGCGAGGAAGAGCGTCCACACGAGACCGACGCCCAGCGTGTAGGTCGGGCGATTCGAGCCGACCTCGCCCCCCTCGTCGTCGTCCCCGGCGTCGTCGGCGTCGTCGTCGGAGATGCCGAACGTCCGCATCATCGTGCCCGGCTTCGAGACGATGTGGATGATCTGGGTGACGAGGCCGGTGAGGAAGAAGAGCAGCGCGTAGGAACCGAGCGAGTGGGGGCCCAGGAATCGCGCCACGATGACGAGCGACGAGTAGTGCAGAACATTGCTCAGGACGAGCGACACGCCCTGGTAGCTCGAGAACTTGGCCAGGTGCGATCCGAGGACCGCGCCGGTGCCTCCCGGGTGACTGTGCTCGTACTTCTCCGGCTTGAGCGCCTTGCTCTTCGCTGCCCTGGCGCGCCGGCGCCGCTGCCTGTCTCCGTTGGCCATCAGACGTCCCAGATCGACCAACCGGACAAGTCGAGCCCGGTCAGCTCACGCAAGCGCTCGGCGTCGTCGCGGAGCGATCGCAGCGTCTCCGGCGGAAGCGCGCCGCGAACGTCCGGGACCTCGATCGAGCGGCCCAGGGGGAAGACTCGCCCCGCGAGCGCCCGGAACCTCCGCGCCGAGACGGCTCCGCGGCGGCGGTCGACGCGCTCCAGCACGCGGGTGAGCGGAGTCCCGCGCCGCTTGCGCGAGGTGCGGTGGCGCTGCGCGGCAAAGCCGGGGTGAGAGAAGCCGGGGTCGACGCCCGCGAACTCGAAGACCCGGCGGAGTGTTTCGTTGCGGCGATTTCGCAGCTCCTCCTGCTCGATCACCATCACCCGCTCGAGCGGGTAGAGCTGCAGGAAGCGCTGGAGCTGAGCGTAGTAGTGGCTGCGAGCGAGGTAGGACGTGTTCGGATGAAGGAGCGTCGTCCGCAGGTCCCCCTTCTCGCGCCGCTTGGCGTAGTTGTGGACCCAGTGGGCGGCGATCCGGTCGATCGGATCGCGAACCATGTAAAGGAGCTTGGCATCCGGGACCACAGAGTGCATCCGCTCCGGCACGTCGAGATGCTGCGGGTAGGCCGTGTAATTGGGCGAGGCCTCGCTACGGACCTTGGCGTTCGGGTCGAAGTGGCCGCGATACCAGTCGACGCCCTTGGGCCAGTTTCGCTCCTCGATGAAGAAGTTGAGCTCCTTCGGCCGCGAAACCGAGATCTCTGGATGAAGGCTCAGGTAGTAATGCAGCCCGCTGGTGCCGCACTTCTGCGCGCCGATGACGATCAGGTTGGGCAACGCGCCCGCCGCCTCGGTGCGCACGCCATCGAGGGCGGTGTCCTCGTGCGCATGAGTCGCGGCGGCAGTCGTCTCAGGCGTAGCTGCGGTGCCGGTGGAGGCCTCCATCGAAATGGCAGGGTACAAGCCAGGACCCCCATTCCATGCGGGCGGGCTCCCGCATTTAGGCGCCATTTACGCCCCCTCGGGTCAGCTCAGCAGGCGCGAACGGCGGCCAGGCGGAGCGAGGACTGCATCACGCAGGTTGGGCGGGATCTCCCCCACCTCGACGAGGTGTCCCAGTCGCGGCCGGTGAGCAAGGATCAGGCCCAGGCGCCGGCGGCGAAACTCGTCGTAATCGAGCCCTGAAAGCGCGGACTGACGCTCGTCGGGGCCAGGGATGTGCTCGATGCCGGTGGCCGTGCGCCAGGCCTCGCCGATCGCGAGCGAGTCGGTGACGAGGAGGATGCGCTCGGGCGGGTCCCCGGCACGCTCGATCGCGTCCAGGATCGCCCCCTGCTCGACGCCGAACGCCAGGACGATCGTGCGCGGGCGGGACAGCGAGACGGTCTGGCCGACCAGCCGCACCAGTGTTCTGGGGACAGTCCGGACGAACACCCAGGCGCGGGCGGCACGGGCACGTGGGGACGACCTCCGCCGAGCGCCGGCCCCCTCAACGTCGCGGCCTCCCTCCCCTTCACCGGCGCCCTCAACCGCGCCGAAAGGTGCGTTTGTCAGGTCATTCCTGACAAACGTACCTCTCGATGCCTCGGAGGGGGTCTCGAGGAGCGATGCGACCCACCGGGCCGCCTCGGCAGCGCCGTTGTCGGGGCGGAGCTCTCGCAGGCTCTCCCTCATTGCCCCTCTGCGCTCCGGGTCCAGGAGCTCGCTGAGTCGATCCGTGATCCGCTCGTCGCCAGGCCCCACCACCGCGAGCGCCGCCCCCACTTCGGCCGCATAGCGCGCCCGCGCCGCCTGGTCGTCCGTCTCCCGGCGCATCGGGACGAAGAGCGTCGGTACGCCGAAGCGGATCAGCTCGTGGAACGCGTTGTAGCCCGCCGCCGCAACCGCGCCGTCGAATGCCGCGTAGTAGCGGCTCATCGGGTACGTCGAGCGCATGTGGACGATCCCTTCCGGCACGTCCAACAGGCTCGCGATCGCCGACGATGACGCCGCCACCTGGACGTCGTCGCGCTCTGCCAGGACACGCAGGCACCGGTCCGTCGCCCCGGCCACCTCGGACCCCTGGCCGAGCTGAACGAGGATCGCCGGCTTGGCCGGGTCCAGCCCCAGCTCCTGTGCCGCCTCACCGCGGGGCAGGAGCTCCGAGTCGTCCAGGAACACGATCGGCGCCACCTGATGTGCCTCTTCGCGGCGTTCTGCAGTCGGACCGGCATCCTCCGTGGCCGCGAACTCCCCCGGTTCCAAGAGCGCGTCGAACAGGTCGCTGCGGGTGAGCGACGCCGTGCTCGCGCCTGGCTGCCAGAGCCCGCGCCGGCACCACACCGTCACCGGCACGCCCTTCATCGCCGAGAGCAAGGGGTCATACGGAAGGATGCCGTCGAAGAGGAGCACTCGCGGCTGTGCCTCGGCGATCGCGACCTTCAACCGAGCCGCCGTCCGGCGCGACCAGCGGAAATCGCTGCCGGCGCCCGGGCTGCCGTGGGACGCCATGTACTCGACGGGGAACCCCATCCCCTGCACCACCGGCGCCGCGCGCGAGAGGGTGATGAAGAGCGGCTCGATCCCCGAGTCCAGGCGGCGGGCGATGGCCATCGATCGGGTCAGGTGGCCGAGACCGGTGCCGTTCGACGACACGAACAGGATTCGCTCCGCGGCCATCAGCCCAACCGCTCGTAGGCGGCGCGAAGCGCCGGCACCGCGTGATTGCCCTCGGCCTCGAGCTCCCCCAGAGTCTGGTCGTAGCGGCGTGAGGCCCACCAGCGCGCCGGGCCGTGAACCTGGCTCCGCCACGCTCCCGGCTCTGGATCAGTCGGGGGAGGCTCTAACTCATCAAGGACCACAACGGTCAAACGCTCCTGCGGGACCCCGTATCTCGTCCCGTCCTCCTCCCCCCGCACCCCGCGCTCGATCACGCGCAGCTCCCCCGCCCACCACTCGACCGCACCCACAAGGCGACTCGCGCCAACCGCGCCGGACCCGATTGCCGCCGCCGCCACGTCGCGACCGTCGCGGACCACGTGCACGAACCGGGCCTCGGGAACCAGTCGCATGAGCGTTTGTCCCTCGGCGAGGTTTCCCGGGCTCGCCTCGACCAGCGGGCCGTCACCGGGATCGGGCACAAGCGCGCCGATCAGCGTCCAGAAGAGCTCGCGACACGATTGGAGGGGATCGGCGTGGTAGCCCGCACGGAGCTTCTCGAGCGCGCCGTCCAATCGCTCGGAGGAGATCCGCTCGGCGATCTCGAGCTCTCGGAGGCGCTCGGCGAAATCGGCGAGCCCGATGCGACCGTGAAGCAGAGCCGGAACCCCCCACGGATCGCTGTGGAAATGGGCCGCCAGGGGAACCGGCGTCGCGCCCTGGCGATCCGCGAGCAGGTTCGCCGCCGCCTCCACCCCGCTGAAGGGAGTCCCGCCGACGAAGACGACATCGCGGTGCTCTGTCACGCGCGGGACTGCGAGACGAGCGTTCGCTCGTACGTGCGGCGGAGTAGCCCGGCGCAGTGGTATTCCTCGCGCTCGAGCCTCGCGAGCGTCGCCTCGTAATGCTCCGTCACCTGGCGCTGTTCCTCCGCATCGAGCCCCTCGCGCCAGCGACCGCGATTCGCGGCCTGCTCCGTCATCCGAAGCTCGAAGAACTCCCGCATCGGCTGTTCGTCGGCTACCCCCAGGAACTCGAGCAGCGCACCGTAGGTGCCGTCGCGATCCGCCCAGACGAGCTCGTCGAGGCTGATCAGGTGAAGTCGCGACCTCTCATCCGACGACAGCCCCTTCACCCCTAGGTCCGCGCGACGAAGCCGGTCGGCCCAAAAGTCGACTCCCGAGATGGCGTCCGTCGGGTGGTGTGCCTTCTCGCGCAGGCCCGCCTTCGAGACGCCCGAGTCGCGTCCGTCGCGCACACTGTGCATGAACCGGGCCTCGGGAAAGATGCGAGCGAGCTCGGGTGCGGACGCGATTGAGAAGGTGCTCATCTCCACCACCGCCGGCTTGCCCGATGCCTCGCGCACCGGCTCCACGAGGTCGAAGAAGAGGTCCCGGGATGCCCGGATGAGGTCGGTCCGGGACGTCTCCGAGAATCGCGCCACGGCCCGATCGAACCGGTCGCGCTCGATGATCTGGTGCAGCCCGCGCACCCTGACCTCCTCGTGGGGCGCGAGCCCCAGCCGCTGGCGCCCGCGAAGCGCGGCCAGGCGCAACCGGCCGCTGAGACCGCTCGGCACGATCACCCGGGAGCCCACGCGGACCCGGTACCACCAGTAGGTCCGAAGCTTTCTCACGAACTCCTCCGGCGCAACGCGCCGCGCGACGACATCCGCCAGGCCCTTGGGGTGGCAGTGGAACCGGCACTCGATCGGCACCGCGCAGAAGCGCGAGTGATACCCGAGGAGCTCGGCCAGGATGGTGGTGCCGCTTCGCCCGGTGCCGCCCACGAACACAAGCTCCGCAGGCTTCACCCCCGGACCTCCACCGGAGTTCCGTCACCCGCCAAGAACGCCCCCATCTCCCAGTCGGCAGGGGCCGTCCCGAGGGAGCGATCGAGGGTGCGGCGCAAGAGCGGAGCGAAGGAGACGCCGTCTCGCTCAAGCCGGGCCACGGTCTCCTCGTAGGCGCGCTCGAGGGAAGCGGCCTTGCGGTCACCAAGCCCGGCCCGCCAGCGCTCCGAGTGGGCGAGCTCGGGGCTCATCTGGCGGCGATAGAACCGCTTCATCTTCGTTTGAGGGTAGATGCCGACGAAGCGACAAAGCGGCCGCAGGGCGCGCCCGCCCGAGAGCAGGAACTCATCGAGGCTGACGCTCAAAAGGCGCTCCGGGGGGATCTCCCTTGCGCCGGCGTCGATGGCGCGGATCCGCTCCTCCCACCAGTCAAGGCCCTGGCGGCGGGTGCGCGGGTAAAGCAGGCCGCGGGTCTGGGATACCCGCGAGGCCGAGGCGTCGCGGCCATCCCTTACGACGTGGATGAACTTCGCCTCGGGAAAGAGGCGCGCCAGAGTCTTTCCCTGGGCGATCGTGTCGCAGCTTTGCTCGACCAGGGTCGGGGCGGAGGCGCGCTCAAGGCGGATGTCGAGGAGGTCGAAGAAAAGGCGCCGACAGGCCTCATCGGGTTCGGCCTCGAAGCCGGGCTCGAACCTCGCCACCGCCTCCTCGAAGCGCTCGGTTGGAACGAAGCGATAGAGGCCGCGCATGCGGCGGGTCTGAAAGCCCTTCCACCAAAAGCCGCGCAACCGCCGTAGGAACTGCTCTTTGCTCACTTCTCCGGAGAGGAGACCCGGAAAGCCCCGCTCCTCGACGTGGAAGCGGACCTCGACCGGGACCAGGGCCATCTTCGAGTGCTTGGCGAAGAGCTTTGCCAACACGTGGGTGCCGCTTCTGCCGGTGCCGCCGATGAACAGGACCGGCGGTGGCTTTGCCAGCGGGCGGCCGTCGGCGTCTCGCAGCACCATCGGCGGGTTGGCGGTTGGGCTGGGGGTCATGGGAAGTGAAGTTAGTGAAGGCCTAGCCGCTGGAGGCAGGGGGGCGGGCGTGGGCGGCCCCGCCGGCAACGTAATGATCGACGTAGCGCTTGCACGCGTCGCGGAGCTGCGCGTCGTGGGGCCCGCCCCTGGTTGCGGCGATCCCCCCCAGCCACACCTGGCGCCGCACACCCACGAAGCGCTGGAAGGAGCTCGGCTCGGAGGCAGTGACCGTGACGTGGACCTGCCCGCCATGGGATTGCACGGTCCCCGCGCGCCAATACGAGGCCTTCCCCTGCTCCGACAGGTACATGCCGTCGAGCGTGGGCGCGAGAGTGAAGTTGTGCCCGTTCGCGGTGACCACGAGCGATACCTGGCTGTCGTATTGAAGCGAGAGGTCCCAACTGCCGCGCGGCAGGCGCATCTTCACGCTCGCGGTCCCGGGCGCGTCGAAATGCCAGTCCGGGTCCCAGGCGGACTGATGGCGCGCGACCGGCTTGTCCAAGAGCGTGGCCGTCCCATCGTCGCCCGCGATCCCGTAAGCCGGGCCGTCTGGACAGGCGAGCGTGCGGCCGGGCTTGTCGTGCTTTTCGATGATGTGCTGCTGTCGCGTTGACCCGTCCCGCCTCCATAGGGTGAACGACGGGGTTTGGGCCACGGGCTTGAAGTTGGGCGGCGCGGTGCTCTGGTACGCGGCGCGGGTGGTGATGGCGTAGTCGAAGTCGTCCAGGGTGCCGGGACGGACGGTGTCGAAATCCATCGAGAAGCCCTGCTGCCAGACCTTCGAGCGCCTGGCCTTGACCTCGGCGGGCACGTAGCCGCCCGGGCTTTTCATCAGCGTGCCGCGAAGCCAGTAGCCGGAGAATCGGTCGACGCCGAAGAAGACGACCGAGTCATTCGGGATCAGTCCGGAGAGGCCCTCGAGCTCCGCTCCGCGCTGGTCGAACCCCACCGGTGCGGCTCGGAGCGCCAAAAAGGCGGATGCGGCGAGACAGGCAGCCACAACAGCGCCGAAGCCGTAGCGCGCCACGGTGAGATTGCGCCCGCGCAGGCGCCGCCACCTGCGGCTCGCCACGGCGTCGGCGCGGTCCACCCTGGGCGTCTCGTCGGGCGCCCAATTGGGGGCGAGCAGTCCGAGCAGGATCGCCAGCACCACCAGCGGGGCCATCACCGCGAGCGCCTTGGCCTCGACGTAGATCGAGGCGAACAGGCGGGCGCCGACGTAGACGATCACCGCGCTGGCCCCCATCGCGATGAGGCCCCAGTCCCGGCGCCGGAACGCCGCGGCTGCCCCGATCGCCGCCGCGATCAGCGCGATGGCGACCGCGATGTAAGCGCCGTCCACCTCGCCGCGGACGACGCGGAAGTCGCCCTCGGGCCAGATCCCCAGCGCCTCGCCGGGGAACACCGGTGAGGTGAGGCGCCCGGCCGACGCCTGCACCATCCCCACCTTGTCGACGAAGCCCGAGAGCTGCGACGCGGAGAACACCGCGACGGCGACGATGACGATCGAGACGACGACGATGATCCGCCGGTGCCGACGGAACGACGCGCGGACCGCGTCCGGATCAACCCGTAGACCGCCGGTCAGGACCTCGAGGAGGAGCCAGATCGGCAGCGCGAGGGCGAACCAGACGAGGCCGGGAATGCTGTAGACGAAGACGCTCGAGACCGCGAGCAGGATCAAGACGATGATCAGCGCGCGGCGCGGGTGGGCTCCGCCTCCGTAGTCCGGGTTTCGGTTCAAGAAGGCGAGGTCGCGCAGCGCCACCGCGAAGGCGAGCACCAGGAGCGCCATCGCGGTCTCCTTGAACGCGCTCTGGGCGAGAAACGAGGCAGCCAGGTAGGGCATCGCCACGAGCGACGCCGCGATCACGCGCCGTGGCGGGGACAGTCCGCCCATGACGCCGAGCGCGGTGAGCGCCGTCAGCACCGGGATCACGATGAGCAGGCCGTTGAAGGAATCCAGCAGGCTCGAATTCGTGGCCTCGGCGGCGGTCGCGGCGACCGACTGCGGTCCTGTCGGATACCCGAAGTGGACGGCGTTCGGCTCCGGTCCGACCCCGTGCTGAAGCCAGTCGGTCCAGAAGAGCTGCGCGGCTTGGTCGTTGGTGTAGATGCCCTCGCCGAGGACGCCGTTGCGCTCGTTGAACGCGAACGGCAGCGATGCCGCCACCACCACGATCAGCGTGACGAGGACCCCGAGCGCCCAGCCCGATTGCGGATGGCCCTCCCCGGGGGGCCTGGGACCGCCCGAGTCCGGGCGCGTCCCGCCGGCGGACGGTCGGCGCGCCAGGAGCCTGCCGCCCCGGTCCTCGCGCCACAGATAGAACATCGCCGCGACCGTGATCAGCGCCAGCACCACTGAGACCGTGGTGCCGCGTCCCGGAAGGCGGATGAGCAGCGGGCAGGCAATCGTGAGCGCGGCGAATCCCACCGCGCCTCCAAGCCAGGTGTGGACGCTCAGCCCGACGACGTGCAGCAGAGCCCGTCCGAGCACGAGCGAGGCGACCAGAATCGCGGCTCCCGAGGCATAGACGCCGAGCATCGCGAGAGCCTAGTCCGCGCCCGGAAGAGTCGAGTTGAGATTCGGAACGCTGTGCAGCTTGGCCTCGCTCAATGGCTTCTGTCCTGCACACCCAGCCGGGTCCAACGGACCGCGCAGCTCGAACACCCGCACCGGGCCGTCGCGCAGGACGAGGTGGGCGTTCGGGTCCGATCCCGTCCACCGGCCCTCGGGAGAATTCGGGAGCGTGCCCGGGAGGTACGGGTCGAACGTCGTCACGACGTGGGTGAACCCACCGGCGTCGATCGCCTCGCGCCACTCGCGACAGTCCGCGATCCGTTCGTACCCGTCGTGCGGGGTTCGTTTGCCGAGCCACTGGACCTCGTTGGAGAGATCGGACCCGTAGAAGGGGTACTGCGTGAATACGCCGCGGATGCCGGCGACTGCAACCTTCGCGTCCCGCACGTCCGCGGCCCAGCGAAGCGCGGACGCGAGGTCCTGTGACTGCCCAGTGTTCTGAAAGCGGTCCTCGAGATAGTGACGTTCGCCTATGTATCCCACGGCGACGACCGTAATCGCGGCCACCGCGACAACGGCGCCGCCAGCCCGCCTCCCACGGGTGCGGGAGAGCCAACCCCGGCGACGGGCGAGTGCGATGGCACCCGCGAGCGCGGCAACGAGCACCCCGGCGGCGACGGCGCCCTTGACGTGCCCCTGCTTCCACTGGACCAGGGATCCGACGGTGAACACGAGCACGATCGAAAGAGCTGCGAGCACCGCGATCTGACGCCTGACCGTCGCCCGGGCCGCGGGGACGCAGGGGAGGATCGCGAGGCCCACCGCGATCGCGGGCGCGAGGTATCGCACGTTCCACGTGAACGCGATCGGCTCCCCCGGCTCACCGGCAGCGGTGAGAGGAGTGAAGACGTAGGCAAGGGTGGTGAAGATGACGAAAGCCCCCAGAACCCGCAGGATCGGCTCCCGCCCACGCCAGATTGCGAAGACGGCCGCGGCGAGCATGCCGAGGAGCGTCGCCGGCCACAGCGTCCCAAACGATTCGTGGAGGCCCGGAGCGAACCAGTGCGACCACACTCCTGTGTCGTTCCAGTAATGGACCACCGCGTAGTCGGGGCGCAGCTGGAAGTCCCGCACAGGGGCCGGCAGCGAGATCGGGCCTAGGTGCCCGATGTACGGAATCGGGTTGCCGATGGCCACCAGGTTGCGGAGGTACCAATAACCCCCGGCAAGGAGCATCGGGATCCCGAAGGTCAGTGTCGCCCGCAAGCGGGTAGCGCCTGGCGCGATGACGATGACGCCAACGGTCAGGGCAGCGATGGGTGACAGAAACGAGAGCTTGACCCCGGCCGCCAAGCCAGCTGCGACCCCCGCTATCGCAAGCGCGGCGGGCGCGATATCACGCCCGGTTACGAGTTGAGGTAACGGCCGGGGCTTCGGGAGCCGCGGACGAACCCGAGCAGCTTTCGCCGACAACGGGAGGTTGTCGGCTAAAGGTGCGAGCTCGACCGGGGGTCCCGAAGCCCCGGCCCGTCCCGCCGCATACCCGTTCACCAGGAGCGCGACGGCCGCCAGGACGAACGCCACCCCCGTGATGTCGTTCAGCGCCTCCCCCGCCTGGAACTCGACGAGCGACTGCGAGCCCAGGGCGATCGCCGAGCCGATCAGCGCCTGCGGCCCCATGCCGTACGGGCGCCCGATGCAGTAGGCAGCCAACAGGGCCATCGCGAGCCAGCCCAGGTTGATCACGGGCGAGAGGATGTCCCGGTCGAAGAACAGCATCGGCACCGCGTGGAAGACCTCGGAGTTCGCCGGGTAGAACGAGGCGAGGAAGATCGGGTCGAAGAAGTAGATGTGGCCCAGGTAGCCCGTTTGGACGAACTTCGCCGCGAGCGGCATGTGGTACCAAAGGGTGTCCGTCCGGTCGAAACCGGACGCCAGTGTGCTCAGCGTGGGGATGGTCCACGCGGCAGCGAGCGCGGCGCACGCGAGCACCGCGACCATCTTTGCGACGGTCCAAGCGGGCGGGGCCGGCGGTGCCGCGACGCGCGTGGGGCCGGGAGCACCCCTCCTGGCGAGGAGGCCCGCAACCAGGCCCACCAAGATGCCGACGCCGAGGATGACCTGCTCCTTAAATCCGCCGAACGTGCCGACCACCTCGGAGACCAACACGAGCGCGGCGGCCCAGGCGACGACCTCGGCGAGGCGGGCCGGAGCGCCCCTCCATGAGGGGAGAAGAAGAGCCCGAACCCAGTAGGCGCCGAACGCCAGCGCGGCTACCAGGGCCGTGAGCTCGACGACGCCGAGCACGTAGGCGCCCGCGGTGAGCACGCGGTCGCTCGCCGGGGCGGTGTAGAAGGCGGACGGAACCGTCACGCGCGATGCGTCCCGCGGTTGGACCTGGGGCGTTCGCTCAGTGCGGCAGGTTCTTGACGACGAACGAGTGCTCGCCGTTCAGCACCATGCCGCTCCTTCGCGCCGCCTCCGCGACCGCGTTCGGCGACTTGAGGGCCACGGCCTTCGCCTCGAGCCGGTCGTGCTCGTTCTTGAGCTCCGCGAGCTGGGAATCCGTCTCGTGGGAGCCGCGCCAGGCGTCCACGAAATTCATCACCGGGCTGATGTAGGAGAACAGGATCGCGAAGAAGACCAGCACGAGCGCGATCCGGCCCAGCCGGTCCCAGTGGATCCTCGTCCGCCGGGCGCCGGTGGACCGGCGCGGCGATACGCGATACGCGCGAGCGCTCACGCCTCATGGTTCGCCAACCGGCGCGCTCTACCTTCCGGCGAATGCTTCGGTGCCGGGATAGGTCGCTCGGTCGCCCAGTTCCTCCGCGATGCGGAGCAGCTGGTTGTACTTCGCGACGCGGTCGGAGCGCGATGGCGCGCCCGTCTTGATCTGCCCCGCCCCCGTGGCCACGGCGATGTCCGCGATCGTGGTGTCCTCGGTCTCGCCGGAACGGTGGGAGATCACGGTGGTGTAGCCGGCATCCTTGGCGATCGCGATCGTCTCGAGCGTCTCGGTGAGCGTCCCGATCTGGTTCAGCTTCACCAGGATCGAGTTCCCGACACCGGCCTCGATCCCGCGGCTCAGCCGTTCCGGGTTGGTCACGAAAAGGTCGTCGCCGACCAGCTGCACGTTCGACCCGAGGCGCTCGGTGAGCGTCCTCCAGCCGTCCCAGTCCTCCTCCCCCATCCCGTCCTCGAGCGAGACGACCGGATAGCGGTCGCAGATATCAGCCCAGTAGTCCGCGAGCTCCGCCGCCGACAGGGCGCGTCCCTCGTGCTCGAGTACGTACGAGCCGTTCTCGTACAGCTCACTGGTCGCGGGGTCGAGGGCGATTAACGCGTCCCTGCCCGGCTCGTAGCCGGCTGCCTCGATGCCGAGCATCAGGATCTCGAGCGCTGACTCATTGGAGTCGAGATCGGGCGCGAAGCCGCCCTCGTCACCGACGGTCGTCCCCAGCCCCCTTGACTTCAGCGTGGCCTTGAGCGCGTGGAAGACCTCCACACCCATTCGCAGGCCCTCGGCGAAGGTCGGCGCGCCGGCGGGCACGACCATGAACTCCTGGAAGTCGACCTTGTTGTCGGCGTGCGCACCGCCGTTGAGGACGTTCATCATCGGGACCGGCAGCGTCGTCTCGCCCGTGCCGCCCAGGAACAGGTAAAGCGGCTCGCCCGCCTCGGCGGCGGCGGCCTTGGCCACGGCAAGCGAGACGCCGAGGATCGCGTTGGCGCCCAGCCGCCCCTTGGTCGGAGTGCCGTCCAGGTCGATCAGGGTGCGGTCGATCGCTCCCTGTTCGTTCGCCCGGGCCCCCGTGAGCGCACGGGCGATCTCGTTGTTGACGTTCTGGACCGCCTTGGCGACGCCCTTGCCAGCCCATTCCTCACCCTCATCGCGGAGCTCGGTTGCCTCGAATTCGCCGGTCGAGGCGCCTGACGGGACCGCCGCCCGCCCCAGGGCGCCCGTGTCGAGGGCGACGTCCACCTCGACGGTCGGGTTGCCCCGGGAGTCGAGGATCTGGCGGGCATGGATGCGCTCGATGGTGGGCATTGGCCGCGGAAGTCTAGGTGTCCGTACCCGAATCGAGCCCGCCACGGAAGCGCTCGGCGGCCGCCCTGAGCGCCAGCTCGGGATCGACCCGCAGGCGGCGGGCCACGTCCACGAGGCTGAACAGCGCATCCCCGATCCATCGCTCGGCGGCGTCGCGTGCCTCTGGGTCCGGCATCCGTTCGCTCGCTTCGGCGCCAGCGAGGCCGGCCGAGGCGGCCCGGCGTTGCATCTTGCGCGCGTAGAGCAGGGCGGGCAGGTTCTCGGGCACGTCGGCAAACGGGTCATCCGCCCCTCGTCCCTCCTCCTCGCGCTTGATGCGGTCCCAGTTGCGGAGCACCTCACCCGCGGAGTGGGCTTGCGTCTCGCCGAACACGTGTGGGTGGCGGCGGATGAGCTTCTGGGCCATCGACTCGGCGACGTCGCCGAGGTTGCCGGCGCCGCGCTCCTCCAGGAGCAGCGCCAGGAAATAAACCTGGAAGAGCACGTCGCCGAGCTCGTCCAAGAGCTTCGCGTCGTCGCCGCTCGCGGCGGCATCGGCAAGCTCGTATGCCTCCTCGACTGTGTGCGGGACGATCGAGCGCTCGTCCTGCTCGCGATCCCATGGGCATTCGCGCCGCAGCCGGCGGGTGATCTCATCGAGCCGGACGAGCGCGGCTGCGACGTCGCTCTCAGCGACCGACCGCGCGGAGTCGTCGGTCATCGCGCCCGAGGGCTAGCCGCCGGGGACCGTCTCGCCCTGGGGAGGCGCCGCGCCGGGCGGAAGCGTGGGCGCGCCACCGGGACCGAGGACTGAAGGCTGCTGCTTGGGCGCCGGGAACTGCGGGCCCTGTGGGAGCGCCGTCGGCGCCTGGCCGGGGAACACGGTCGCCTGGCCGGGACTGACGGCGCCGCTCGAGGTCACGGGCGGAGAGCCTGCCGTGGTCGACGGAGGCGGCGTGTAGTTCGCGCACTGCTGCACGACGTAGCCCTCGGCGCAGAAGGTCCGCGAAGTCCACTTGTCGGTGATGCTCTTCTGAGCCGCGGTCGCGACCTGCTGCTGCTCACCCTGCGCCAGCTGCTGCTTGATCTGGCTCTCGAGCTTGTCCAGCGGGGTCACCGAGGCGGGCGTCACCTTCTCCACCTCGATCAGATACCAGCCGGCCTGTCCCTCGAACGGCCCGATCAACACCCCCGTGGTGGTGGAGGGGTCGAAGATGCGCTGGTCGAGCGCCGGCTCGCTCTGGCCCTCGGCCACGCCCTGCCGTAGCCCACCGTTCGACTTCGTCGCCTTGTCGGTGGAGAACTTGGCCGCCACCTTCTTCCAGCTCGCGTCGGAGTCGTCCTTCTCCAGGATCGCCTTCGCCTGCTCGACCTTGGACTCGTCCTTGTTGACGATCTCGCGGACGTCGCGCGTCTCCGGCTGGGTGAACTGCGCCTTGTTGGCCTCGTAGAAGTTGCGAACGAGCTCCTCCGAGACGCTCGGCGCCTCGGTCGGGATGACCTCCTTCTGAAGCTCCTGGCTCAAGACGATGGTGCGGACCTGCTCGCGGGCCTCATCCGGCGTGAAGCCGGCCGCCTTCGCCTGTTGCTGGAACTGAGACGGCCCGCCGATGTTCTGCTTGATCCAGTTGTCGATATCCGTCTCCGACGCCGTGATCCCGCGGTCCTCGGTCTCGCCGAGGATCCAGCGCGAGGTGAGCAGGTTGGCCATCGCGGTGTCCTTGAGCGTCGCGTACTGTGGATCCGACGCCTTCGGAACCTGCTGAAGCCCCTGGCCGAGGGCCGTCTGCTTGAGCGCGGCGTTGAACTGCTCCACCGTGATGTGGCCGTCGGGTGCGTCCTCGACCACGGCCACCTCGTCGGAGGACGGGCTCGAATGCCCAATCCCCTGGGCGAGCGCCACGACGACGAAGAACGCAACCACGAACACGGCCAGGACGGCCCCGATCACGATCCTCCTGTCCCGGAAGAGCTTCCGCACGACGGCGGGAGAATAGCGGTACTGGCTAACGCAGCCTTAAGTCAACCCAGTGCCCAGAGCTAGGCGGCGACCGGCTCTGAGACGGCGTTCCGCACGGCCTCCGCGAGCCCCAGCACCGCCGCGAGGCGCGCCTCGGGCTCATCCGGGACCCGGACCGACAGGGTCTTGACTCGGGACTCGTACATCGCCTCGGGCATCCCCTCCCGAAGGCGTCCCACCGCCGCGGCGTCGAGCTCGAGCGGCGTGGCCGACAGCCGGCCGCCCCGAAATTCCACCGACCGTGCGCCCAGGACCCCCAGTTCGAGCCGCGCGCGCTGGAGCTCGAGCAGGTTCTCGACGGGGTCCGGAACCGGCCCGAAGCGGTCGCGCAGCTCGTCGCGCAGGGCCCGCAGCTCGCCGACATCCCCCGCGCCGGAGATGCGGCGATGGACGTCGATCTTCGCCGCCTCGAACGGGATGTAGTCCGCCGGCAGGTAGGCGTCGACGTCCACGTCCAGGCGCACCGACGCCTCCGGCCGCCCGGCGCCGTCCACCGAGCGGAGCTCCTCCACCGCGTCGTCCAGGAGCGAGACGTAGAGCTCGAACCCCACTGCCGCGACGTGACCCGATTGCTCGTCTCCGAGCAGGTTCCCGGCGCCGCGAAGCTCGAGGTCGCGCATCGCGATCGCGAACCCCGACCCGAGCTCCGTGTAATCCGAGAGCGTCGCGAGCCGAGCCCCAGCCTCGGGGCTCAGGGCCTCGGCCGACGGATAGTGGAGGTACGCGTAGGCGCGCTCACGAGATCGTCCGACGCGACCGCGGATCTGGTAGGCCTGGGCGAGCCCCAGCTCATCGGCGCGCTCGACGATCAGCGTGTTGGCCTGGGGGATGTCCAGGCCCGACTCGATGATGGTCGTGGCGACCAGGCAGTCGGCCTCGCCCCGGAGGAACTCGAGCATCGTGCGCTCCAGGTCGGCCTCGTCCATCTGGCCGTGTGCCTCGGCGAACCGCACGTCCGGGCAAAGGGCTCGCAACCTCTCGGCGACCTCGTGCAGCGTGTCGATGCGGTTGTGCAGGAAGAAGGCCTGCCCGTCGCGCTCCTTCTCGCGTTCGATCGCCCGCCGCACGAGCTCCTCGTCGTAGGGGCCGACGTAGGTGCGGATCGGGCGGCGGCCCTCCGGTGGCGTCTCGATAACCGAGACGTCGCGCAGCCCGGCGAGGCTCATCTGGAGCGTGCGCGGGATGGGCGTCGCCGACAGCGACAGCACGTCGACCTTCAGCTTGAGCTGGCGCAGGAGCTCCTTCTGCCGCACACCGAAGCGCTGCTCCTCGTCCACGATCAGCAGGCCGAGGTCGCGGGCGCGCACGTCGCGAGAGAGCAGCCGGTGCGTGCCGATCAGGACATCGACCTTGCCCTCGGCGAAGCGGGCGAGGGTCTGGCGGACCTCGGCGGGCTTGCGGAGCCGCGAGACGATGCCGATCTCGATCGGGAACTCGGCAAAACGCTCCCGGAAGGTGCCCAGGTGCTGCTGGGCGAGGATCGTCGTCGGGACCAACATCATCACCTGCTTTGAGTCCGCCACCGCCTTGTGGGCGGCGCGCAGCGCCACCTCCGTCTTGCCGTAGCCGACGTCGCCGCAGATCAGCCGGTCCATCGGACGCGCGGCCTCCATGTCGGCCTTGACCGCCTCGATTGCCTCCAGCTGATCGGCGGTCTCGCGATACGGGAACGCCCGCTCGAGCTCCATCTGCCATTCGCCGTCGGGCGGGAACGCGTGGCCGCTGCGGGTGCGGCGCTCGGCGTAGAGATTGAGGAGCTCGCCCGCGAGCTCACGGGCGGCCCGGCGGGCGCGCGCCTTCAGGCCCTCCCACCGCTTGGAGCCCAGTGCCGACAGCTGCGGAGGAGCGCCGCCGGTGCCGACGTAGCGGGTGATCTTGGAGAGCTGGTCGGTGGGCGCGAAGACGCGGTCGGAGTCGCGGTATTCCAGCTCGAGGTAGTCGCGCGTGACGCCCGCCACCGTCTTCGTCTCGAAGCCGGCGAAGCGGGCGATGCCATGGTCCTCGTGGACCACGTAGTCGCCGAGCCGCAGATCGGTGAAGGCCGCGAGGCGTCCCCGCGCCGGCGCCGGCGCGGCAGCCCGGCGGCGGTGGACGAGCCGCCTGAACGGGATCACCGCGAGTTTCAGGTCGGGCGAGACGAAACCGTCGGACAGCGCGGCCTCGGCGAACAGGAGCGCCCGTCCCTCCGGCGGCGGCGCGCCGTCCAGGAACGAGGCCTCCAGACGCTGCAGGTTGTAGCGGGCCCGCTCCCCCTCGCCGCGGTGCTCGAACGCCACCACGACTCGGTAGCCGGAACGGAGCTCCTGATCGAGCTGCTTCTCGGCCTCGCCGATGCTGCGGGCGGCGGAGCTCGGCACCTGGGCCCGGAAGGAAATCTCGTGACCGGAGTCCGAGGCCGAGATCCGCACCGACGCCCGCTCGGTCAGCTCCTCGCCGACGTCCACGTAGAGACGCCGCGCGTCATCGGAGTGCATCGCGGCCGTCACGTCCTCCCACTGGTCGCGGAGCGCCGCCTCCATCTCGCCGGCCGAGGCGATGAGCACCGCTGTTTCGGGAGGGGTGAGCTCGAGAGGTGCGCGGAAGCTGTCGAGCGGGAGAAGCTCCGCCAGGTCAGGGCGGTCCTCCTCGGCCTCCGAGAGAGCCATCTCGGCCAGCTCGCGGTGCTCGGCGCCCAGCTCGGCGGCGGGCGCGAGCTCGAGCGCATCCGCGTCGCCGAGCGACCTCTGCGTGAAGGTCGAGAACCACCGGATCTGGTCGATCTCGTCGCCGAACAGCTCCAGACGGGCCGCGCGGTCCTCCGTCGCACCGAAGACGTCGAGGATCCCGCCCCGGATCGCGAACTGGCCGCGCTCCTCCACCTGGTCGCTGCGCTCATAGCCCGCCTCCACGAGGCGGGCGCCGACCTCGTCCAGGTCCACCTCCTGGCCGCGGTAGAGCGTGAAGCCGGCGGGTCGCAGCGATGCGTCCGGTACCGCCTCGGCGAGAGCGACGGCACTTGCCACGACCACCGCTCCCTCTTCCTCGACGAGGCTGTCAAGCGCCGCGATCCGCAGGCCGACGAGGTGCGGCGGCGGCGCGACGTGCGATGCGTAGCCGGTGCCTCTCGAGGGGTAGTAGCGCACGCGTCGCGGGGCGAGATAGGCGCGCATGTCGCGGGCGAGGTCGCGCGCGGCGATGTCGTCGGGGGCGACGATCAGCGAGGGCCGACCCGCGAGTCCCTCGTCGGAAGAGACGAGCGCCGCGAGCAGGAACGGCCGGATCGCCGCCGACATGTGAACCTCGGTAGAGCCCCCTCGCGCGGCCGCCGCGAGCGCGTCGAAGCGCGCATCCTCGGCGGCAATCTCGAGTAGCGGACGGAGGCTCATCGCCCGATCGATCTTAGGCAGCAGTCACTCCCCAATCGGCGTTTGGTGGTTTGGGGACGCTATGACGACCGCAAACCACCAACGCTGTGGTGGTTGCTTAGTCGCGGTACGGGAGGCCAGGCCCCGAGCGCTGCCACTCGACCTGGCCCTGCCCCTCCGCTCGGGAGCGATCCTCGACGCCGTCCCACTCGTGGAGCATCCGCTTCAACGCCGCCACGGCTTCCGGCGGGTTCTCCGCGACCGCCGCCGCGAGCTCCAGAGCGGCCTCCTCCGTGCTGGCCGCGGGAGCCACCCGATGCACCAGTCCCCACCGGAGCGCCTGGTCGGCGCTCACGTCCCTTGCGGTCAGCAGCAGGTACTTCGCGACCGACAGGCCGCACAGCGTCACGAGGCGCGCCGGCCCGACGGGCACGCCCAGGGCGCCGCCGGGAAAGCGGAGCCGCATATTCGAGCCCGCCACGCGCAGGTCGCATGCCACCGCCACCTCTGCACCGCCGCCCACACACGAGCCGTGGCAGGCGGCGACGGTTGGCTTCGGGAAACCGGTGATGTCGTCGTACAGCCGGGCGAAGAGCTCCATGCGCCGCAGGCGGCCCGCCTCGTCGAGCTCCTCGCGCACGTCGGCGCCCGCCGAGAGTCCCATATGGTCGGTCGAGGAGATCACGAGGACACGCACCGAGTTCTCCTCCCTGGCGGTGGCCAGATGCTCGAGGAGCTCCTCGAGCATCTGCGTGTTCATCGCGTTGCGTGCCTCGGGGCGGTCGAGGCGAATGAGCGCCACGCCCGCCTCGTCGACGTCGTAGGTCGTGAGTGGTTCGCTCAATCGATGACCTCGCCGATCGGGTCCGCGTCCTCCTCGGAGACCTCGCGAATCAGCCGCTCGATCTCGTCGGCCGCGCGCTCGACCAGCTCGCGGACGTCGTCCCGGGGCTCCTCGAAACGCGAGAGGACGTAGCGGGCCACCACGTCGGGGTCGGTGGAGTCAGGGCGCCCAACACCGACGCGCACCCGCCAGAAGTCGGGGCCCCCGAAGGCGCGGGCGACGCTCTTCAGGCCGTTATGCCCGGCGAGTCCGCCGCCGAGCCGGGTGCGAACCTCTCCGAACGGCAGGTCGATCTCGTCGTGGACGACGATCGTGTTCTCCAGGGGCACCTTCAGCGAGCCCCGGGCGGGACCCGCCGACGTACCGGAGTCGTTCATATAGGTCTGCGGTCTCAGCAGGGCCACCGTCGGTCCACCCGGCTCGGGCCGGCCCTCGGAGATGAGGCCGCGGAACCGCTCCTTCGGGTTACCGAGGTCCCAGCGGCGCTCGAGCTCCACGGCGACCTCGAAGCCGACGTTGTGCCGACTGCCCTCGTAGCGGCTGCCCGGATTGCCGAGGCCGACGATCAGCAGCCGCTCGGCACCGCCCGATGTCCCGGCCTCGCGAGGGACTCGGCCGCGCCGCAGCCGGTCCAGCAGAGACAGGGGCCGCTACTCCCCTTCGGATTCCCCGCCCTCGGCGGGAGCCTCGCCCTCCGCCGGGGCCTCGCCCTCGGGCGCTTCCTCGCCCTCCGGCACCTCGCCCTCCTCGCCGACGAGCTCGGCCTCCTCCTCGACCTCGGGCTCGGGCTCCTCCTCGACACGCGGCGGCGAAAGGGTGGCGATCGTGACCTCATCGGCGTCGACGCCCTCGCCGAGCGAGAACGTGACGCCCGCGGGCGGGATCACGGCACTCAGCTGAAGCGTGTCGCCGATGGCCATGCCGGACACGTCGGCGGGAATGCTGTCCGGAATCGCCGTCGGCAACGCCTCGATAGTGATCTGGTGGGTCACGTGCTCCAGCACGCCGCCCTCCTTGACGCCGGGCGCCTCCTCCGCGCCGACGACCTCGATCGCGACCTCGGCCTGGATCTCCTCGTCGAGCTTGACCTCGAGCAGGTCGAGATGCAGGAGCGATCCGCGAACCGGGTCGCGCTGCTCCTCCTTGACGACCACCGGGGTAGTGCCCGAGCCGTCGAATTTGACGTCGATCAGGGCGCCGCCGTGTAGCAGGACGGTACGCGCCTCCCGCTCGGGAACCTGGAAATGCCGGGCCTCCTTCCCACCGCCGTAGACGATCCCGGGCACCAGACCGTCACGCCTGAGGCGGCGCGTGGTCCGCGAGCCGAACTCGTTGCGGTCGGAGACGTTGAGCGTTGCGCGGTCGGAAGCCATGCGGCGTTGAGGATAGAAGAAGGGCGGCAGCCCACGCGGTCGTGGATAACGAGCCCCTCCACCAGCGGCCTTGCATACTGGTAGCCGATGGCCGAGGACAAGATTCCGCAGGGACGGATCCGCCGCTCGGCGAAGCTCGGGACGGCGATGGGCGCCCAGGCGACACGCTATGCGGGGACGAGGGCCGCCAACGTCGCCCGCCCGAGTGAGGAGGCAGAGCGGCGGCTCGAGGGGCGGCACCTCGAGACGGCCGTGAAGATGGCCTCCATCCTCGGCGAGATGAAGGGGGCGGCGATGAAGATCGGCCAGCTCGCCTCGTTCATCGACACCGAGTTCCTGCCGCCCGAGTACGCCGAGCTCTACCAGGAGCAGCTCGCCAAGCTCCGCACCTCGGCTCCCGCGATGCCCTGGGAGAAGGTCGGCAAGGTCCTCGACGAGGAGTACCTGGGCGAGCCGCTGGACGAGATGTTCGAGCACATCGAGGAGGAGGCATTCGCCGCCGCCTCGATCGGGCAGGTGCACCGGGCGACCCTCAACGACGGTCGCGCGGTGGCTGTGAAGATCCAGTACCCCGGCGTGGCGGAGGCGCTCGAGTCCGACCTCAAGAACGCGGGCATGATCATGCGCCTGGCGCGGGCGATCGCGCCGGGGCTCGACGCCAGGGCGGTCGCGCAGGAGCTTCGGCTGCGCGTCATGGAGGAGCTGGACTACGAGTACGAGGCCCAGAGTCACCGCAGCTTCTCGCGCGCGTATCGCGGCCACCCCTTCATCCACGTTCCGGACGTGATCACCCGTCTGTCGCGGCGGCGTGTGCTGGTCACCGAGTACGTCGAGGGGATTGGGTTCGAGGAGGTGAAGCAACTGTCCCAGGCAGAGCGCAACCGCTTCGGCGAGATCGTCTTTCGCTTTTGCTTCGGCTCGATCTACCACCTGCAGATGTTCAATGCCGACGCCCATCCCGGCAACTACATCCTCATGAACGACGGGCGCGTCGCCTTCCTCGACTTCGGTATGACCAAGCGACTCGATGCCGAGCAGATCGAGCTCGAGCAGCGGGCCATCGACGCCGCCTCCCGCCGCGATCCCGAGGCGCTGCGCGAGGCGCTCCACGACCTCGGCTTCGTCAAGAACCCGTCGAAGTTCGACGCCGAGCGCCTGATGGAGCACGTGATGGTCGTGGGCGGCTGGTACATGGAGGATCGCGAGGTCCAACTCACGCCCGAGCGGGTCATGAAGGTGATCGAGTCGACCTCCGATCCGCGCTCGGAGTACTTCGACCTAATGCGGCGCGAGAGCCTGCCGGCCGAAGAACTGATGGGTCGCCGCATGGAGACCGGCGTGCTAGCGGTCCTCGCGCAGCTTCGCGCGTGCCGCAACTGGCACCGCATCTCGCGGGAGTGGATCTATGGCGACTCGCCGGCTACCGAGCTGGGCGAGCTCGAGTGGACGTACTTCGAGGAGCGCGGCGAGCGACGGGTCCCCGGGCTGGCGGAGAGAACGTAGCTGGAGGGCCCTGCCTCCCTCCTAGCTACTGCGGACGGTGACGGGAGGCCCCCTGCCTCCCCCCGGCTACCGACCGGTCACGAGACATGATCGAGCCTGGATGCGGATTCTCACATCCTCCGATCGGGGGTTCTTGAGGATGAATCTCGTCTCATCCGATCGGGGGACCCCCCTT
This sequence comes from Solirubrobacterales bacterium, assembly GCA_045805825.1. GTDB lineage: Bacteria > Actinomycetota > Thermoleophilia > Solirubrobacterales > 70-9 > AC-56. Next base: position 24,093 of record JBJMKM010000043.1, read on the forward strand.
CCGCCGATCGGATGACTCCGGCGATTGGGGTTCAGGCTTCGGCGCGCTCGGGCTCACCGCTGCGCCGGGGAAAGAGCCGGCCGCCCACGAAGAAGAGCGAGATCAGGAACCCCAGCACGGCCGCGATCGCCACGAATCGGAAGCCCGCCTGCACTCCGACCGCGAACGAATCCTTGATGATCGGCACGATCACGTGCTGCGCCGAGGGGGGAAGCTGATGCAGCGCGTCCGCCGCGGCCTTGGTCTCGGCGAGCTGCCCGTGAAGCACGCCAACCTGGTGATCGGTCAGCTGGTGGCCGTGGAGGGCCGTTGCCCCCTTCGAGTCGAGATCGTTCTCGGAGGTGATCGTGAAGATCGTCGTGGTGATCGCGACCCCGATCGCGCCACCGGCGATCTGGCACATGTAGACCAACCCGCCCGCGAGGCTCGTGCGCGAGGCGTCGAGCGCCGTGACGCCCGCGGTCGTGACCGAGGGATAGAAGAGCCCGGCCCCCAGCCCGGTCAGCGCCAACCCCACGATCAGTGCGCTGTAGCTCGAGCTCGCGCCGACCATCGACAGGAAGAACGGCCCGAGGGTGAGGCCGACTGCGCCGGCCGTGACGGTGAGCTTCGGTCCCAGGCGTCCGTACAGCGGCCCGGCGATGAACGACGTCAACGCGAACGTCCCGAGCATCGGCAGCATGCCCACGCCGGCCTTCAGGGCGGAGTAGTCGAGGATCTTCTCCATGAACTGCGGCGCGTAGAGCACGGTCACGAAGAAGACCGCCGACATGAGCGTGACCGTGATGCACGCATTGCGGAACTCGGTGGTGCGCAACACGTCCATCGGAATCAGCGCGCTCTTCTTCATCCGCGGCTCGATGAAGGCGAACGAGACCAGCAGTAGCGCCGCCACGACGAGCATCGCGATCACCCCGGGGCTGCCAAATCCCCAGTCCGCCGCCTGATCGAACGCCAGCAAGATGAGCAACAGCCCGGTCGAGAGCGTCACGATCCCGGGGTAGTCAATTCGCTCGTCGGTGACCTCCGGCCGGGCCTGATGGACCTTCATCCAAGTCACGAGGACCGCGAAGGCGGCTATCGGCACGTTGAGGAAGAAGATCCAGCGCCACGAGAGCGCATCCGTCAGGACGCCGCCCAGGAGCGGCCCCATGGCGTTCCCGAGCCCCGCCGCGCCGAGGATCAGGCCACCGGCCAGCCCGGCCTTCGATTCCGGCAGCGCCGCGTAGGTCATGCCCAGGATGGCCGGCCACATCAGGGCCGCGCCGAGGGCCATCCCGACCCGCATCACGATCAGGAAGAACGCATCCGGCGCGATGCCGCCCAGGAGCGAAAACCCGGCGAACAGCGCCGAGCCGAGGAAGAAGGCGCGCCGGCGCCCGAACAGGTCGGCCAGTCGCCCGCCGGTGACGATCGCCATCCCGAAGACGAGGCAGTAGGCGTTGATCACCCACTGGGCTGTGCCGAGGTCGACGTTGAAGTCGCCCTCGATCGCCGGCAGGGCGACGTTGAGGGCCGTGAAGTCGTTGGCGATCACGATCACGCCCAGCCCCATCGCGATCAACGCCATGACCGCTCCGGGCGCGATCCGATCGGGGTCGGCCGAGGCCGCGGCGGCCGGCGGCCCCGCCGGCTTCTCCTTCAAGCGTCCGTGGAAGTGGCGCGCCGATCTCGCGTGCGCGTGTTGGGACCCGCCGAACGGCACCGCGCCACTCTATCCGCGCCCGCGCACGTAAAGAGGCCACGATCCAGGCACCGCAAACGACTACCGGGCGCGTGCTCTAGTACGCCTGCGCCCACACCGCGTCGGTCACCGCGGGCCGGCCGCAGCAGACGCAGGCGCCGAACTGCACCGGTTCCTCGTCCTCCAGCGGGAGGCACCGGATCGTCGCCGAGCTGTCGTCCTTGACGCGCGCCTCGCAGTCCTTGCGTCCACACCACCCCGCGGCGACGAACCCGCCCGCCTCGCGGAGGTACTCGATCATCTCGTCGTAGCCATCCGGATCGCGGAACGTCCGCCGCTCGTGTTCGTCGCGAGCGGAGTCGAAGAGCGCCGCCTGCACGGAACTCAGCATCTCGTCGACGGCGATAGCGACCCGAGCCAGCGGGATCTGCTGCTTCTCGCCGGTGTCGCGCCGGACGATCGTGACTGCCTCGGCCTCTAGGTCGCGGGCGCCGATCTCGACGCGGAGCGGCACGCCCTTCAACTCCCATTCGTTGAACTTGAAACCAGGTCGGTGCCCGGGTCGATCGTCCACCCGGACGCGAACCCCCACCTCCCGCAGCCCGTCGGCGACGGCAGCGGCGGCCTGCACCAGATCAGCGCGATCGTGCTCGCGGAAAATCGGCACGATCACGACCTGATGCGGCGCGACGCGAGGCGGTAGCCGCAGCCCGCGTTCATCTCCGTGCGCCATCACCACGCCGCCGACCAGCCTCGTGCTCGCGCCCCACGAGGTCGCATACGGATACTGCTCGCTTCCGTCGCGGCCTGTGAAACGGACGTTGAACGTGCGCGCGAAGCCCTGGCCCAGGTAGTGCGAGGTGGCCGCCTGGAGCGCCTTGCCGTCGCGCATCAATCCCTCGAGCGTGTATGTATCGACCGCGCCGGGGAACCGCTCGCTCTCGCTCTTGCGGCCGCGCAGCACAGGGATCGCGAGGACGCTCTCGATCGTGGCGGCGTAGACGTCGTTCAGGATCGTCAGCGTCTCGGCGACGGCCTCCTCCTCCGTCTCGTGCGCGGTATGTCCCTCCTGCCAGAGGAACTCGCTGGTGCGCAGGAAGAGGCGCGGCCGCAGCTCCCAGCGGACCACGTTGGCCCATTGGTTGTAGAGGAGCGGCAGATCGCGGTACGACTGGATCCAGCGGGCGTACGTCGACCAGATCAGCGCTTCGGACGTGGGGCGCACGGCGAGCGGCTCCGTCAGCGTCTTCCCGCCCGCCTCGGTGACGACCGCGACCTCGGGCGCGAAACCCTCGACGAGTTCGCCCTCCGCAGCCAGATCCGAGGCAGGCACAAGCAGCGGGAAGTAAAGGTTCTCGTGGCCGGTCGCCTTGATCCGGCCATCCAGCTCGCGCTGGATCGCCTCCCAGATCGCGTAGCCGTACGGCTTGATCACCATGGCCCCGCGCACGGCCGAGTTCTCGGCCAGGTCCGCGCGGCGCACGACCTGGCCATACCAGGCGGGGAAATCCTGCGATTGCTGGGGGAGACGGACGGCACTCATGACGACCTCCTTGACGGACGTACACCCGCGTTTGCGGAGCTGGTCGCGGCGCTTCGGGCCGAAAGCGGCGGAAGCGCCTAGGCCGGGACGTGCACGAGCGGAGGCAGCGCAACGACGGCCGAAACCGGCCGGTGGTCGCTTGCGCAGCGGCGCTCGATCGTCATGCGGTCAGTCTAGCGAGGCCGGTGCGAGCGATGACCCTGGCCGTGATCGTGACCGTGGGACGCGCTCGGCCGTTGTGCCCGTGCTCTCCGGCGTGGCTCTTTCCGCCGCTGACGGCCGCGGAGATCTTCGCGCCCTTGGCGCCGGCGCTGCCGGTCGTCGAGCGGGCGAGCGCCGAGATCGCCGCTCCGTGCCGCCCGTGGCTCTTCCGGCGGGCGGGCCGCCCGGCGTGGCTGCGATCCGGTCCACCGTGTCATCGTCGAGTCGCAACTCACCCACTGCATCTGGGAGAACGCGCCCCGGCCTTTCCCCGTTCCAGGGCTCACAACCAGTCCGGGTCGCGGCGGAGCTCGTCGGCAAGGCGCCGCAGCGCGCGGTGCTGGATCACGCGCACCGCCCCGCCGGTGCGCCCGGTCAGCTCAGCCACCTCCTCGGCCGAGAACCCGCCGAGAACGCGGAGCAGGACGATCTCCGCCTGTGCCCTCGGCAGCCGTGCGATGCAGGCGAGGGCGGCGTCCCGCTCCGGATGTGCGCCCTCATCGGTCGCCGCGCGCTCGAGCTCGCGATCGCCCGGCGGGTACAGCTTC
>JBJMKM010000044.1:0-15769 GCA_045805825.1 Solirubrobacterales bacterium
ATGTGGACTGGATCCCGGGCGGCGACGGGGGCGTCGGATGCGGATACGAAGCGAGTTGTGCCGACACCACGTGTCGGCATCAACTCGCGGTGTCCGTCAGCCGACGCGCCCGGCGCCGCCCCAAGGAGAACAACCGCAAGCACTACCATCGCGGCAGTGCCCGAGCGCACTTTCGCCAAGTTCAGTTTCTTCAAGCTCGACCCCGCGTGGCAGCGCCGCGATCCCGAGGCGCGGGCGGAGGATAAACGGGAGTTTCTGGCTGCCTGCGAGGATTTCGCCCAGGACCGCTCGCTGCGCGCATACTCCACGGTCGGCACACGGGGCGACACGGACCTCCTGCTGCTGAGCCAGAGCCCGGGCCTGGACGACATCCACACGTTCCACGTGGTCCTGGCACAGAGTGGCCTGGCGAAGTGGATGACGACCCCCCACTCCTACCTGGCGATGACCAAGCGCTCGCCGTACTCGGAGGCCGAGGCCCGCCCTGCGATCTGCACCTCCGAGCGCCGCTACCTCTTCGTCTACCCGTTCGAGAAGAAGCGCGAGTGGTATCGCCTTCCGGCCGAGGAGCGGCAGCGGATCATGCAGGACCACATCGAGGTCGGCCGGCGCTATCCCGAGATCACGATCAACACGGCCTACTCCTTCGGGCTGGATGACCAGGAGTTCGTCGTGAGCTTCGAGGCCGACGAGCCCGGACAGTTCCTCGACCTGGTTCAAGAGCTGCGCGGTACCGAGTCGAGCTCCTACACCCTGCGCGACACCCCGATCTTCACCTGCGTGGCGATGTCGGTCGCGCGGGCACTCGATGCGCTCGACGGCGCTGCCACCGCAAGCGGCGCCCCGGCACTCGCCTGAGCACCAGTCCCTAACCTTCCCGCCTCCATGAACGACCACTCGGGCACATTGCGCGTCGCCGTCGTCGGCTCCGGGCCGGCGGGTTTCTACGCGGCCGAGCATCTGCTCCGTTCCGACGAGCTCGAGTTCGAGGTGGACATGTTCGATCGCCTCCCCACTCCGTTCGGGCTCGTTCGCGCCGGCGTCGCGCCCGACCACCCGAAGATCAAGTCGGTCATTCGGGTGTACGAGAAGACGGCGGCTCGCGACGGCTTCCGATTCTTCGGCAATGTCGAGGTCGGCAGGGACGTAACCGCGGCTGAGCTGGCCGAGCGCTACCACGCCGTGATCTACGCCTATGGCGCCCCGACCGACCGCCACCTCGGAATTCCCGGCGAGGACCTGTCCGGCAGCCACGCGGCCACGGAGTTCGTCGCCTGGTACAACGCCCATCCCGATTTCGCCGACTGCGAGTTCGACCTGTCGTGTGAGCGCGCGGTGGTGATCGGCAACGGCAACGTCGCCACCGACGTCGCGCGGATGCTCGGACTGACCCGCGAGGAGCTCGAGGCGACCGACACCGCCGAGCACGCGATCGATGCGCTCGGTTCGAGCAGCATCAAGGAGATCCTGGTCCTCGGCCGCCGCGGCCCGGCGCAGGCGGCCTTCACCAACCCCGAGCTCCGCGAGCTGGGAGAAATGGTGGATGCCGACATCGATGTCGACCCAACCGAGGTCGAGCTCGACGAGCTGAGCCGCGACTACCTGGAGTCGGATGAGGCGGACATCACGACCCGCAAGAACGTCGAGATCTTCCGCGAGTTCTGCCAGCGTGAGCCCGAGGGGAAGTCGCGGCGCATCGTCCTGCGGTTCCTGCGCTCGCCAGTCGAGATCCAGGGCGACGGAAAGGTCGAGCGAATTGTCGTCGCCCGCAACGAGCTCCATCGCGACGACTCGGGCGCGATCCGGCCCCGCGACACCGGCGAGCGCGAGACGTTCGAGTGCGGGATCGTCTTTCGCTCGATCGGCTACAAGGGCATCGGCCTCGATGGAGTTCCCTTCGACGAGCGCCGTGGCGTGATCCCGAACGAGGCTGGCCGCGTGGTCGAACCCGAGACAGGGCGGCAGGCGGCCGGCCAGTACGCCGTCGGCTGGATCAAGCGCGGTCCCTCGGGCGTCATCGGCACGAACAAGAAGGACGCGCAGGAGACGGTCGACAGCCTGGTGGCCGACGCATCCGCCGCAAGGCTGCCGTCGCCTCCGGCCGCGGCGGACCCCGAGTCCATCGTGCATCTCCTCACCGAGCGCGCGCCGGACCACGTGACCTTCGAGGGCTGGCAGGTGATCGACGTCGCCGAGCAGGAGCGCGGCAAGCCACTCGGTCGCCCAAGGGTCAAGTTCGTGCACGTCCAGGAGATGGTCGACGCGGCGCGCGGCGCCCCGGTATCGGGGTAGCTACCGTGGCCGACCTCGCCGAGATCGAACGGATGATCGCGGACGCACTTCCGGGCGCCGAGGTCGAGGTGATCGATGAGACGGGCGGAGGCGACCATCTGCGGGCGATCGTTCGCGCGCCTCAGTTCGAGGGCAAGAGCCGGATCGACCAGCACCGTATGGTTCGGGCGGCCGTGCGGGAGCGAATGGACGACGGCTCGATTCACGCGCTCTCGATCCAGACGACGCCGGCCTGACGGGCCGGCAGGCCCAAGTCGCTAAGGTGGACCCATGCCTGCCAACCCGGAGCTGAAGCAGAAGGTCGAAGAGGTGCTGAACGAGAACCGCGTGCTCCTCTTCATGAAGGGCACGCCGGAGACGCCGCAGTGCGGCTTCTCGATGCGGGTGGTTGGAGTCCTCGAGCAGATGGGAACGGAGTACGGCGCAATCGACGTACTCCCCATTCTGGGTCCGCTGCGCGAGGTGACCGGCGAGATCGCCGACTGGCGCACGTTTCCGCAGCTCTACGTGAACGGAGAGCTGGTGGGCGGCTGCGACATCGTCGAGGAGATGGCCGAGAGCGGAGAGCTCGCGAAGCTTCTCGGGGTCGAGCAGCCAGAGGGCGCCACCGCCCAGCCCCAGCCGGAGGGTGCAGCCAGCCCTCAGCAGAGCCCGCCGCTTCAGGTCGACGGCGCCTAGCGCGGCTACTTACTCGCTCTTGTGCGTGTTGCGACACAGTTGTCGCTAACACGTCCCTCATGATTTGCTAGCCTGCCGCGCGACCTGCTGAACGCCCGCCATATATCCGCGGGCAGCGGGGGACCCAACTGTTTGGGGCGAATCGCGGCCTGATGGCCGTGTAGCGCCAGCTCTTCGGCGCGAGCCCGTCAGCTAACCCCGTAAGCGACGAAAGAGCGGTGTATGAACTTGTCCGTGGGCGCGATGGCGCCCAAGCTCAAGATGATCCTTGTACTGGTGGCCGCGGTGGCCGCGCTGTCACTGACGTTCGCCTCCGTGGCGGGACCGGCCAGCGCGTACAGCGGCGGGACCTCGACGACCAGCTCCGACGGCGACGGCGGCAAGTATCGGCGCCTGTGGGACGAGGTCTCGCGCCGCAACAAGCGGTGGGCGAACCACACGGCCGAGTGCGAGTCGGGCAAGGACCCGGACGCGATCGGTGGCGGCGGCGCGTACCGCGGCGCCTTCCAGTTCATGAAGTCGACCTGGCGCCACGCGCCGAAGTCGCCCGGCGGCGACCCGATCAGGTACCGGTACCGTACCCAGGCCGTGGTAGCCGTCTATCTCAAGAAGCGCGACGGCACCGGCCACTGGCCGAACTGCGGCTGACGTAGAGAACTGATGCGGCGGACTCGGCGCTAGACGGCGGCCGACTCGGGTGCGTCCTCGCGAACCTGGAACGAGGAGCCGCAGCCGCAGGCCGCGACGACGTTCGGATTGTTCACGACGAACCCGGCGCCCTGGAGGCCATCGACGTAGTCGACCTCCGAGCCGAAGACGAACTGCATGCTCACCTTGTCGACGACCACCGATACGCCCTGGTGCTCGAAGACGTGGTCCTCGGCCTTGGGCTGGTCGAGTGCAAGCGCGTATTGGAAGCCGGAACAGCCACCGCCTCGAACCGCGACGCGGAGCGCCTGCTCGGAGGCGTCGCCGTTGGAGCCGATCAGGTCCTTGATCTTGCCCGCTGCCTTGTCGGTCAGCTGAACTGCGGTCTCAGGAGTATCCATCGCTTCAGATTGTATAGGCCCGGTCAGTCTTCATCCTCCTCCCCGCCGTACTTCCACTCCAGGTACTGGATGATCCGCTTCGAGTCGTGGATGACCTCGTCCCCGTCCACGAGCACGGGAACCCGCCGTTGGCGCGTGAGCTCCTCGATCTCCGGCCGCGCGTTTCGGCGGTACGGGACCCGCTCCGTGCGGTGTTCGAGCTCGAGCTTCCCGAGCCGCCGGGCCACCGCGCCGCACGGGCACAGGACGTTGGTCGGCGTCGGACAGCGATAGAGCATGAGCCTGGGCTCGCCCTCGCTGCCGTTCGGGGTGGCCGTCGCCTGCTTTCGCCGCCGCGGGCTCATCGGCCGAGGACCCGCTCCCCGAGCCTCATGAACGGCGCGACGGCGCTCAGGGCGAACTCCGGCGCGGTGCGGTCGGTCCTGGCGCGCCCGCCGAGCTGGTCGATCTGCCAGCGAACGGCGTCCTCGAGAGTCTCCTCGTGCGGGCGCGGATCGAAGCCGAGCTCCCTGCGAGCCTTGGCGTTCCGGCAGGTCCACCAGCAGCCCGCGGAGCGGACCTCGTCGGGCGAGATCGGCAGGGGAAGGCCCATCCGCGTCATCAGATCGACCGCCAGCTGGGTCGGGGCGCTCGGCAGCTTCACCGGCACATGGTCGCGCCCCGAAAGGCGGGCCAGGTCCGCGAACAGGCGATCGAATGTGAAGTTGCGCGCGCCAAGGATGTAGCGCTCGCCCGGCTCGCCCTTCTCGTCGGCGAGCACGTGTCCCTTCGCCACGTCACGGACGTCGACGATGTTCAGCCCACCGTCCACGTAGGCGGGGATGCGCCCGAGCAAGAAGCGGCGAACCAGCTCCATCGAGGTGCCACGCGGATCGTCCGGGCCGAGCACGAACGTCGGGTTCACGATCACGACCGGCAGGCCATGCGCCGCAAGGCGCAGCGCCTCGACCTCTGCTTCGTGCTTTGAGTTCACGTAGGCGACTCCCAAGGAGCCAGCCGTGAATGCGTGCGACTCGTCCACCGTCCCGCGGGGGCCGGCAGGGCCGATCGCCGCGATGGACGAGGTGAAGACGACCCGCTCAACCCCCTCGCCCAGGCTCTCCTCGAGCACGATCCTGGTGCCCTTCACGTTCAGATCGAAGACTTTCTGACGGTGCCGGGCGAGCATCGACGTGGTGCCGGCGATGTGGAACACCCGGTCCGCCCCCTTTACCGCCCGAGCGACGGCGCGGCGATCGAGCACGTCGCCGCTCGAGCGCTCGAACTCCACGTCCGCGAGGTGGTCGAGACTCGACCCCCGGCGCACGAGGAGCCGCAGATCGTCCCCGCGCGTGGCGAGGGCCCGCACGACGTGCGAACCGACGAACCCGCTGCCTCCTGTGACCAGGGTCTTGCCCACGGGGCGATGGTAGAGACGGACGGCGGCCGACCGGGAAATGCGGCTCCTTGGTGAAGTGATAGAACCGCCCGATGCCCGCCGATACCAAGACCGCGGTCGTCACGGATACGACGGCCTACCTCCCGGAGGAGCTGGTCGCCGAGCACGAAATCAAGCGAGTCAGCCTGTACGTGTCGCTGGACGGAGTGCAGCGGCCGGAGATCGAAATCGCCGGGGACGAGTACGACGACTTCTTCGAGCGGCTGAGCGCGAGCGATGAGGGAGCTACGACGTCGCAACCGTCGGTTGGCGACTTCTGCGCGGTCTATGAGCCACTCCTGGCGGCGGGGAAGGACATCGTCTCGATTCACCTCTCTGCGGGGATCTCTGGGACCTGCGAGTCGGCGCTCCAGGCCCGAGAGCGCCTGACGAGCGAAGGCAAGGGCGGCGAGCGCATTCGCGTGTATGACAGCCGGTCCTCGGCCGGCGGCCAGGCGCTGGTGGTTCTGGCGGCCGCGACTGCGGCGGCGAGCGGCGCCGACGGTGAAACGGTTCTCGACGCGGCCGAGCGCTGCCGGAAATCGCTTCAGATGTGGTTCTCGATCGACACGCTCGAGTACCTCCGGAAGGGCGGCCGCATCGGGGCCGCGCAAGCGTGGCTTGGGTCGGCGCTCCAGATCAAGCCCATCCTCACCCTCGGCGAGGAGATCACGCCCGTCGAGCGGGTGCGCACGCGCCGCCGCGCGTTCGAGCGATTGGTCGACTACGCGCGCCAGCGCCGCGACGAGGGCGCGGATGCCTGGGTGGTCCAGCACGTCCACGACCTCGAATCAGCACAACGCCTGGTCGACCAGTGCCGGGAGCTGTTCGGCTGCGATCCGGTCTTCGTCTCCGAGGTCGGCCCCGTAATCGGGGCGCACACCGGCCCGGGGCTCCTGGGCGTCGGCGGCACTCCCTCCTCCACCCTGCGCCCACGCGGCGACGCCGCCTGAGCCGGCCGGTGAGGCGACCCGCCTCCTTCCTCGGTAACTGCTATCTTGAGTTTTCCAGTCAACAAACTTTGGAAGGAGGGTTGCACGTGGCAAGAAACGCGACCGACACCAATAGGCCGTCCGACCAGCGCCTGATCGGAGTCATCCAGCGCCAGATCGCAGAGCGCCGATTCTCGGCCCTCGCCGCCGCCGTCCGGGAACACGAGGCCAAGGCCACCCGACACACCGTCGGGGCCCGTGCGCACGACGTCGCGCTCTACCGGCGGCTACGCCAGATCATCGCCGAGGCCTGAGGCGCATTGAACCCCGAGACGCCCCCCACGCAAGAGCTCCCGATCGAGGCACCGGGAACCACCACCGCCCCGCCGAGCCCGGAGCACCGCTACCGGGCTCTGGCGGGCGCGGTGCGCCGCCACGAGGCGGCCAGCTCCCACCCCGCGGTGCCGAGGCGGCCCGTCGACCACGCGCTCTACGCGGTGCTCAGCGACCTGGAGGCGAGCCCGCCCGGCACGGGCTAGGCCTCATCCTGCCTCAGCCGGCGCCTCCGCGGACGCGTCTCCCGATTCCGGTGGCGGGGCATCCTCCGGGTGCCTGAAGCGCCAGTAGTCGCGAAGCACGGCCTGGACCGCGGCCGCGGCCGGAATGGCGATGAGCGCGCCGAGGACGCCGAGCAGCGCCGCACCGATCAGGATCGCGATGATCACGATCAGGGGGTGAAGCTGAACGGCCTTGCCATAGACGAACGGCTGCACCAGGTTGTTCTCGACCTGCTGGTACAGGATCAGGACCGCCACCCACACGATCAGCCCGATCGGGAACGCCGCGGCGAACGCGACGACGATGCCCACGATGATCCCGCCGAGCGTCGCGCCCACCAGTGGGATCAGGTCGAAGAACCCGAACAGGATCGCGAGCGGCAGCGCGAACGGCACTCCCAGGATCGTCAACGTGACGTAGGTGACGATCCCGGCTAAGACGCTGATGACGAAGTTGCCGAACACGTACCCCGAGATCGCGTCCGAGATGTCCCCCGCGATCTTCCTGAACCGCCGCGCCCGGACGTCGGGTAACTGTCTGTAGAAGAACTCCAGTAATCGATTTCCGTCCTTCACCAGGAAGAAGGTGATGACGAGGATCGAGAACAGCTGGACCAGGCGAGAGAAGACGCCGACGGTGACGTCCCTGAGGGTCCCGGCGGCATCCGCGAGCTTGCTCGGAAGCTGGTTCGCCTGCTCCTTCAGCTTGTCGGTGATGTGGTACTGCTCGTCGTAGTCCCGGAAGGTCGGGTTGTTGCGAAGGTCCTCGGCATAGTCGTCGAGGTTGGTGGACAGGTTCTCCACCCCGGTGACTAGCGGCGGCACGATCAGCAGCCCGATCCCGAAGATCCCGCCGGCGATCCCGAGGTAGACGAGCAGGATCGCAAGCCAGCGCGGCACCTTGCGACGATCTAGCCAGTTGACCGCAGGCGCAATTGCGACCGCGAAGAAGGCCGCGATCAGCACGAGGCCGATCACCGTGCGAATCAGGTACGAGAAGTACAGGATGGCGATAACGCCGGCAGCGACCAGCACCACCTTCGCCACCGCGCGTGCGGAGACCTGCGAGGCGTCCATCCGGTGTTCTAGGCCGGTGCCGTACGGCGCCGGCAGCAGCATGTGCCGTTCACTGATGTGAGACTAAGCACGTAGCCGGACGCGCAAATGCGTCGGCGTCCGGGCCGGCCTTACCTGCGGCGGCGCAGCGCGATCATCCCGCCGATCGCGAAGCCGACCACCGCGGCTCCGATGGCGAGCTCGCGCTGGTGCTCGCGAACCTGGCGGCGCCAGTCGGTGAGCTCGGTGACCCTGTGCCGAAGCGCCTCGACCGAGTGCGACAGCTCGCCGCGCTGGCGCTCGATGTCGGCGCGGATCTGGTCGGAGCTGCGTCCGGGTGGGCCGGGCGCCCGCCGCCCGACGGGCTCCCCCGCTCCGCTCACGTAAACGTCGGGGGTCTTGCTCACCGGGCGCCGGCCTCCAGCGTCTCCTTGGTGCGCTTGGCCTCCTCGATCGCCAGATCCGGGGTGGGCGGTGCGCCGGCTTGGATTGAGCGGTACGCGATCAGGCCGGCGATGGCCGCGACCACAAGCCAGAAGGCGCTCTCGATCAGGAAGCCGGCCCAGAGGTTGCTCGAGAAGAAGAGGTCGTTCAGCAGCCAGGCGATCCCATGCATGAACATCGCGAGCGCCATGACGACGAAGACGCCGGCGGCAATGCCCACGACCGAGCCCTGCACGAGCTTGGTGACCTTCTCGCGAATCTCGGTCTTGGCGAGCTCGATCTCCTCGCGAACGAGCGTCGACGTGCGCTCGGAGACGTCGACTACCAGCTCGCCGACCGACTTGTCCTGGCCCGGAGGCGCCTCAGGCGTGCTCACTCCGGCGGATCCTCTCCGAACACCCGCGTCCAGATCACCGTGGCGAGGCGATTCGCCACGACCGTGGCCAGGGCGCCGGTCGCGGCGACCAGGCCCGCCCACATCAGCCTTCTGACGACTTCGTTATCCATTTCGGTAAACCGCCGGCGGAGTAAATCAGCTTGTCTCGCCGCTGGTCAGCGTGCGAACCATCCTGCGCCGCTTCCGTTGCGGGGTACCCGGCCCAGCGCTCGAAGAAACCGCGCACGACCGCGAAGAACCAGGTGCGGTCGATCGCGTCGATCGCGCCGTGCCCCCCGCCGGGCAGGATCCAGACCCTCACGAGGTCGTTGCCGCGGGCCGCGGCCGCCAGCTCGCGCGCCTGCTCGACCGGGATGACCTCGTCGTCCTCCGGATGCAAAACGAGCACCGGCACCTTCGCGTCGTCTATGTGCTCGCGCGCCGCGGCGCGATGCCAGAGCTCTTCCGGCTCGACCTCGTAGTAGGGAGCCGAGATCTTCTCGATGGGATCGACGAAGTCGTGGATGTCCTCCCAGCCCCCCTGGCGGATGCGCGATCGCAGCATCGCCCAGAAGGCCTGATTGAGGGCATAAGCGGGGTCCGTTCGGGGCACCGTCTTCGACAGGCGGCGCGCCATCCCATGTGGATCGCCCGGTGGCGACACGGCGAGGATGCCGCCGTCCATGGCCTCGCCGGCGCCGTCCGGGTGGCAGGCGCCGAGCACCGACGAGCCGCCCAGGGAGATTCCAAGCGCCCCGACCGTCGTGGATCCGAGGTCCTTGAGATACCTGGCGCACGCGATGATGTCCTCGCCCTCCTTCCATCCGGTGCTGGTGGGCGCCTCGCTGGTCAGATTCGTCAGGCCGAAGCTCCGCAGATCGACGGCGGCGACGTTGAAGCCCCACTCGAAGAACGCCCGGACTGCGATGTCTCGCACGTAGTCGAAGCGCCGCGAGGAGAACAGTCCGTGGACGACGATCAGCGCCGGACGCCGCACGCCCTCGTGCAGGCCGATGCTCGCGGCGATGCGCTCCCCATCCGCGCCGTCGAAGACATGGTCGGAGAACTGGGACGGATACGCATACCCGAGGTTCGCCGCCTCCCGCTGCTGGGCCAGCACGAACGTCGCCATGTCAGCAAGCCCCTTGCGGATCATCGCCGCGTCCGAGTGATGGAGATGGTGTGGGATGGCCTCGAGATCGTCCATGAGCGCGTCCATGGTGCGCTCGCGGGGCTGCCCGGTGGGGAGCTGGGCCGGATCGGGGTCGAACCGCTCGAGCGTCCGGCGGAGCGGATCACGCAGGCGCTGGCCGATCAGCCACGTCGGCATCGCGACGGAGCCGACCGCGAGGTTCAGCGCCTTGGCGGCACCGTGGAGGATCCGGTCCTGGCGATAGGTCGATCCGACCGATTCCCACATGCGCGCCGCCTAGGAGGCTGCTGAGCGGCGCTCGAGGCCGCCGCAGATGGTCTCGACGACCATCTCGCGCGCGCGGTCGAAGTCGGCATCCTCACCCGGGATCAACCCGAAGACCCAACCGGACAGGAGTTGTTCGATCGCGCCGTAGAACCACATCGAAGCGAACTCGGGGTCGACGTCCTTGCGGAAGTCCCCCGACGCCTGGGCGTCGGCGACGATCTTCGCGATCAGGTCGTAGGCCCGGCGGATCTCGGGCAGGTGCGTGCGGCCGAACGAATTCGCCGCCCGGGTCACCTCCACGATGATCACCTTCATCAGATCGGGCTCGTGGCGGTACGAGTCGATGATGAACCGCGCCACGGCATCGAGCTTCTCGCGTCCGCTGATCGGCTGGCTGTCGACCTCCTCGATCGCGGTGAGGAGCAGAGACCAACGCTCCGCGAAGAGCTCGTTCAAGACCTGGTCCTTGGAGTTGAAGTAGTGGTAGACGAGCCCATAGGCGACCCCTGCCTCGTCGGCGATGTCCGACACGCGGCAGGAATGGAACCCCTGGCGCGCGAACACGTGGATCGCCGCATCGAGGATCTGGCGCCGCTTGTCGACCGGCGGCGCTTCGGCGCTCATCAGCTCACCCCCTCAGGCATGGCTCGGGACCTCCTGGCTCACGGTCTCGGGCCAACGGTATGCACCGGGACGGCGGTTCGCGAGCGAGGGGAGCGTCGCGCGGACGCTTTCTGCAGCCTCGAGGTCTAGATCCGCCACGACGAAGGTCTCGTCCTCGCTTGCCATTGCGAGAACCTTTCCCCACGGGTCCACGATCATCGAATGGCCGTAGGAGCGATAGTGCGGCGGCGCCTCTCCCACCTGGTTCGGCGCGACGAGGAAGGCCTGGTTTTCGATCGCCCGCGCGCGCAGCAGAACCTCCCAGTGGTCCTTTCCAGTCTCGTAGGTGAAGGCGGAGGGCACAGTGAGGACGATCGCGCCCCGCACCGCGAGTATCCGGTAGAGCTCCGGGAAGCGCAGGTCGTAGCAGACGGTCATGCCGAGGGCGACCCCAGGCAGGGCCGGGGCCAATGCCAGGCTGACGATCTCGTCGCCCGGCTCCTCGGTCTCGGACTCGCGGTAGGCGACACCGCCGACGTCCACGTCGAACATGTGGATCTTTCGATAGCGGGCATGTAGCTCACCGTCGGGGCCGATGAGCACGGAGGTATTGGAGAGCTTCTCCGCGCCCTCGACGCGTTCGGCGATGCTGCCGGCCACGAGGTGGATCCCGAGGTCGCGCGCCCACGAGCTCGCGGCCGCGATCGTCGGCCCGCTCAATGACTCCGCGCCCTCCCGCAGAACGTCGGCGTCGCCGAGGACGTTCCACTTCTCGGGGAGCACGACGAGCTCCGCACCGTCGCCCGCTGCCTCTCGCACCAGCCGCTCGGCGACCTCCAGGTTGCGGCCCTTGTCGGCCGTTGAGTTCAGTTGTACGGCAGCCGCTCGCATCTCCACCTCGGTCCTTAACCGCCCGTTGACTGACCAGTCAATCTAGCCAAGTATAAGTTCCGGTCAATCCGCGCCGGGGCCACTTGTGCGATGCCCGTCACACAGGCGTGTAAGCGCCGGATGAACGGGAAGCCGCGTGCGCGATGTTCGGATTCGGACGGTTTCGCCGTGCGCGAACGGCCTTCGAGTCCCGAACCGAGCTGTGGCGGCAGGTGGGACTTGGAGCCGAGGTCGATCGTCGCGATGCCAAGCGTGCGCGCGGCAGCGTTGTCGTGCTCGCGGCGCTGATCGCAGGCGTTTTGATCATGTTCTCGAACCGGGGGACGCTCTTCCCCGGGCTCGGAACCTATGTGCGGATCGGGACGGTCGCCGCGCTCGTGGTCCTGGGCTGGTGGATGGCCCTCTCGCTGGGCCGGGGGCTCGCGCCCGCCCTGTTTCGCCGCATGGACCCGGGCACCGCCGGGATCGTCGGGTTCCTCATCCGCTTGGCGACGATCGTCGTCGTCACCGTCGTGGCGCTGCGGATCGCGGGTCTGCATGCGAGCACGCTCGCCGTGGGCGGCGCCTTCACGGCGGTCATCGTCGGCCTCGCCGCCCAGCAGACCCTCGGCAACCTCTTCGCAGGGCTCGTCCTGCTGAGCACGCGGCCGTTCCGGGTGGGCGAACGGGTCCGACTCCACGGTGGTGCGCTCGCCGGATCGCTCGAGGGAATTGTCAGCTCGCTAGGCCTCTTCTACACCGACCTGGTCAGCGGCGCGGACCGAATCATGGTGCCGAACAGCATGCTCCTGAACGTGGCGGTCATCCCGCTCCGCGAGCCCGAGCGGGTCGAGTTGCGCGCCCGCTTCGGCGTCGAGAAGACGCCGCATGACGTCCAGGAGCTCCTCGCGCGCTCGATCACGGTCCCGACCCGCTACTCGCCGCACGTCGAGCTCGAGGAGCTCGACCACGATGAGCTGGTCGTTCGCATCGTCGTCACCCCGATGAACCCAGCCGACGGCTCGAAGCTGGCGAGCGAGGTGCTCCGGGCGGTTCGGAATACAGATGGGGCGAGCGCCGCGGCTCCAGCCTAGGCGCGCTCAGAGGAATGGCTTCCAACCTGGTGGTGCCTCAGGCGCGCAACCAGGAGCTTCGTGTGTAGCGCCGACATCAGGTCATTCAGCGGACCGATGCCCGCCTCGATGATCTCCAGAGCGCGATCCGGGTCCACGTCCCCCGACAGGCGGCTCGTCAGGACGTCGACCTCCTCGGCGACCAGGGGCTCGAGCGCCCGCTTGTAGCGGAGCGTGTCGTAGACGGTGAAGCCGATCCTCTCCTCGTAGCCGCCCGCGCGGAAGCGGCTGATCGCCTCGACGATGCGGACGTCGCTGGGCGAATAACCCCGCTCATCGGGGGTCAGCACGCCCAGCTCGGTGAGCCGATCGAGCACGTCCTCGGGCACGTCGTAGCGGCGAACCTCGGCGGCGCTGACCCGCTCGCTCTCCCCGGCCAGGGCATGCTCGAGCAGCTTGTCCCCGAGCTCGATCAGCGCCCTGGCGCGGTCCGGATCCTCCTCGAGCAGGTCCTTGATCACCCGGAGCGGCATGTAGCGCTCCTCCTGGAGCTGCTTGATCATGCGAATCCGCTCGACGAAGTCGGCCGGGTAGTAGGCCATGTTGCGGGAGGTCTTCACCGGCTCCGGCAGCAGCCCCTCGCGGAGGTAGTGCTTGATCGTCGCCGCGGAGACGCCCGAGGCGCGTGCCAGCTCGCCCATGCGGAGCATCTCCTCGCTCTTCGTCTGTGCCTTCGCAGCGCTCATGCCAGGAACTGCTCCTGCTTCGCCGCATCACGGGTCGCGCTGTCGCGCGCCCTCGCATCATCCGGCCCCTTGGCCGCGCCGGATTCCTCCAAAGCCTGGATCTCCTCCGTGGAGTAGCCAACGTCCCTGAGCACCTCCGTGGTGTGCTCGCCCAGGGCGGGCGCCGGGCGCTCGATGCTCGCCGGCGTCCGCGAGAGCTTGATCGGGAAGCCGAGCTGCCTGATCTCGCCGAGCTCCGGCTGCTCGTAGGAGATCACCATCTCCCGCTCGCGGACCAGCTCGGATTCGAGGGCCTCGTCGAGATCGAGGATCGGCTCGATCATCGCGTCGTGCTCGTCGTTGAAGGCGCGCCACTCGTCGCGGGTCCTGGTTCTGAAGATCTCCGCGACCTCGCGGTGGGAATCGGATCCGGGTCTCTCGAACTGATGCTCGATCAGGTCCTCGCGCCCGACGCCCCGGCAGAACCCGGCCCAGAACTTCGGCTCGAGGGCGCCGCAGGTGACCCAGCCGTCCTTCGCCTCGTAGGGGCGGTAGCAGATGATCCCTCCGGAGAGCATCACCTCGCCGCGCTTCGGGACCTCGCCGGAGCCGAAGTAGCGGCCGGCCTCCATCACCAGCCACGCGAGTGAGCCGTCGGTCATCGAGATGTCGACCATCTGGCCCTCGCCGCTGCGCCGCGCCTCCTGCAGGGCGGCGAGAATCCCCACCGCAGCCATCAACCCGCCGCCGCCGAGGTCGGCGATCTGTGCTCCAGATTGGATCGGCGCGCCACCCGCCTCGCCGGTCAGCCCGAGTACGCCGTTCAGGCCGAGGTAGTTCATGTCGTGGCCGGCGCGATCCCGGTTGGGCCCGTCCTGGCCGTAGCCCGTGATCGGGCAGTAGACGAGGGCGCGGTTGGCCTGCCTCAACACGTCATATCCGACACCGAGCTTGTCGAGCACGCCCGGCCGGAAGCTCTCCACCCGGACGTCGGCCGACTCCGCAAGCGTGATCAGTGCCTGGCGGCCGCGCTCCTGCTTGAGGTCGAGGCGGATCGAGCGCTTGTTGCGATTGAGCGCCAGGTAGATCGCGGAGCGGGTCCCGAGAGGCGTCTGCTCCTCGGAGCCGTAGTAGGGCGGAGCCCAGCGCACGTAGTCGCCCTGGCCGGTGTCCTCGACCTTGATCACGTCGGCGCCGAGGTCGGCGAGCAGCAGCGTGCAGAAGCCGCCGGGAAGAAGCCTGGTCAGGTCGAGGATCTTGACGTCGGAGAGGGGGCGTTCGCTCATTCCGCCGCCTCCGCGCTCTCGATCGGGTGCGCCAGCAACTCGCGCCGTGTCGGCTCGTCGCGCCTCGGGAGCCCGAGCAGCTCGCGGGCCTCGGCGACCGTCGCCGCGCGGCGGCCGACGTCCTCGGCCATCTGCCGCGCCTTGGCGATCAGCTCGCCGTTCGACTTCGCCATCTCGCCGTTCGGCAGATAGAAGTTGTCCTCGAGGCCGGCGCGGACGTTGCCGCCCATCACGAGAGAGGCGCCGAGCAGCTTCCACTGGTCGCGCGAGATCCCGATCACCTGCCACTGGTTCGGACCCTCGGGGCCGCCGGGGATCTGGTCGCTCATCAGGTTGACGTTGCGCGGGGTCGGGCGGATGCCGCCGGTCACCCCCATCACCAGCGAGATCTGGAGGGGCTCCTCGAGCAGGCCCATGTCGAGCAGCGGGTCGAGGTTGGCGACGTGGCCGGCGTCGAAGCACTCGTGCTCGGGCTTGATGCCGAGCTCGCGCATCGCCTCGAGGAACTCGATGATCGTGTCGAAGCTGTTCTCGAAGACGGCCTTGAAGACGAAGTCCTTGCGCCGGCGCGAGTACTTCGCGTAGTTCATGGAGCTCATGTTGAGAGCGGCGACTTCCGGCCGAAGCTCGCGCAGGTAGGCGATGCGCTTCTCGAGCGGGACGCCGAGCGCGCCCGTCGAGTAGTTGATGATCACGTCGTCGACCTCGGCGTTGATCGCCTCGGTGATCGCGCGGAAGTCCTCGACCTCGTAGGACGGCGTGCCGTCGGGCGTGCGCGCGTGGATGTGGATCATCGACCCGCCCTCGTCCACGATCCGCCGCGCCTCGGCCCCGTACTCCTCCGGCGTGTACGGGATCGCCGGGCACTGGTCGCGGTTCGCGATCGCACCCGAGATCGAGCAGGTGATGACGACGGGATCTTCGAGGCTCACGGCGGCTCCGAGGAGTAGGGAGTAGGAAGTGGCACTTCCCACCTTTTCGCATCACGCCG
>JBJMKM010000045.1:0-3146 GCA_045805825.1 Solirubrobacterales bacterium
TTCGGCGAGGAGCATGGCGTTGCAGAGCACGTCCACCTCGCCGCGTTCGAAGGCGGCGAGGATCTCGGCCAGCTCGCGCTTTGGCGTCTCGCCGGAGACGGCCTGTGCGTTCATCCCGGCGGCCCGGAATGAGGCGGCGACGTTGTTCGCGTGGCGCACGCCCGCGGTGTAGACCACCCCCGGCACCTTGCGGAAGCGGGAGCGGTAGAGGTCGGCGACGGCGACGTTGAAGGGCTCCTGGTCCAGCAGGGCGGCGAGCTCTTCCTGGTCGAAGTCCTGATCCACCTCGCCGCGGCGCAGAGGCACCTTCGCAATCGTCCGCACGCCCGGCCCGGGCGGGATCCTGATGCAGCGCAGCGGGGCGATAACGCCGCGCCGCGCGGCCTGCGCGAGGTCGAACCGGGAAGTCTGAGTCGGGAAGAGGTCGGCGACGTGCCGGGCGATCAGGGCCCCCGTTGCCGTCATCCCGATGAAGACGGGGCCACGCCACGCGCGGATGCAGGCGCTGGTCTTCTCGCCGAGCGCCGTATGCGCCTCGTCGCAGATGACGACCGCGTACGCGTCGGAGATCTCCTTCGCGTTTCGCACAAACCATTGATAGGTCTCGACCGTGACCGGCCCGTAGGGGTGATCCGCGCGCCCCAGAAGCGGTGGCGACAGGCGGTCCTTGTAGCCGCGCTCCGAGATCTCGCCGATGAACTGATCGACCAGGTTCCGGCGGTGGGTCAGGATGAGCACACCGCCGGTGCGTGACCCCTCGATGAAGCCGAGCGCCGCGACGGTCTTGCCGGAGCCGGTGGCGTGCTCGAACCAGAATCGGCGACTGGCCCCTGGGTCCTCGGGCACGTCCTCGGCGAGCTCTTCCTCGGCGGGCTCCTCCCAGTCGAGGGGTTCCTCCTCGTCCGGGACGACCTCGTCCTCGGCGACGTCCTCCACGACGCCGTTGCCGCCGGCCTCTCCATTCGCCTCGGCCTGGCCGTTCGTCTGCACCGCCGCGCTGGCACCGTTGGACTCCGCCTTCCGGTCGGACTCCTCGAGCTCCGCGGTGAGCGCAGTGAGCGTTCCGGAGAGCACGTCGATCTGGTGCTCGGTGAGCTCGGTGTCCTTGGCAAGGCGAACCCGCTCCGACGAAAGCAACCGCTCGAGCCCCAAAAGCAGGGAGTACTTCCGGCGCCATTCCGGCGACGGGGTCTCATGGCCCTCGTCCAGCTCGGCGAGGGCTGCCTCGACCGCGCGACTGCGCGCGGTTCCCGGCGCAAGGTCCTCCACCGTCTCGCCGTCGAGCAGGATCGGCTCGCGCGTGAACTCGCGTACGCGCTCTAGCTGATCCGCTTGGATCGCTCCGGCCGCGCTGGCGGCGACTTCGAGTGACTTGGCCATGAAGGTTCTTCCGGCGCCGGATCCCACGGCTCGCGGGAATGGGCGCGCTGTAAGCTCGCTGGAGGCGCGCCGGCTCGCTCGTGGCTTACCCCTCTTGACGAGTCGACGGTTCCCCCGCGGTCCAGATTGAAGCGTGGACCTAACCCCTATTAAACCATCCCGGGCTCCGGTTGATGGGGATAGTCATCGATTCGCGTGTTCATGAAGCTCGTAAAGCTCGTCCTCGGCCTCGCCGCGACCGTGACGGTCGTGGCGCTCGGTGGGTGCGGTGGCTCCGATGATGGATCTGCAGAGGCCAAGACGCCGGACTACCGCTCGGCGCTCGCCGGGGCGCCGAAGCCGCTCGCGCGGCTCTACTCGCACGGCGACGTGCTGGTGACCGCGGGCACACAGGCCTTTCAGGCGCAACTCGACGCGGTTCGCGGATATCCGGTTGTGGTGAACAAGTGGGTCTCGTGGTGTGGGCCGTGCCGTGAGGAGTTCCCCTACCTGCAACGCCTCTCGGCGCGGTTCGGCAAGCGCGTCGCGTTCATCGGGGTGGACGCAAACGATTCAAACGCCGCCGCCCGCACCTTCCTCGGGGAATTCCCTCTTCCGTATCCGAGCTTCACCGATCCCGACCAGGACATCTCGCGGCTCCTCGGAGCCACCGCCGGCTTTCCCGCGACGGCCTTCTACGACCGCAGCGGCCAACGGGTCTTCGTCAGGCAGGGCCAGTACGCGAGCCAGGCGGACTTCGCCACGGACATCAGGCATTACGCGTTGCGGTAGCTCTCGGCGCCGCGGCCCGTTTCACCGAATCTCCGCAAGCGGATAATGAGCTCATGAGGGCAGTACGCCTCCGGCTCGCTGTCTGGTCCGCGGTGGCCGCCGCCGGCGCTGCCCTCGCGGTCGCCCCTGCGCTCGGGCAGTCCTCCGGCTCCGGTTCGACCGGCGTCGCCTACTCGATCCAGCTCCAGGCGACGATCGACCCCGCCACCCAGAAGTGGGTGGGCAGCGCGCTTGACGACGCCGCCGACCAGGGCGCGAAGGTCGCGATCATCCGGCTCGACACGCCCGGGGGGTTGAGCGACTCGATGCGGTCGATCATCCAGGACATGGCGGCCGCGCCGATGCCGGTGATCGTCTACGTCTCCCCCAATACGGCCCGCGCCGGATCCGCGGGCGCCTACATCACGGAGGCCGCCGATGTCGCCGCGATGGCCCCGGAGACCAACATCGGCTCGGCGACGCCGATCGCCATCGGGCCCACGGGCGGCAGCGAGGACCTCTCCCAGAAGATCAAGAACGACGCCGCCGCGTCGATGCGCGCTCTGGCCGGCGCCCACGGCCGCAACCGCCACCTCGCCGAGCTGTTGGTCACCAAGGCCAAGAACCTGACGGCGCAGGAGGCCCTTCGCGACAACCTGATCGACGTGATCGCGCCGGATCAGGAGACGCTGCTGACGAAGCTCGACGGCTTCCACGTGCGGGGCCCCAAGGCGCAGGTGCTCCACACCGCCGGCCTGGAGATCGAAAACCACGACCTGCCGTTCACCTACCAGCTGCTGGAGATCCTGGTCAACCCCAACATCTCCTACCTCCTCATCCTCCTGGGCCTGATCGGGCTCGGCATCGAGGTCTTCAGCCCCGGGCTGATCGCCCCCGGGACGTTCGGCCTGATCTCACTGCTCCTGGGCCTCTACGGCTCGGCCCAGCTTCCGGTCACGCTCACGGGGGTCCTGCTCCTGGTCTTCGGGGTGGCGATGATCATCGCCGAGGCGCAT
>JBJMKM010000046.1:0-16058 GCA_045805825.1 Solirubrobacterales bacterium
CGACCGTGTTGCTCATCTGGCTCTCCTTCATCGATTCCGGGGATGCCGACCGGAAGGTGGGCATCTATCTCGGTCTTCTGGCGGCGATCGTGATCACAGTGGGTGGATTCATGACCGCGAGCGCGACACGCGCTGCGCCGCGGCCAAGACGGGCCTGAGCACAGCGACGGGAGGCCGCTGCCAGGGAGCGAGCCGCTCGAGCACGGGTCCGCCACTCAGCGCTTGACTGCGAGCGCGTTCCAACGCCTATCGTGGAGGGGACCAACCCCTACCGCGAAAGGCTGGGATTCGAATGAGGCAACGAAAGCTTGCGGACCTCGAGGTATCGGCCATCGGCCTCGGGTGCATGGGAATGTCCGCCTTCTACGGGTCTGCCGACGAGGACGAGGGGATCGCAACGATTCAGCGCGCGCTCGAGATCGGCGTCGCCTTCCTCGATACCGCGCAGCTCTACGGCCCGCTGACGAACGAGGAGCTGGTGGGCCGGGCGGTCAAGGGCCACCGAGACGAGTACGTGATCGCGACCAAGTTCTCCCGCCGGATGGATGACGCAGTCCCCGGCGACATGTCCACCGTGGGACCGGCCGACGGCTCCGCGGACCACGTCCACAGCTCGATCGACGGCTCGCTGAAGCGCCTCGACACCGACCATATCGACCTCTACTACCAGCATCGGGTCGACCCGAACGTCCCGATTGAGGAGACGGTCGGCGCCATGGCGGAGCTGGTCGAGGCAGGCAAAGTGCGCCATCTCGGCCTGAGCGAGGCGGCCCCGGAGACGATTCGGCGCGCGCACGCCGTCCATCCGATCGCTGCCGTCCAGACGGAGTACTCGCTCTGGACCCGCGATCCGGAGACCGAGGTGATCCCGACCTGTCGTGAGCTCGGCATCGGCTTCGTGCCCTACTCGCCTCTGGGGCGCGGGTTCTTGTCCGGCCGCTTCAGCTCACCTGAGGAACTGGACGACGACGACTTCCGCCGCCATGGCCCGCGCTTCACCGGCGAGAACCTCGACGCGAACCTGCGGATTGCGGCAAAGGTCAAGGAGATCGCATCCGAGAAGGGCATCACGCCGGCGCAGCTCGCGGTGGCGTGGATCCTCGCGCAGGGCGATGACCTGGTCCCGATCCCGGGAACGAAGCGGCGCACGTACCTCGAGGAGAACGCCGGCGCCGCCGACGTCGAGCTGACCGACGAGGATCTGGCGCGGATCGACGCCGAGCTCCCAGAGCCCGCGGGCGCCCGCTACGACGAGGCGGGCATGGCCACGGTCAACCTCTAAGCCCGCGCCGAACAGCTGCTGCCAGGTGCGGAGAGATCGGTTGCCTGAAAGGATGTCGCCGTGGGCGCCGACCAGTACCACGAGCCGCCGGAGGAGCTGCCCGGCGCAACGCGCACCTTCGCGCGCCTGTGCACCTCCCTGACGGAGGAGGCGGAGGCCATCGGTTGGTACGAGCAGCGGCTCGCGGTTGAGCCGGATCGCGACGCGCGGGCGATCATGCGTGACGCCCAGGGGGAGGAGTTCAAGCACTTCTGCATGGACCTCGAGTTCCTGCTGCGGCGAAGTCCCCTGTGGCGAGAGATCGCCGAGGGGATCCTCTTCACCGACGGCGACATCGTCGAGCACGGCGAGGAGGCCGAGGAGGAGGCAACCGAGGACGAGGCCGCCCGCGGGGCTCCGCTCAGCATGGGCGAGTCCCTGGGCATTGGCAGCCTGAGGGAGGCTCCGTCGTGAGCACGAGCCACCTGCTTCGCGAGCACGCACCGATCACCGAGGCCGGCTGGAACACGCTGGACGCGGAAGCGCGTGAGCGCGTGGTCCCGGCGCTCGCCGCGCGCAAGCTCGTCGACTTCGACGGTCCCCATGGGTGGACCTACTCGTCCACCAACCTGGGGCGTACGGACAGCGTTGCGGCGCCCGAGGGGCTCGAGGGTCGGGCCCGCCGCATGCTGCCCTTGGTCGAGGCCCGTGCGCCCTTCGCGGTCGCGCGCACGGAACTGGCCGACGCGGACCGGGGAGCCGAGGACGTCGATCTCGACGAGCTCGACGCGGCCGCCGTGCGGATTGCCACGGCCGAGAACGCCGCCGTGTTTCACGGCTGGAGCGCGGCCGGAATCACCGGGATCGCGGAGGCGGCCACCCACGACCCGATCGCTCTCGGCGAGGACTGCGAGCGCTATCCGCGTCACGTCGCCAAGGCGGTCGACACCCTGCGCGCCGCCGGGATCGACGGTCCTTACGGGATGGCGCTCGGGCCCGACGCGCACACGAACGTCCTGGAGACCAGCCAGCACGGCGGTTATCCATTGCTAGAGCACCTGCGCGAGATCCTGGGCGGCCCCCTGCTCTGGGCGCCCGGCGTCGAGGGCGCGGTTGTCCTGAGCGCCGCCGGCGGTCACTTCCTCTTCGAGTCGGGCCAGGACCTGTCGATCGGGTACGCGAGCCACGACGCTCAGTCGATCCAGCTTTACCTGGAGGAGAGCTTCAGCTTCCGCGTCGCGACCCCCGAGGCCGCCGTCGCGCTGACGCCCTGAGCCGTACGGCCTAATCACATGGAGGCCGGCGACGCCACTCGCTTCTCGGGCCGGACGGCGTGGGCCCGGAGCCTCGAGACTCCGCTCAGCTCGTTCCTGCGGACCGAGACCGGAAGCGCCACGATCCTGCTGGGCGCGGCGGTCGTCGCGCTGATCTGGGCGAACGCAAGCGCGTCCTCGTACCAAGGCGTCTGGGACACGACGCTCTCGATCCGGATCGGCGACGCCGGAATCTCCCAGACGCTGGGCCACTGGATCAACAGCGGCCTGATGACGTTCTTCTTCTTCGTGATCGGCCTCGAAGCGCGGCGCGAGTTCGACCTGGGCGAGCTTCGAGACCGCGAGATGATCGCCCTGCCGGTGCTCGCCGGGCTCGCCGGCATGGCGGCAACGGCGGCGATCTTCCTGGCGATCAACTCGGGGCAGGACTCCGCGCAGGGGTGGGGGGTGGCGATGTCGACCGACACCGCGTTCGCACTCGGAGCGCTCGCGGTGGTGGGACCCCGATTCTCCGACCGGCTGCGCGCGTTCATCCTCACCGTCTCGGTCATCGACGACCTCGCTGCGCTGGTGGTAATCGCCACCGTCTACGCGGACGCGATCCACCTCGGCGCGCTGCTCGTGGGCGTCGGCGTGTTCGGCATCATGGCCGCCGCCGCACGTCTGCGGATCGGCTCGGGCCCCTTCTATCTCGCACTCGGAATAGTTGCCTGGGTCGCGCTGTTCAAGTCAGGGGTGGACCCGATCGTCATCGGCCTCGCGATGGGGCTCCTGACCTACGCCGCGCCGGCCGAGCGGGGCGACCTGGAAGAGGCCACGGACCTTTTCCGGCGGTTTCGAGAGCAGCCGACACCCGAGCTCGCGCGCTCCGCGGCGGTGGGCCTGCAGTCGGCGGTATCGCCGAACGAACGACTCCAGTTTCGCTTCCACCCCTGGACCAGCTACGTGATCGTGCCGCTGTTCGCACTGGCGAACGCCGGGATCGTGATCAGCGGCGATCTCCTGTCGAGGGCGATCACCTCGCCGATCACGCTCGGGATCGTCGTCGGCTACGTCGCCGGTAAGCCGCTCGGCATCGGCGGCGCCGCGTGGGTGCTGAGGCGGCTGACGCGAGGCCGGGTTACGCCGCCGGTTGGATGGTCCGCGGTCATCGGTGCCGGCGCCGCCGCGGGCATCGGCTTCACGATCTCGCTTCTTATCGCCGCGCTCGCGTTCGGCGGTACCGACCTCGAGGAGGCGAAGGTCGGGATCCTGGCCGGCGCGGTGGGGGCCACGCTCCTGAGCGCCGCGGTCTACCGGATCACCCAGCTGCTTCCACGGCGGCTCCGCATGAGGGCGATGTACGGCCCGCCGGAGACGATCGTGGACCTGGCGGTCCCGGTGGACCCGGAGGTCGATCACATGCGCGGGCCGAAGGAGGCAACGGTGACGATCGTGGAGTACGGCGACTTCGAATGCCCGTACTGCGGCCGGGCGGAGTCGGTCATCCGCGAGCTGCTCGCCGATTACGGGGACATCGCATACGTGTGGCGCCACCTGCCGCTCACCGACGTCCATCTCCATGCTCAGCTCGCGGCCGAGGCATCGGAGGCCGCGCACCGCCAGGGGCGGTTTTGGGACATGCACGACCTCCTCCTGGACCATCAGGACGCGCTTCGCCCCAAGGACCTGATCCGCCATGCGGAGGAGCTCGGCCTGGACGCGGATCGCTTCGAGAACGACCTGCGAGAGCACCGCACGTCGGCGAGAGTGGCCCGCGACGTGGACAGCGCCGACCTGAGCGGCGTGTCGGGCACCCCGACGTTCTTCGTGAACGGCCGCCGGCACTACGGCCCTTACGACATCGACACGCTGTCGAAAGTCGTGCGGCTCGCCGGCGCTAGGGTCGAGGCGGCTGCCGCGTGACGGGAAGACCGGCCGCGAGCCACGCCTGAAAGCCGCCGGCCAGGTCACCGGCGTCGAGCCCGAGCCGGCGTAGGGTCGCGGCGGCCAGGCTCGACTGGTACCCCTCCTCGCACACCACGATCACGGGGACGTCTCGGCGGGCCAGATCCGGATCGCCGTGCTCGGACGACGGATCGAGGCGCCACTCGAGCACGTTGCGCTCCAACACCCGAGCGCCTGGCACTTCGCCGCTGGCCGCACGTTGCGCGTCGGGGCGGATGTCGATGAGGACCGCTCCGCTGGTGAGCCTCTCCCAAGCATCGCGAGGGCTGAAACGCGGGATCTGTCCCCGGGCCTCCGCCAGCAGGTCCTCGACGGTCACCGCGCGTCCTCTTCGCCCTCTTCAATGCGATGCCCGAGGCGCCCCCAGGTGCCGACGCCGCCGTGACCGACGTGGATCACCTGCTCGAATCCCTCGCGCTGAAGTAGTGAGGCCGCGAGGCCGCTGCGCTTGCCCCCGCTGCATATGGCGGCGATCGCGCGATCCCGAGGCAACTCGTCCAGCCGATCGACGAGATCGCCGTAGGGGATGTGCAGTGCCCCCGGCATGTGACCCGCGGTGAACTCATCCGCATCGCGGACGTCCAGGACCGTGATCTCGTCGCTGCGCTCGAGACGCTCCGCGAGCGTGTCGAGGTCGATCAGCGGGAGCCTCGAGACGGGGCGTTCCTCAGAGCGCCACGCTGTCATCCCGCCCTCGAGGTAGCCGCGGACCCGTAGCCCCACCGAGGCGAGTAGCTCGGCCGCCTCGAGCTCGTACCCGTCGGAGGCGGCGACCACGATCAGCTCCACCTGCGGATCGACCACCCGCGCGACCTTGGTTGCGAATCCCGTGTCGTATGCGGAGGAGCTGATCGCCCCCGGGACATGAGCCTCGTCGAACTGCTCATTCGTCCGGGCGTCCACCAGTACGGCGCCCTCGGCGATGGCCACCTCGACCGCCCGCGGGGACAACGGAACCGGCGTCCCGAGCTCCTCGACCAGCGGTCCCCTGTTCAGAGAGACGATGTGCTCGACGTTTGGAGGCTGGTCCCCGATCGACGCCACGGATGCGTCGACGAAAGATTCGGCGCTGGGATGCTGAAGCGCATCGTTGTAGCGGCGCTCAGCGCCGATGGTCGACACGGCCGCGTTCTCGATCGCCGAGGACCCGCATAGAGAGCCGCCGAGGTGACCCGGGAAGAGCGCTACTTCGTCATCGAGGGTCATCAGCCGCTCGTTCAGCGAGCGAAAGATCTCAGCCGCGCCGGCCCGTGGCTCCACCGCGAGGTCCGGGCGCGCCACGTCCCCGACGAAGAGCGAATCGCCGGTCAGAACGGCCCACGGGCGCCCGCTCTCGGTGTCGCGGACCGCGAACGACGTGTGCTCGGGCCTGTGCCCCGGGGTGTGCATGGCCTCGACCTCGACCGCCCCCAACCCAAGCGTCCATCCATCCGCAATCGCGTCATGCGGATACTCGGCCTCGGCCAGCTCGTGGATGTGGATCGCCGCTCCGGTCGCGCGCGCGAGCCGTCCGTGCCCCGAGACGTGATCGGCATGGTTGTGCGTCTCGAGCACGTGCTCGATTCGCACACCGTGCAGGCGGCTCAGGCGCAGGTATGGATCGATGTCCCATTGGGGATCCACCACGGCCGCGACGCCCGCTGTGGTGTCGCCCACCACATATGAGCCGCATCCCAGGTCCTCGTTGATGATCTGGCGAAAGAGCGTTGCCAAGAGCGTTCCTGCCTTCGACCCGATTTTCCACCATCCGCGCCCGCTGGACCGCTCAGCGGTGGCCGGCCACGCGCAGCACGAGCACGGTGATGTCGTCCCGTGGTCCCATCCCCTTCTTTCCGAGGACGAAGTCCCGCACTCCCGTCGCGATCTCCGCCGCGCCTTGCCCCGCGCAGGACGCGAGGGCCTCGGCGAGCTCCTCTTGGCTGACCACGCGGTCCGGAGCGTACGCATCGGTCAGGCCGTCCGTGTAGAGAAGAACCGCGTCGCCCGGGCCAAGGAGCGCACGATGATCGGAGACCAGCGGTTCATCTATCGCGCCGAGCAGGTTTCCCGCCTCGCCGAGCTGCGCCACGGTGCCGCCGCTTCTGACCACGAGAGGCAGCGGGTGCCCGGCGAGGGAGAGGATGACCTCCGCGCGGTCGTTCGTCCTCAGGATCACCCGGGCGTAGGCGACCGTGCACGTCTCTCCGGGGGCCTGCCGGCGCAGCGCCCCGTTCAGGAGCTGCAGGATGAGGCTCGGCCGGTCCTCGTGAACCGCATCGGCACGCAACGTGTAGCGGGCCAGGGCGGTGGTGCGTGCCGCGGCGGCTCCCTTGCCGCCGATGTCTCCCAGCATCACGTCCCACCGGTTCGCGCCGCTCGCAAACCAGTCGTAGAAATCGCCACCGACGAGCTCGCCTTCGCCGGCCGGGCGAGACTCCACCGCCGTCTCGATCCCGGGTATCGGGGGCAGGTTTGCCGGTAGCAGGCCGCGCTGGAGCGTCTCGGAGATGTACCTGGCCGCGTCCTCGATTCGCTGTCGCTCAGTCATGACCGCGGCCAGTACGAGTGCCGATATCGAAGCAACGCCAACGAATGTCTGGGCCAGCGCGAGGCGGTCATCGAGGGAGAGGCCGGCGAACGAGCCGTGGTCGTTCGAGGTGAACGGAATGGCGAAGCCGGCGACCACGAGGCTCGCAGCGACCGCACCCGGCTGCCAGAACCGCAACGCGGCCCAGATCATGAACGGGAACACGATGAAGGCGCGCGGGACGTCGAAGTAGAAGGCGAGGAAGGACGCACCCGCCACCCCGAGCCCGGCGGCGACAGCCTCGAGGGCCCGCCCCGGTGCCCGCCCGTACGGCCAATGCGTGATCGCGACCATGATCGCCGGCGCGACCACGAGGTCGCCGCCCATGTCCCCCAGCCACCAGGTGCGCCACGCGCTCCAGATCTCGCCGCCGGCCACACGATCCGCGATGTAAAGGCTTGCGACGCCGACCGTCGCGGCAACGGTCGTGCTGACGATCCCCGCCAGAACGGCAAGGGCGACGACATCTCGCACCCGCTCGAGCGACGGCCGGAAATCCGCGACACGGCGCAGCAGGAATGCTCCCAGCAGGGCCTCGCCGGTGTTGCCGATGGCGATGCCGGCCACCGCGAAGGCGGGGACGCCTGTCCAGCCGTTGGCGAGGAGGGCACCGAGCAGCACCGCGGGCCACATGCGGTAGCCCCAGAAGACCAGCCCCGCGAGCGCGATCCCAGTGGGCGGCCAGACTGCGCTGATGCTCGCGTTCATGGACGCGAGGCTCAGGCCGAGCTTCGCCGTTCCGTAATAGACAGCGGTAAGCCCTGCGAGCTTCAGCACGTCGACAACGCGCCCCTCACCCATGGCACCCCGCACCCCCACGGCTGTCAACCCTATGGCGTTCCGGCCTCGGCAGGGGCCAGGGGAGGCGTCCCGGGACGCTGGGCATCCCCGGGCTCGCGAGGCCGGTCCCGCCGCAGCCGCAGGCCGATCAGCGGGAAGGCGAGCGTCGAGATGATTGCCGCGCCCACGAGCGCCGAGGCGGTGGACGCGCGCATGTCGCCCGCCCGCTGTGCGAGTGTCGTTATCGCTACCACCAGCGGCAGCTCGGTTGCGCAGAAAACCCCCAGAGCGGTGCGGTCGCGAAGCGAAAACACACCGCGGTAGAGCAGCAGGGCGGGGGCGCCGCGAACCACCAGGAACAGGGCCACGAACAGCGGCAATTTCAGCAGCGCGACGGGATCCGAGAACAGCTCGTCGACGTTGAATGCCATCCCGCTGGTGACGAAGAAGAACGGGATCAGGAAGCCGTAACCGACAGCCGTCAGCTTCGAGTCGAACACCTCGACCTCCCTGCCGCGGAGGGCGAGTCGGATGATCATCCCCGCCACGAAGCCGCCGAGCAGGAGGTCGAGCCCGAGCTGGGTCGCGAGCGCGACGAGCCCGAAGACCAGGACGACGGCCAGACGCACTCCGAGCTGGCTCGAGGTCTCGAACGTGCGCTCGATGAGAGGCCATCCCCGCCAGGCGGTGCGCACCGCGAGCACGCCGGTGACCACCGCGAGTGCCACGAAGAAGACAAGGATCAATGCCTCGTGTAGCGGATGCCCGGTGGACAGCACCAGCGTGACCAGGACAATGGGCCCGAACTCCGCGGAGGCGCCGGCAGCGAGGAGATAGGTGCCGAACCGTGTCCGCGATTCGCCGGCATCGTTCAGGATCGGCAGCAGCGTTCCGATGGCGGTCGTGGCGATGGCGGACCCGGTGTAGAGACCCGAGACGACGACGTCGCCTGCCTCGAGCGCGCCTGCGAGTGCGTACGCCAGGGCGAGCGAGATCACCCAGCCCGTGAACCCCAGCCGCAGAGGCTGGCCACGGACGCGCTCGAAGTCGATCTCGTACCCGGCGAAGAAGAAGAGCATCCCGAGCCCGAGGTTTCCGAAGAACTCGGTCGCCGGATCGAGATGCGCGATCCCGGCCACCTCCGGGCCGACGAGGATGCCGAGGAGGAGCTCCACGACGACCACGGGGATCGCCACGCGCGGTCCCAGGACGGTTACCGCCGTCGCCGCGAGTGCCGCGACCGCGACGATGACCAGAAATGACGTCGCGTCGACGCCGATCACCGGGTTCCCTCCATGAGCGCGATGCGAAGAATCTACGCGGAGCCGCGGGCGCTTGCTGGAGAGCTACTCGAGGTCGCGCGGCTTGACGAAGGCGACCAGCCGGGCGCCGTCCGCGTCCAGATCGCTCCACGACCGGTCGAACGCGAGCACCGCAAGGGCGCCCGTCGGGTACTTGCGGGACAGGTGGGCGAGATCCGCTCCGGCGGTCGCGAGATCGAGTGCCAGGCGCTCGATCGCCGGGTTGTGCCCCACGAGCATCACCGACGGAACGCCGTCGCGAATCTGCCGCAGCCGTTCCAGGAGGCCGCCCGCGGATGCCTTGTATAGCTCGGACTCGGTGTGCACCTCGGGCGGGGCCCCGAGCCCCGCGACGACGCCATCGAGCGTCTGCCGGGCGCGCACCGCCGACGAGCACAGGACCAAAGCGGGCGCGAGATCGTGTTCGCGCATGTAGCGCCCCATCGCAGCGGCGGCTCGCTCGCCGCGCGGCGCGAGGGGGCGTTTGCGGTCGGCGAGGTCCGGGTCGTCGTGGCTCGACTTCGCGTGACGCAGGAGCAGAAGCTGCCTTGCGGCCATGATCTGCACCATGACGAATGCGGACCGAGCGCACCGATCCGGCACCGGCGGCAGGGTGGTCGTCGCCCCGGATTCCTTCAAGGGCACCTACAGCGCCGCCGAGGTCGCCGCGGCGCTCGCGGCTCCGCTCCAAGAGGCCGGCTACGAGGTGGACCGGCTTCCGCTCGCGGACGGCGGTGAGGGAACCGCGGACGCGCTCCTCGCGGCCGCCGGCGGCCGGCGCATCGAGGTCGAGGCGCACGATCCGCTGGGGCGACCCGTGCGGTCCTGGTACGCGATGCTTTCCGGTGGCGAGACCGCGGTGGTCGAGGCGGCGGCCGCGAGCGGACTCGGCCTGGTCGACGAGCCCGAGCGCGACCCGGAGCGTGCGTCGACGCGCGGCACCGGCGAGCTGATCGCCGCCGCCGCGAGCCGCGTCGCGAGCATTCTGGTTGGCGTGGGCGGCACGGCCACCACCGATGGCGGGCGTGGGGCCGTAGAGGCGATTGCCGAAGCGCGCGGCGTCGGCGCGGCTGGCATCACCTGTCTGTGCGACGTGCGGATCCCCTGGGAGCTCGCGGCGCCCGAGTTCGGTCCGCAGAAAGGAGCCGATCGGGCTTCCGTCACCAGGCTGTCGGCGCGCCTCGCCCGCGACGCGTGCGAGCTGCCGCGCGACCCGACGGGAGTACCGATGACCGGTGCCGGAGGCGGCCTCGCCGGAGGTCTGTGGGCGGCATGCGGTGCCGAGTTGGTCGACGGCGCACGGTTCGTGGCCGACCGGGCCCGACTCGACGAGCGATTGTTTCGCGCGATCGCGGTCGTGACCGGGGAGGGACGACTGGACGCCACGACGCTACGGGGCAAGACGGTCAGCGAGGTCGCCCGCCGCGCGGCGCTGGGGGGCGTAGCGGCGTACGCAGTTGTCGGCCAGGACGCTGCGACGGGCGCCGAGCGACGGACACTCGGCCTTGAATCCGTGCGCGTGGCATCGACGATCGCCGAGATCGAGGACGCGGCAGCCGCGATCGCGGAGGAACTCGATCTCGACGTTCTCGATAAACGAGGCAGTATGTAGGGTGTGTCCCAAATGGGACTCGACGGCAGGCTGCCATGGAGGGTGCTCGCGATTCTCGTGGGCGCTATCGCCATGCTCGCGACAGCTTCGGCCGCCGCCGCGGCGCCCCGGGTTCATTGGATGCGGGGCTTCGACGCGCCCAGGACACCGACAGACTTGGACCGGGTGGGCGTCCTTCGCTTCGGGCCCGACCGGGCCCCCAACATCCTCGTCCTGAATCCCGGGACGTCCGCGGGCTCGGCCTATTTCGCGCCGCTCGCGCGAAGGATCGTCAAGCGGACGAAGGGCTGGCAGGTCTGGTCGGTCGAGCGGCGCGAGAACCAGCTCGAGGACCAGTCGGTGTTGAACCTCGCGAAGCGCGGGAAGGCGACGCCCGCGGGGGTCTTCGACTACTACCTGCGCTGGCTCACCGACCACAGCATCACCGAGCACGTCCAACCGGTTGCGGACTCCGATGCCCAGTTCGCGAAGCACTGGGGGATGCGGGTCGAGATCCATGACCTGCGCAACGTGGTCAGGGCGGCCGATAGGCAGGGGCGACATGTCGTAGTGGGCGGCCACTCGCTGGGCGGCTCGATCACTGCGGCATACGCCACCTGGGACTTCCACGGCAAGCCGGGGGCGAAGGGCCTCTCGGGGCTGGTTTTCATCGACGGCGGCTCGAGCCCCGAGCCGGTGAGCGAGGCGGACGCGAAGAAGTCGCTGAACGACCTGCGAAGGGCCTCGTCGCCCTGGCTTTCCTTCGGCGGCATTCCCGCGCCGTTCGCCGGACTCTTCGGCGACTCCGGCGCATCGTCGACGAAGATGGCCCCGAACGCCCGATCGCTCGGCCAGGATTGGGCCGGCCTGCCCGCCAATCTCAAGCCGCCGGTACCGGTGACCAACGAGGCGCAGTTCGGCTACGCCTCCGACGTATCGACGTCGCCGGAGGCGCTCGCCGCCTTCCAGGTCCATGCCGGGCACGTCCAGCGCGGCGACTGCGACCCGTGCCACTGGGTCAGGGGCGACGCGATCACGCCGATCCAGCGCTACGCGACGATGATCTCCGGCTGGGGCTTACAGGACGTCGACGGCACCGCCTGGTACCACCCGATGCGCCTGACCGTCGACGCCGGCGCCGTCGCGGACGGCAACCGCAATCCCGCGCAGAGGGTGCTACACGTCAAGGCGATCCACGGCGACGACGTTCACGTTCCGATCTACGCCTACGCCGCCGCGCTCGGCGACGGGCGCGTGGTCGATGCCGCGCGTGCGCTCGCTCGCCAGTCACAGGTGCCGCCGCGCGAGGTGACGATCGTCGACCGGCACGGCACCTACGCCCACAACGATCCGAGCGCGGCCTCACCCCGAAATGCGTTCGTCAAGCACCTGCTGCCGTTCCTTGCCGGGATCCGGCGCGGCTAGCGGGGTCAGCCGAGGACGGGCGCGGTCCTGTCGGCGGACAGCTCGTCGAGCGCCTCCTGCATCTGCGCGGTCACCTGCTCGTAGACCTCATCCGGGTCCGGACGGGCGCCGAAGCGCTCGCGCAACCTGATCGGCTCGAGCACCTCGATCTCGATCTTCGCGGGCAGTGGCAGCCGCGGGGGCAGGTCCAGCACGCTGAGCCCGAAGGGCGGTCCGATCGACACCGGGAGCACCTTGATCCGGGCGGCGCGGTCCAGGCCGGTAAGCCGGGCGGCGCGCTCGCCGCGCGTGAGGAACAGCGCGGTCTCCTGCCCGCCGATCGAGACCACCGGAACGATCGGCACCTCCGCCTCACACGCGAGGTGGATGAAGCCCTTGCGGTCGGCGAACTCGATGCGATCGGTGTGCCACGTCGGCCGGAACGTCTCCCAGTCGCCGCCCGGATACACGAGTACCGGCGCGCCGAGCGCAAACGCCTTCTTCGCGTTTTCGTGCGAGGCCCTGACGGTCCCCCACGGGCGGATGCCAAGGCCGGGTAAGCGAGCCGCGATGTCATGCGCCAGTTGGTGGAAGCGGCGTTCCGGCCCGAATCGCTCGTAGAAGCAGGTGGCGAAGACGAACGTGTCGGCGATCATCGTCCCGCCGGAGTGGTTGCCGACCAGGAGGACGGGTCCCTCCGGGATCCGCTCCAGTCCGTGCACCTCGCCGCGGAAGTAGTTGCGGAAGGCCCTCCCGAGAATGGGCAGGGTGCGCCGGATGTACTCGGGATCCCAGGCGTCCAGGTCGTCGCCCCGCGCGCCGCTCAGGGCCTCCCGCCACTCGTGCGCGACGTTGGCGCCGATCTCGGCCACCCCGTCCAGCGGGCGCGGAACCGCCCGCGCGAGGCGGCGTGTGAAGCTCGTGTCGGGCACAACAAGAACCTGCCCGCGTCGAAGCCCGGCAAACGGTCAGCTCAGCGATGCCACCTGGCGCACCAAGTCACCCGAGCGGCCGATCTCCCCGGTCAGGAGCCGTGGGACACGGCGGCCTCGGCCTCCGCGCGCGAGGCGCGTACGGGGATCACCTTGTCCACTGCGGTGATCTCCAGCATTCTCGCGACGTGGCCGGTTGCGACGACCGCGAGGGACGGCGGCTGGTGATTGGGCTCCGGGTGCAGCAGCCGGTGGGCGCGCAGCAGCAGTCGGATCCCCGAGGAGTCGATGAACGCGCACTCACAGAGGTCCAGGACGACCGGGCGCCGGCCCCCCTCAATCGCGCGGATGATCGGTTCCTCGAGACCGGTGACCGTGGCGAGGTCGATGTCGCCGCCGACCTCGACCACGTAGGGCACGCCGGCGATCGCCGTGCCGGGAATTCGAACGTCCACAGGCTGTTGCCTCCCCCAAAACTGCTTGCTCTCGTCTCGAAAGCCCTGCCCTGCGCCCATCGAGCGCGGAACGTGCTCCAGAGAAAGCCGCAGCGCGGGTCCGTCCGTCGTCCCCTTGCTGCGGGTCGAATGTTACTCCTGGCTCGCTAGCCACCCGGTTCGAGGCGAAAGACCTCGAGCGCGAATCGCGGCTCCTCTTCGAGCTGCGTATGGCTGGCAAACGTGATGACACGCCGGCCCGTGGCACGCTCGACCGCGGCCCGGAAGGTCGGCGCGATCGTCTGCTGGAAGCTCGACCGGAGCTCGCTGACGGCGTCGGCCCGCCCCTGCTCGATCAGGAACTCCTCGTTCGGCAGCAGCTCGAGGTCGTCGAGGATGACGATGACGGTGTCGCCGATCACGTGCGCCTGGACGTCATGTGCGGCCCGGCCGTAGGAGTCGCGGTGGATTGCCGTCAGATCCTTGGCGATGCTGCCGGCGACGGCCTCCGACGAGGGCGCTACGGCCTCCTCGGGGCGCGGGTCCGGGTCGACAGGTCCGGGCGACGGATCCTTCATTTCTCATCCTCCTCGTCGGGATGGAGCTCTTCGGAATCCGGCCGCCCGTCGCGTGATGCACGCAGGACGCCCGTCAACAACACAGCATGACAGCCGTGGTCGCAAATCGCGCCACCATTTGGCGTGCACGGAGCGTACCCGCCGGTGTCGCGCCGAAACCCGGTTCTCGTTGCCGGCACGTTTTGGTGCTACCGTGCTTGTACGCGCTCGTTTGGATCTCGGCTTACTCTGCTTTTCGGGCGTACCACGACAGAGTGGTCGAAGGAAGGACCACAATGGGCGCTCGCGAGACCGCCGAGCCAGGCTTCCTGGCGGACGTTACGCGCGACCTGGTGCAGCTGCATCTCGAGTATTACGGGAAGGGCCCCAAGAAGGCCCGCAGCTATATGATCAACGACACGCTGATCTCGTTCCTGAAGGGCGGGTTCACGACGGTCGAGGCCACCCTCATCGACGAGGGCAAGGCGGGCACGGTGCACGAGATGCGCCGCAGCTTCCAGGTAGCGATGGAGGAACGCTTTCGCACCGTGGTCGAACGTGCGACGGGACGTAGCGTGATCGCCTACATGAGCCAGATCCACACCGATCCGGACATGGCCGTTGAGCTGTTCGTGCTGGAGCCGGTGACGGACGGCGTCGTCGCCGAGCACCAGATGGACCTGGACGGGACCGAGTAGCCGTGGAAGAGATCCGCCACGAGGCGACACAGGGCGAGGTGCTGGCCCAGATTTCAACCGGCCTGGTCCAACTCCACAGCCGCTATTACGGGAAGGGGCCGACGAAGGCCAAGACCCATATGGTGAACGACACCGTCATCTCGATCCTCCGTGGCGGCTTTACGACCGTCGAACGGACGATGATCGACCAGGGGCGGTTGGCGGCCGTCCACGAGATGCGCCGGACCTTCCAGGAAGTCATGGAGGAGCAGTTCACGGGAGTCGTCCAGGAGGCAACGGGCCGCACGGTGATCGCGTACATGAGCCAGGTTCACACGAATCCGGACCTGGCTGTCGAGATCTTCGTGCTCGAGCCCAGCGGCGAGGAGCCGACAGCTCAGGTCGGCCTGGAGGATCTGCCGGAAGTCGGCTAAGGTCGCCTGGTGCTTGCGATCAGCGAGGACGCGGCGACGGCGATCCGGGGGATTGTGGGGGCCGAGGGCGTGCCCGAGGGCGCGGGACTCAGAATCACCCGCGAGGAGAGCACCGATGCCGGCGGCAACGCCCGGACCGATCTGCGGTTGTCGGTGGTCGCGGGGCCGCAGGAGGGCGACCAGGTCCTCGAGGCCGAGCGCGTCTTCGTGGACCCGGCCGCGACGGACCTCCTCGACGACAAGCTGCTCGACGCCGACTACGTCGGCGACGAGGTGCAGTTCAGCCTCGACATGCAGGCGGAGGCGCGCTGACGTTCCCCGTCGCGTGCCGCCCTCGCATCGGTTAGGTTCCAGCGCGAGAAACGATCGGAGGGAGCTGTGGACGTAAGCCTGCTGAAGACGATTCCGCTGTTCGCCGATGTCCCCGACGACAAGCTCCGCAAGATCGCGCCCTTCGCGGAGACCGACGAGTTCGCCGAGGGCCAGGTGGTCGTCAAGGAGGGCGGGTACTCCAATCACTTCTTCGCGATCGAGGACGGGAGCGCGAAGGTCGAGCGCGGCGGGGACCACATCGCGGATCTCGGCCCTGGGGACGTCTTCGGGGAGCAGGGCCTGCTCGAGAAGCAGGAGCGCTCCGCCACGGTGACCGCCAGCTCGCGGCTGCGCGTCATCAAGATCGAGCACTGGGAGCTGTCGAGGATGCGAAAGACGATGCCGGAGGTCGTCGAGGAGCTCCAGCGCAAGGTCACCGAGCGCCAGAGTTAGTCGGTAAGGGGGCGTCAGCCCCCGAAACTGGCTGGTGGCGTTACTGATTCAAGAGGTACCCCGGTGTCGCGTGGTTGATTTAGACTGCCGCCCACATAACGGCCGGTGGTCAAGGGAAGTCCGGTGCAAAGCCGG
>JBJMKM010000047.1:0-13725 GCA_045805825.1 Solirubrobacterales bacterium
GCCGAGTAGCCGTCCTCCCAGAGCCGCTGTCCCTGAGACGTGAGCGTCCCGTACTGCAGGGAGTCGGGCCCGAGATCACCGTTCGTCAGAACGCTGTTCTCCAGGTTCTTGGGCACGACTCCCTTCTGCGCCAGGGTGGCGGGGTCGATCTCGCTCAGCGGCGGCTGATACCCGTTGAACTTGACGA
Source organism: Solirubrobacterales bacterium (assembly GCA_045805825.1). Lineage (GTDB taxonomy): Bacteria > Actinomycetota > Thermoleophilia > Solirubrobacterales > 70-9 > AC-56. The sequence goes on from JBJMKM010000047.1 coordinate 188, forward strand.
AGTTCTCATAGGCGACGCCGTTGTCGAGGAGGTAGTTGAGGAAGAGGTGCGAGAGCACCGGCTTCTTCGTGGTCGAGCAAATCGCGAAGCAGTCGTTTTGGACCGGGACCTTGCCTTGGGATGCCCTCCAGAAGGCGAGATCGCTCGCCGGAGTCCCCTTCGGGAGGTAGTAGATGTACCCCGCGATCATGTCCCCCGACCACGCCTGGTGGAGCCAGCTCGACCCCTCCGGGATCGTCTGGTACTGGATGTCGTCCACCTTGACGTTGCAGATGCTGTAGAGCTCCTTGAGGTCGGACACTGCCTGGTCCACGAGTGCAGGATCCTCGGTGTTGATCTCCGTGATCCCCTTGCGCAGGAGCGCCATGCCGATCGTCTCCCGGTTCTCGGAGAGGAGCCCCACCCTGCCCTTGTACGCCTGCGATTCCCAGAAGATGTCCCACGGCTGCTCCATGCCGGCGATGTCCTCTTTGACCTCGTCCGTCCGCCATGCGATGCCGGTGGCGTAGACGGTGTAGGGAACGGTGTAGCGCGACTCGCCGTCGTAGAACGGATCGACGAGCTGCGGCCAGATGTTCTTCTTGAGGTTCGGGATGTAGTCGAGGTTGAGCGGCTTGATCAGCTTGCCGGCAACGCCGATATCGAGGGTGTCCGGGGTGATCTCCATCACATCGGGCGTGACCGCTCCGGAGCCAAGCCGCTGGAGTCCGGAGTTGATGTTGTCGAACGGCGTGTACTGGACTTCGACGTCGTACTTGGCTCCGAACTCAGTGAGGAGCTTCTTGTAGAAGTAGGCGGGATAGTTGTAGACGGTGAACGTCCCGCCGGTCTCGGGCTTGAGCCCCGACTCGATGGGATCCTCCCAACGCGGCAGGACCACGCGCTTGTCGGGCCTCGCGAGCGGCAGCCCTCCCGGCCCGACGAGTTCGCCGCCCGCGCCGGTGGTCCCCGGGACGCTCGTCGTGTTGCCGCAGGCAGCGAGCAGGCCGGGAGCACCGTAGAGGGCTGCGGCGGCACCTGCGCTTCGGAGCAGGAAACCGCGCCTGCTCAGGGAGTTCGGCCGTTCCTTCGGATGGTGCGTCATTCGAGTTCCCTCCTGAGTTCGGTGTCGGCGAGCCTCTCCGCCATCTCCAACACGAGCGCCAGCATTCGCTCCTTCGGGACGTCGGGATCGCCGAGCGTCACCTGCACCGCGAGCCCGTCGATAAGCGACGCGAGCACCAGCGCCGCGTCGTCCGGATCAGCCTCTCCGAACCCCCCGCTGCGCTGGCCGTCGCGAATTACCTGGGCGATCTGTTTGCGCCACCGTTGATCGAGGCGGCGCCGCGCGCGCCGCGTCGACCGATCGCGAAGCGCCCGTGTCCAGATCTCCATCCACAGCCTCGAGTCGTACTCCTCCGCCGACGACTCGAGCAGCAGCCGCAGCCTCGCCCGCGGGCTCTCCAGCGAGTCCATGCGCTCTGTGAGCTTCCGGTAGTAGCGCTCCTCGTCGACCGTGAGCGCCTCGGCGAGGAGCTCGTCCTTGGACTCGAACCAGTACAGGACGGCCGGAGGGCTCGTGCCCGCGCGCTCGGCGACGTCGGCGATCCGGGTGGAGGCGATGCCCCGCTCTGCGATGACGCCGGCCGCCGCCTCCAGCAGCTGTGGGCGCCGGACATGATCGATCTGCGGGCGTGGGCTCACCGTCCGATCCGATCTCGCTCTCTCACCGGCCGCACGCTCAACGCATCACCCCTCCTCGCAAAGCTGAACGGCGGTTCAAGTTACACCCATGCCGCCCGTATGGCAAGCGGGAGCCCGGTCGGCCTAAAGGAGTGAGCCCGGATCGAGCCTGAGCTCGGCCGCGAGCCTCTCGGCAACCAGCGCTCGAGCTCTCTCGACGTCCATCTCCGGGTCCTCGATGAGCGCTCGGATGCCGGTGCCATCGAGGAGCGCCATCGCGAGATCGGCGAGGCTGTTCGGGTCCGCATCGGCGCTGAACTCACCGGTCTCGATGCCGGCCCGGATCAGACCCGCCAGCCAATCGCGGTAGCGGCCGTAGAGGCGCGCCGCGACGTCTCGCAGCGCCGGCTCGCGCACTGCACGCAGCCACAGCTCGACCCACAGGACCCATTCGCGCTCCTGTGGACCGGGGAAGGGCAGCGATTCGGCGAGGCCGCGGGCGAGCGCTTGGGTGGCGGTCTCCTCGGCGTCCGCCCGGCGCTGGAACCGCTCGTCCCCCGCCTGCTCGAACGAGTGGATGAGGGCCTGCTCCAGGAGTTCCTCGCGGGTGGAGAAGTAGTGATGCACCAAAGCGGTCGATGCCCCGGCCCGCTGGGCGACCCTGGCGATCCGGACCTCGTCGATTCCCTCCGCCGCGATCAGGTCGCAGGCGGCGTCGAGGATGCGCTCGGGTGCGCTCGGGGCCGTTGCTTCCGCACCGGTGGCCATGGGCCAAACCTAAGCGGCCGCGAGGGCGACGCCGGCGTCGGCGAGCACAGCGGCGGCCGCGTTACGCCCATTGAGCGCGATCACGCTGCCGGCGGGATGGGTCGCAGCGCCGCACATGTACAGCCCCGGCACCGGTGTCCGCGCGGAGAACCTCCCCTCCCACATCTGGTCGGGGGTGACCTCTCCCTGAAAGATGTTGCCGCCGGTGAGGCCGATCCGCGACTCGATGTCGGGGGGACCGAGAACCTCGTGGTCGACGAGGCACCCCTCGAACCCCGGTGCGAAGCGGTCGATCAGATCGATGAACTGCCTGGCGACGTCGTCGCGGCGCGAGTCCCAGTCGCCGTCAGAGATCTCGTACGGCGCGTACTGCCCGAAGACGCTCAGCAGATGCCTGCCCTGCGGCGCGGGACTGGGGTCGTAGCCGGTCTGGATGTAGATCTCGCCGAACGCGACCGCGGGCTCGCCGCGATCGCACGCTTCGAAGGCGCGCTGCGCATCGTCCATGGTGCCGGTGAGGTCGATCGTCGCCCGGGCGGGCCAATCCTCGCCCGGCGCCGCCGCCCAGTCCGGCAGCCGCTCGAGCGCCGCGTTGAACTTGACGACCGGGCTGCGGACCTTCCAGCGCTCAAGACGGGCCCGGTAGGCGTCGTCGACCTCGTGGCCATCGAGCATCGACAGCATGCGCTTCGGGTCCGCGTTGCAGACCACGGTCTCGGCCTCGATGGAGGTGCCGTCCTCGAGCGTCACGCCTTCCCCGGGGACGATCTCCGCCACCGGCACGCCGCAGGCAAGAACCGCGCCCGCCTCACGCGCGGCGTCCGCGATAGCGAAGCTGACCATTCCCATGCCGCCCTCGACATACCCCCAGAGGGGACCGTCGCCGGTCATGTCGCCCTGGTAGTGCATGAGCTTGATCGAAGCGGTCCCCGGCTCCCGCGGGCCACCCCAGGTGCCGATGATGCCCTGCCCGAACAGGGCGGTCTTCAGTCGCTCGTCCGAGATGTATTCGTCCAGGACCTCCGCGATCGAGGCCTCGAACAGGAGGTCGATCATCGTCCGATCGCCCCCCACCAGCTGCTCGAGCTCCTCCCGGGAGGGTGAGTCCCCGACCCAGGTGTCGCGCTCGCCCTTGCGCAGGCGGCGGCGCACGTCGTCGAACAGCTCCTCATAGGCCCAGTAGCCGTCGATATCCGCTTTGGAGACGCCGAGCTCCTCGAGATTCACCTGGGTGCGCGAGTCGTCGAGCCACTGCCCGAACGACGTGCCGTCCTCGAACGGGACCCAGAGGTTCGGGTCCGCCATCCAGTAGCGCAGACCACGCCGCTCGAGCTCGAGCTCCCGGATCACCCGGTCATCAAGCAGCCCGACGACGTAGGCGCAGGGGCTGATCACGAAGCGCTCGTCGGCGAACGGCCGCTCGAGGGTGCAGGCGCCGCCGAGACGTTCGCGGCGCTCGAGCACGAGGACGCTCCGGCCGGCGCGGGCCAGGTACGCCGCAGCGGTGAGGCCATTATGGCCGCCGCCCACGACGACCGCATCCCAGCGCCGCCCGGCGAGCTTCGCGACCGGTTCCGGCAGGCCGACCTCACCGAGGTTGGCCGCGATGTCGTTCGCCGCCGCCGCGCCGCGGCCGCTCACGCCGGCACCGCCTCGCGCTCCCGCAGCGCGTCCATGTAGCGCTCGGCGATCATGCAGTCGAAGGCGTGCACGTCGACCTCCTCGGCCGAGTAGCGGCCTGCGACGTAGCCACGCGTGCGTACGCCCTTCTGGGTCAGCTCGCACACGTGCCAGTCCTCGCGGTTCACCTGGTCCCAGAAGTCGATCGCATCGGTGGGATCGAACCCGTCGGCGGCCATCGTGGCCGGCTCGAAGAACCATTCGCAGATGACCTCGGTCCGATCGGCGGCCCGCGGCCACAGCGTGTGGAGCATCACGTAGTCGGGGTGAAGCGAGACGAGCGAGTTTGGGAACAGGACGAAGTAGAGGACCGACTCGAGGTCGTCGCCGGACAGGCCCTCGATCGGCGGCCGGCCATGTTCCGTCCCGCCCTCGCGCGCCATCGTCGCCGCGCCCTCTCGCAGGGTCATCGATCCACCGCACCAGGCGCCGGCCCCCTCCATGACCTCGCCGCTCATGTAGTGGCTGAGCGCGTTCAGCTCGGGGTGCACGCCCGGACAGTGCAGGCACTCGCTGTAGTTCTCGGCGATCGCCTTCCAGTTGGCCTCCACCTCGTAGGTGATGCGCCCGCCACGGGAGAGACCCTCGACCCGGTAGTGGTCGAGGTGCCCGGCAAGGTCGCCGACGTGCTCCGTGAGCTCTGGCGCCTCCCCACTCAGGTCCACCAAGACCAGGCCGCCGATCGTCGCGACCCGCACTGGGATCAGGCCCCAGCACGACGGCTCGAAGTCCTCCACCCCGTCCATGTGACGAGTCCCCTTGAGCTCGCCGTCGAACCCGTAAGACCACGCGTGGTAGGGGCAGGTGATCCGCGCCCGAACGCTGCCCTCGGCGCCGCTGATCAGCCTCGCGCCGCGATGGCGACAGACGTTGAGGAACGCGTGCGGACGCCCGTCGCTTCCGCCCATGACCACGAAGCTGTCGTCGCCGATCTCCCGCATCAGGTAGGCGCCGGGCTCCGCCACGCTGGAGACATGACCGACGCAGACCCAGCCGCGGAAGATCCGCTCGAGCTCCCACCCGAAGACGCCCTGGTCGACGAACGCGCGCGGTGGCAGCATGGTCGCCCGCTCGAGCGGTGCGAGGGTGGCCCCCACCTCGCGGAGATCAAGATTGAGCGGGGGTTGTGCGGTGGGCGCCAAGCTCGGCCTCCTTTTGGACCCGATTCCTACGTTGACCTTGTAGTCAATCGCATGTTAGTCTGCGGAGCCGATGGAGGTCAAGTCGACGCCTCCGCCCCCTCTCAACGCGGGCGCCCCGCCTCTCGATCTCGACGAGGAGACGCTCGAGGTGTCCGAGCGCGCGCGGCGGTTCGCCGAGGAGGTGCTCATGCCGCTGGAGGAGGAGGCCGAGCGGCGAGGCGGGCGCCTGCCCGACGACGTCGTCGCCGACCTGCGGCGGCGGGCGATAGACGCGCGACTGCAGGGAGGCATGCACGCGACAGGTCACGGCGGGCAGGGTTGGACCAGGCTCCAATGGGCACTGGTCGAGGAGCAGTATGGACGCACGACCAACGCCCTCCACTGGCTCGTCCCCAACGCCTACAACGTCTGGGCGCACGCGAGCCCCGAGCAGGTCGACCGGTACCTGCGACCGGCCCTCCGCGGCGAGCTGAAGGACGCCTACGCGGTCACCGAGCGTGACGCCGGATCGGATCCATCGGCGATCGCGGCAACCGCGGTCTCGGCCGGGTCTGGCTTCCGGCTGAACGCCGAGAAGTGGTTCGTCACCGCGGGGGACGTCGCATCGGTATATGTGGTGATGGCGAACGTGGTCGACGGCGCCGATCGACTGCCGACCCTATTCGTGGTCGACCGCGGCCGGCCGGGCGTCGAGATCGTCGACGACCCCGCCTACACGCACAACTATCCGGAGAGCCACCCGACGATCGCGTTCCGGGACGTCGAGCTCTCGGAAGAGGACGTGATTGGAGGCGTCGGTGGGGGCGACGAGCTCCAGCGCTCGTGGTTCACCGAGGAGCGCCTCGGGATCGCCGCCCGGTGCGGCGGCGCGATGTGGCGGCTCCTTGACGAGACCGTCGCGTGGGCCATCGGCCGCGAGCAGGGTGGCGCTCGCATCTACGACCACCAGGGCGTCTCGTTCCCGCTGGCGGACTCGGCGACCGACGCGGCGGCGGGGCGCCTCCTGACTCTGACCGTGGCCCGCCTCGCGGACCAGGGGGCGGACCCGAAGATCGTCCATCACAAGGCCTCCATGGCCAAGCTGTTCACCAGCGAGGCGGCATGGCGCTGCGCCGACCGCTGCGTCCAGGCTTTCGGCGGGCGTGGCTACCGGCGCTCCAACGTCGCCGAGCGCCTGCTCCGCGAGCTCCGCGTCGATCGGATCTGGGAGGGGACGAGCGAGATCCAACGGCTGATCGTCGCCCGGGGCCTCGAGCGCCGCGGCGTGGAGAGCATCCTCCACTAGTGCTCAGCGGCCGTTGAACGGCGCCTCGTCCACCCCCGACCTCACGCCCCTGCTGAAGCCGCGGTCGATCGCCGTCGTCGGCGCGAACGACCGTCCGGGCTCATACGCGGACATCGTGCTCCGCAACCTCGCGCGCGCCGGATTCGACGGGGATGTATGGGGCGTCAACCCGCGGCGCGACGAGGTGCACGGGCGGCCCTGCGTCCCATCCGTAACCGATTTGCCCGAGCCCGTGGATGCGGTGGTCGTCGCGATACCGGCGCCGGCCGTGCCCGGTGTGATCTCGGACGCGGCCGCCCGGGGCTGCGGTGGCGCGGTGGTGCTCTCAGCGGGATTCGGCGAGATTCCGGAGGGGCGAGAGCTCGAGCGCGAGCTGCGGGAGGTGGCTGCGGCTGGGGGACTCCCCCTGTGCGGCCCGAACGGGAACGGCGTCGTCGCGGTGCGCTCGCGCGCGCCGATGTGGGGTGATTCCGTGGCGCCCTTGGACCCTGGCCCCGTGGCGCTCATCTCCCAGAGCGGCAACCTCGCCGTCAACGCCCTCGGCTCGCGCCGCGGCATCCGTTTCCACACGGTCGTCTCGACCGGGAACCAGGCCACGCTCGACGCCGCCGACTGGCTCGTCGCCATCTGCGAGCGCGACGGAGTGGGCAGCGTTGCGATGTTCCTGGAGGAGGACGGCGACGGTGCGCGGCTGGCCGCAGCCCTAGCTGCCTGCGCCGAGCGGGGCATAGGGGTGGCCGTGTTGAAGGTCGGCGAGTCCACGGCGGCCACCCGAGCGGCGTTGGCCCACACCGGTGCCGTGGCCGGCGACCAGCGGGTGTTCCGCGCGCTGGTCGAGGAGGCCGGCGGCGCCTGGGCGCAGGAGCCGCACGAGCTGCTCGAACTGGCACGGGTGCTGGCCGAGCCGCGCGCACGACCGCGGGGCGAAGGCGGCCTCGCGATCCTCACCTGCTCGGGCGGAGACTCCGGCATCGCCGCCGACGAGGCCCAACGACTCGGGGCCGACCTTCCCGCGCCTGGCTCGCCGACCCGGGAACGGCTCACGGAGCTGCTGCCCGACGCCGCGACGGTGGGCAATCCGCTCGACTACACGGCGATGATCTGGGGCGACACCGACCGGCTTCGCCGGATCATGGTCGCCGTCGGCGACGATCCGGCGATCGACCAGCTGCTGGTCCTCTACGACCATCCCCAGGGCCTGGCACCGGAGGCCGCCGCTCAGTGGGCAGCGGTTCGCGCGGGCATCGTCGCGGGCGCCGAGGAGACCGGGGCCGCAACACTGGTGGCCTCAACACTGCCGGATCTGATCGACGACGAGGCCATTGGCGAGCTCGCCGAACGCGGGGTGCCCGTCGTCGCCGGGCTGCGGACGGGGCTGCTCTGCGCGCTGGCGCTGCGGCTTCCTCGGGCGGATCCCAACCGGCTGCGCAAGATCGCCGCGGCCGCTGGCACTCGCCGTGCCGAGCAAGCCGTCGAAAAGCTCGACGACGGCTGGCTCGACGAGGTCGAGACCAAGGCCATCTTGCGCCGGGCCGGCATCTCAGTGCCCGACGGCGCGGTGGTAAGCGCCGAGGACGAGGCCGTGGCGGCGCTTGCCGAGCTCGGCGGCCCGGTCGCGATCAAGCTCGCCAATCCGGTGATGCGCCACAAGAGCGACGCCGGCGCCCTCCGTCTCAACGTCGAGGACGCCGAAACCGCCCGGGCCGCCTACCGCGAGCTGTCTCGCATGGACGGGCGAATCCTCGTGGAGCGAATGGCGCCGAGCGGCGTCGAGCTACTCATCGCCGCCCGGGCCGACGCCATCGTGCCGGCACTGGTCATCGGCATGGGCGGAATTTGGACCGAGGCGTTCGGCGACGTCGCGATCGTCCCCCTGCCGGCCGACGCGCAACGCGTCTCGCTCGCGCTTCACACCCTTCGCGGCGCCGCCGCGCTCACCGGCCGGCGCGGCGGCCAGGCCGTGGACCTCGACTCGGCGGCCTCGCTCGCCGCGGCCGTCGGGTCGCTCCTGCTCGAGTCGGGGCTCGATCTCATCGAGCTGAACCCGGTGGCCGTCCACCCCGAGGGGTCCGTCGCACTCGACGCGCTCGCGCGACGCCCCTAGCGCCCCGCGCAGTGAGTTCCCGGTGAGGCCTTCTGTCCTCGTCGTCAGCCCACGCCGGCATAGGCGACATTCGAGAGCCGGGCGCGGACTTCCGGCGGTCAGCCCGCTGGAACGTGGCCTCCTGATGGTCGGTCGTCTCGGCCACCGATCGGACCTAGCCAGCTCGTCGGGAACGTGTCCGGGCACCGCCAGGTCGAACCGGATCGGTCACGCTGCCTCTTCGGGCAAGCGAACAGGTGCGCATACGGCTGGCCACAGGTCCGACAGGTCTCATCTCTCATCCAGGATCCCTTCTCTGCCAATCCCGGACACCGAGACCGGAGTCTTCCAATGAGGACGATCCTCTGCGACTTCAGGCCTCAAGTCAAGGGGCGGCAAGAATCTGCCTCGCCGCTCGCGTCCTCGGCCTTCCGCGAGCGGCGGGTGTTGAACCGCATAGGTGGATGAGAGGACGTTCGCTCGCGAGGGGGCAGTTCACCACCGCTTGACCTTGTAGTCAATCGTACGATGATGGTAGGGTCCCGCCCGTGGAGGCGACCACCACCCCCCCGCCGCGCACCGGCGTCCCGGCCACCGGCCCGGCGTCGTTCGACGCGATCGTCGTCGGTGGGGGGCACAACGGGCTGACCACGGCCGCCTACCTCGCCCGGGCCGGCCTGCGCGTGGTCGTGCTCGAGCGACGGACCGTCCTCGGCGGCGCTTGCGTGACCGAGGAGCTGTGGCCGGGCGCCCGGGTCTCCCGAGCTTCGTACGTCGTCTCGATGCTCCAGCCGAAGGTGGTCTCGGACCTGCGGCTCCACGACTTCGGCTATCGCGCCGTCCCCCTGGATCCCGCTTACGCCGCCCTTACACCCGAGGGACCGATCTTCTTCCACAACGAGCCGGCCCTCACGGCCGCTTCGGTCGCGACCTACTCGCAACACGACGGGCAGGCTTATGAGGGCTTCGAGGAGCTCCTCGATCGAGCGGCCTCGTTCCTGCGACCGATGATGCTCCGCGAGCCGCCGGCGCTCGGCTCGCGCCACCCCGCCGATCTCCTGTCGCTGCTGCGCGAGGGCGCCAGAACCGCGGGACTGTCCAGCCACGAGATTCACGACCTCATTCGCATCTTCACGATGTCGGTCGCCGATCTCCTCGACGACTGGTTCGAGCACGAGGGCCTCAAGGGGTCGATCGCTTCAACCGGCGTGGTCGGCGTGTGGGCCGGCCCGAGGACACCCGGGACGGCGTACAACCTTCTCCACCATGCCCTGGGCGAGATCGACGGCATCTCCGGCGGCTGGGGCCAGGTGATCGGCGGCATGGGTGCGATCAGCAACGCGATCGCCCGCTCGGCGGAGGCATCCGGGGCCGTGATCCGCACCGATGCGGAGGTCGCCTCCATCGATATCCGGGACGGGCGTGCCGTCGGGGTAACACTGGCGGACGGATCCGAGCTGCGGGCGCCGGTGGTCGCCTCGGGCGCGCACCCCAAGACGACCGTTCTCGACCTGGCCGGGGGCGAGCACTTCCCGGACGAGGTCGCCCGCGACATGCGGCGCTACCGCACCCGGGGCGGCTCGGTGAAGATCAACATGGTGCTCTCGGAGCCGCCTCGCTACGAGGGCGTCAGTGCCGAGCAGCAGCACATGCTGGAGCGGACCGGGGTCAACCTCTGCCCGTCGATCGACTACCTCGAGCGCGCCTGGCAGGACGCGCTCGAGGGCCGGCCTGCCCGCGAACCCTACGTCGAGGCCGAACTGCCGTCGGCGATCGACCCGACCCTCACCGACGACGGCCGCTGGGTGATGACGATGTTCACCCAGTACGGTCAGCCGGACTCCGAGGCTTGGGAGGGAGATGCCCGCGAGCGCTACGCGGACGCGTGCATCGACCACCTCGCTCGGTACGCGCCGAACGTCCCCGGCGCGATCCTGGAGCGTGAGGTCCTGGCGCCGCCGGACCTGGAGCGAATCTTCGGACTCGTAGACGGCTCGATCTTCCAGGGCGAACAGGGCCTCGACCAGATGGCTTTCATGCGCCCGTCGCCGCTCCTGGCTCAGTACGCAACTCCGGTCGACGGCCTGTACCTATGCGGCGCGGGCACCCACCCGGGCGGCGGCGTGATGGCGGCGGCTGGACACAACGCCGCCAAGCGAATCCTCCGCGACCGCCGCCGCTCGCGTCTGCCCTGGCGCCGCCGAGCCGCGGCCTGACGAGCCGCATCCGAATGCCCAGGGTCGTCGTCGTGGGCGCGGGGCTGGCGGGCCTCGCGGCGGCAGAAGCATTGCTAAACGCTGGCGTGGACGTCACCGTGCTCGAGGCGCGCGACCGGGTCGGCGGCAGGGTGTGGTCGGTGCCGTTCGCGGGCGGGATCGCGGAGCGTGGCGCCGAGTTCGTCCTCCCGGGCAACACCGCCATCGAGGCGCTCGCCGCGCGCTTCGGGCTGCGCTTGGCGCCCAAGGGGACTCCATATGGCCGGCGGGAGCCTCGGGGCGCCGAGGCCGTCCCGCGGGAGGCCCTCGACGCGGCGTTCGACCGGATCGCCGCCGGATGCGCGGCGCCGGCGGCGAACACGCTGGCGGAGGCGATCGACGGCCTTGAAGCGGAGCCGCGGCTGGCCGCCCTGATCCGCGCTCGCCTCGAGGTCTCCATGGGCCATCCCGCGGACGACCTTCAAGCGGACGTGCTCGGCGAGGGTGCGGCGACGTTCGGCGACTTCGAAAGCTACACCTTGGCGGGTGGGAACTCGGAGCTCGCGCGAGCGCTCGCCGGCGAGGTCGGGGGGCGGCTCCATCTGGCCTCGCCCGTCCGCAGGGTGCGCTGGAACGAGAAGGGGGTGAACATCTGGACCGACAACGGCGAGCTCGCGGCGCGCGCGGCGGTCATCGCGATACCGACGGCCCCGCTCGCGAACATTCACTTCGAGCCGGCGCTTCGAGGGCCGACCGCCGACGCGCTCGAGTCCGTGCGCTACGGCCAGAACGCCAAGCTCTTCGTCCGTCTTCGAGCGCCGAGCCCGCCGAGTGCCGTCATGTCCGTTCGCCGCCGCTTCTGGACCTATACGCAGCTCGATCGAGACGGCGATCCCGCCACCTTCGTCACCGCCTACGCCGGAACCGCCGGCGCGGTCCGGGCGCTCGCCAATCCGGAGAGCCTCGAGGGTTGGATCGAGGAGCTCGGTGGGCTACGTCCCGATCTGGAGCTGGATCCCGAGATGGCACTGCTCTCCACCTGGCACGACGACCCATGGGTTCGTGGCTCCTACTCGGCCCGGAGCGTCTCCTCACCCCTCCGAGACGCCGACCTTTCGACTCCGATCGGGCCGCTCTTCTTTGCCGGCGAGCACACCGCGGGCGACTGGCATGGGCTGATGGAGGGAGCGATCCGAAGCGGGGAGCGCGCTGCCGGCCAGCTCCTCGAGGCGGACCTCCATTAACCAAGCGGTGGGCGGAGGGGACGGGATTCGCATGAAGCGAGATGTACGGACACCACGTGTCTGTACATCTTGCGTGCGAACCCCGGGCCCTCCGCCCGCCGCCGGCTACTTCGCGATCCGGATCAGCTTCTTGTTGACGAACTCGTCCATCCCGTACGGGCCGAGCTCGCGTCCGAAGCCTGAACGCTTGACGCCGCCGAATGGCAGGTCGGGGGCATCGAGGAGGACGCCGTTCACGAAGACCATGCCGGCCTCGACGTCGTTGGCGACACGGTCGGCCTGCTCGGGGTCGGTCGTGAAGACGTAGGAACCGAGCCCGTACGGGGTGTCGTTGGCGACCTGGATCGCCTCCTCCTCGGACGAGACCTTGTAGACGCTCGCGACGGGACCGAAGAACTCCTCTCGGTAGGCGTCATTTTCGGGGCTGATGCCGGTGAGGACCGTGGGGCGGAAGAAGTTGTCCTTCCGGTCGCCCTCGAGAACGACCTCGGCGCCCTGGGCCTTCGCGCGGTCGATCTGGTCCTGAAGACGCTCCGCCGCGGTCGACGACGAGAGCGGTCCCATCGCCGCGTCGTCGGCCGGATCTCCGGGCTCCACCTCCTTCATCTTCTCCGTGAACTTCGCGAGGAAGTCGTCGTAGAGCTCGTCGACGACGATGAACCGCTTCGCGGCGTTACACGACTGGCCCGTGTTGTCGAGGCGCGCCTCCACCGCGGCGTCGACGACCTCGTCGAGGTTCTGGGTCGCGAGCACGATGAACGGGTCGGAGCCTCCCATCTCGAGGACCACCTTCTTCAGGTTTCGTCCGGCGACCTCGGCGACGGCGGCGCCCGCTCGCTCGGAGCCGGTGACCGAGACACCGCGCACGCGCGGGTCGGGGATCACCTTCTCGGCGATCTGCTCGTGGGTCGCGAGGATCGTCTGGTATGCGCCCTCCGGGATGCCGGCGTCGTCGTACATCGCCTGGATCGCCTGGCCCGACTCCGGGCACTGGGGCGCCGGCTTCAGCAGGATCGGGTTGCCGACGATCAGGTTCGGTCCCGCGAAGCGGGCTACCTGGTAGTAGGGGAAGTTCCAGGGCATGATTCCGAGCAGCGGCCCCATCGCCGAGCGGCGGATCACGGCCGTGCCCTCGCCCGCAAGCAGCTCGATCGGCTCGTCCTTGAGGAATTCCTCAGCACGGTCGGCGTAGTACCCGTAGATGTCGCCGCAGAAGTCGACCTCGCCGAGGGCCTGCTCCATGGGCTTGCCCATCTCCTTCAAGATGATCGCCGCAAGCTCCTCACGTCGCTCGAGGTGGAGCTCGCCGAGGTGCTTGATCTTCTCGGCGCGCTCCGCAGCGGAGAGTGAGCTGAGCGCCTCACGCGCCTCCCAGGCCCTGGCGATGGCGGCGTCGAGATCGCCGTCAGAGATCTCCGGGTATTCCTCGAGCTTCTCGCCTGAGGCTGGGTTCACGACCGCGTACATGCTCAACTTGAT